>JBEICA010000028.1:0-20265 GCA_040373665.1 Burkholderiales bacterium | reverse complement strand
CCTTGAGATTGGTGTCGACGATCCGGCTCCAGAGCGCCTCGTCGACATCCAGGGATGGGCATACCTGCTCGACGCCGGCGTTGTTGAACAACACGTCGATGCCGCCCAGCGCGGCCACCGCGGCGGCGACCCCTTCACGGCAGGCCGCCACGTCGGCAACGTTCATGGGGACCGCCACCGACTCACCGCCCGAGGCCCGGATGACGCGAACGACCTCATCGAGATCCGACGCGGTGCGCGCGGCCACCGCGACCGCTGCGCCAGCCGCGGCAAGCGCCTCGGCCAGCGCCCTGCCGATTCCCCGGCCCGCGCCGGTGACGAGCACGCGGCGGCCGGCCAGGGAAAATCGGTTCAGGGCGGGGGCGTCCATGGACGCGGACTCTACCCCAAACGGCGCAGCACTCCCAAGGCCTGGGACAGTGCGCCCTTGATGCGTCCGGAACGCCCCGTACCGGCCTGATCGGCAGTGGCCCGACGATCGCCGCCAGCGCCGGCGCGATTGCCGTCGACCTCACTGCGTCTCGGTGTGGGCGCCCGATTGCCGTTCACCTCGCGGCGCGGCTCGGGCGCGCGGTTGCCGTCAGGCTCCGCACGGTGGTGTGCCGGCGCCCGGTTGCCGTCCACCTCGGGACGCTGGGAGGGGAAGCCACGATTGCCGTCGACCTCACCGCGCTGCGGTGCTGCAGAGCGGTTGCCGTCCGCTGAGCGGCCCCGAGCGACGCCGCCCGGACCGCGGGCCGTCGGCCTGCCCTGCCCCTGGCGTGGCGCATCGGCGGTTCGGCGGCCATCGGCGGCACGTCGTTGACCACCCGCGGCAGGCTGCCCCTCGGGTTGCCGGGCATCCTGACGCCGAGGCTCGCCGGACGCGGCCCGCCGGCCGGCGGGCGCCCCGACACGCGCACCCGCCGGGGCCTGGGTGGCCCCTCGCTGGGCACCGGCACCCTGACGTCCCCTTCCCTGGGGTTGACGCGGCGGGCGATCCTCCTCGCCAGCGCCACTGCTGCGCGCCGCGGCAATCGCCGCCGCCATGTCGAAATCCGCCAGCGCTTCCCGGACGACCTGGCGCCGGATCAGCTTCTCGATGTCGGACAGGAAGCCCTGCTCGTCGGAGGCCACCAGCGAATACGCCAGACCGGTGCAGCCGGCACGGCCGGTGCGCCCGATGCGGTGCACGTAATCCTCGGGCACGTTGGGCAACTCGTAATTCACCACAACGGGCAGTTCGACGATGTCCAGGCCCCGCGCAGCGATGTCGGTGGCCACCAGCACCCGCAGGCTGCCGTCCTTGAACTGCGACAGCGCGCGGGTGCGCGCTCCCTGGCTCTTGTTGCCATGGATGGCCATGGCGCTGATGCCATCGCGGGTGAGCTGCTCGGCCAGACGATTGGCGCCATGCTTGGTGCGGGTGAAGACCAGCACCTGCTGCCACTGGCGGCTGTTGACGAGATGGGAGAGCAGGGCGCGCTTGACGCCCTTCTCCGCGGCGATTGCGCGCTGGTCCACCAGTTCGGTCGGCGTGTTGCGGCGGGCCACCTCGACCGTGGCCGGATGGTCGAGCAGACCGTCCGCCAACGCGCGGATGTCATCCGAGAAGGTGGCCGAGAACAACAGGTTCTGACGCTTCGGCGGCAGCAGCGCGAGCACACGGCGGATGTCTCGGATGAAGCCCATGTCGAGCATCCTGTCGGCCTCGTCCAGAACCAGAATCTCCACAGCCGACAGGTCGACGGTCTTCTGCGACGCGTGATCCAGCAGGCGACCGGGGGTGGCAACCAGGATGTCCACCCGTTGCCGCAGGCGGTCCACCTGCGGCTGGAAGCCGACGCCGCCGAACATCACCATGGACTTCAGGTCCAGGTACTTGCCGTATTCGCGGACGCTCTCCTCCACCTGGGCGGCGAGTTCACGCGTCGGCGTGAGGATCAGGGCACGCACCGGGGCATGGCCACCGCCCCGCCTTGCGGACTGGGTGGTGCTGAGGCGCTGCAGCAGGGGCAGCGTGAATCCGGCGGTCTTGCCGGTGCCGGTCTGGGCGCCGCCCAGCAGGTCTCCGCCGCCGAGCACGGCCGGGATGGCCTGCTGCTGGATGGGCGTGGGTTCGGTGTAGCCGCGATCGGCGAGCGCGCGCAGGATGGGCTCGGACAGCCCGAGGGATGCAAAAGACATGGTGCTCCAGAAGGGAAATTACCGCGTCGACCCATGTCACCCGGAGAGGGTGATGCCAGTCGAGGATGACGAAGCGATGAGATCGAAAACAAGACGCGGCGAGGGGACTGGTCTACGATGCCGCGAGGCGAAGAGTACCACACACACGGCGCACACTCCCGGACGCGGGCGGACGCTGCGCGACGGACCCCAACACGCAGCGCTCCCGCACTGGCCCGGGTGCGTACAATCCGCAGACCTTCGCCTCCGGACCGCGATCCCGTGCCCCTGATCCAGCCCTTCGCCGCCCTCCGCCCGGTCCCCGGCCGCGCTTCGGAGGTCATCGCCCCGCCCTATGACGTCGTGTCCACGGAAGAGGCCAGACGCCTGGCCGCGGGCCGACAGTGGAGTTTCCTGCACGTATCCAGGCCGGAGATCGATCTCGCGCCCGGTACCGACCCACACACCGCGGAGGTGTACGCCACCGCGCAGCGCAACCTGGCAGGCCTGCGCTCCGCCGGCGTGTTGCAGCGGGACACCCGCCCCGCCTACTACGCCTACCGGATGCGGACGGCGGGACATGTGCAGACCGGGGTGGTGGCGGCGGCCGACATCGCCGCCTATGACGCAGGACATATCCGGCGCCACGAACTGACCCGGCCGGACAAGGAGGACGACCGGGTCCGCCACATCGAGGCCGTGGGCGGACACACGGGCCCCGTGCTGCTGGCCTACCCATCAGCGCCCGAGGTGGACGACATGCTCGCCCGGGCCACCGCCCCAGCGCCGTCCGACAGTGCCATCGCACCGGACGGTGTCGAGCACGCGCTCTGGCGCCTCGACGATACGGCTCTGCAGGCACGACTGACCGAGGCCTTCGAGCGCATGCCGGCCCTGTACATCGCCGACGGCCACCACCGTTCCGCGGCGGCATCCCGCGTGGCTGCCCGCCATCGGGCGGCCGGATGCGCCACCGGCCATCCCTCACAGCGCTTCCTCGCCGTGGCCTTCCCGCACCACGCCATGCGCATCCTGGCCTACAACCGCGTGGTGAAGGACCTCGGGCGATGGACGCCGGAGGGCTTCCTCACGGTACTGGCGCAGCGCTTCGCGGTCACGCCCGAGCCATCGGCCGTGACGCCCCGCAGGGCCGGCGAATTCGGGCTGCTGTTGCGCAGCGGCTGGTACCGGCTCACCCTGGAGGCTGCGCGCATCCCCGTTGCGGACCCCGTGGCGAGCCTCGACGTGAGTCTGCTGGCGCGCGAGATACTGGAACCGCTGCTTGGCATCGAGGACGCCAGACGCGACCAGCGCATCGATTTCGTCGGCGGCATACGTGGCCTGGACGAACTGGAACGGCGCGTGTCCAGCGGCGCATCGGAAGCCGCCTTCGCGATGCACCCCACCCCGCTGGAATCGCTGATGGCGGTCGCCGACAAGGGTCTGATCATGCCCCCCAAGTCCACCTGGTTCGAGCCCAAGCTCGCGGACGGCATGGCCTGCCTGATGATCGACTGAGGATTCCACCGGGGCCGGCGTTCCCGCCGGCACCCGCTCAACAAGAGGGAGCACAGGACCGACATGGACGAACATCTCGAGACCGTCACCCAGATCAAGACCGTGGTCATCGACCTGGCCATCCGTTTCGGCCCGCGCCTGCTCGCCGCGGTCATGATCCTGGTGGTCGGCGCCCTGGTGGGCCGCTGGGTGTCGCGGGTGATGGCAGGTGGTCTGGACCGGTTCGAGCTCGAACCACCGGTACGTGCCCTGCTGGTGCGTGTCATCCGCCTGCTCGTGTTCGGCCTGTTTCTCATCCTGGCACTGCAGAACCTCGGGGTGGAACTGCTGCCCCTGGTGGCGGGCCTGGGCGTCGCCGGTGCCGGCGTCGCGCTGGCAACCCAGGGGGTATTGAGCAATGTGGTCGCCGGACTCACCATCATCTTCACCAAACCCTTCCGCGTGGGTGAATACGTGTCCGTGATCGGGGTCGAGGGTGAGGTGAGTCAGATCGCCCTCTTCAGCACCACGCTGACGCATGTCGACCTGTCGAGGGTGGTGATCCCGAATCGCAAGATCGTGGGCGAGGTGCTGCACAACCACGGGCGCATCCGCCAGATCCGCAACGTCGTGGGCGTGTCCTACGACGCCGACCTGCGGGAGGCGGTCTCCACCATCCGCGCGATCCTCGACGCGCATCCTCGTGTGCTGAAGGACCCGGAGCCGGACGTGCAGGTCGATGCCCTGGGAGACTCCTCGATCCACATCTCCATCCGTCCCTGGGTCGCGGTGTCCGATCACAACGACGTGATGGGCGATCTGAATCAGGCGGTGGCCGAGACCTTCAGGGCCCGTGGCATCGCCATCCCGTTGCCGCAGCGCGAGGTGCGGCTCGTCGGGCAGTCCGGCGCCCGGTGAATTCGGGCGGCCCATCCGGGGCTTCGTCGTTGCCGAGGCAGCGCGCGGCGATGGCAGAGACTGCGTGGGTGACCAGGCAACCCCGAAACACAAAGGCCACCCCTGCGGGTGGCCTTTGTGTTGTGCGTGATATGGTGCTGGCGAGACGAATCGAACGTCCGACCTACTGATTACGAATCAGTTGCTCTACCGACTGAGCTACGCCAGCGAGGGCGCGGAGTATATCCCAGCTTTCGACACGGCTCCAGCGTCACCATCCGGCGCCGAACGCTTCCCTGGGCGCCGGGATGGACAGGGCGCCCGCTGCACGCGTTGACGGCAGCGGACCCCCGACGGGCGGGTCCCGCGCGACTTATCTGTGCTTGAAGGCGGGCTTGCGCTTCTCGACGAAGGCAGCCATGCCTTCCTTCTGGTCCTCGGCGGCGAAGGCGGAGTGGAACAGGCGGCGCTCGAACCGGACACCCTCGGCCAGCGTGGTCTCGTAGGCGCGGTTGACCGACTCCTTGGCCATCATGACGATCGGCTGGCTCAGTTCGGCGATCTTCGCGGCCGTGGCCACGGCATCCTCCAGCAACGATGCCAGGGGCACCACACGGCTGACGAGGCCAGACCGCTCCGCTTCGGCGGCGTCCATCATCCGCGCCTGCCCGAGCAGCACCATTTCCATGGCTTTGGACTTGCCGACGAAACGGGTCAGGCGCTGGGTGCCACCGGCCCCCGGGATGATGCCCAGGTTGATCTCCGGCTGGCCGAACCTGGCATTGTCGGCGGCGATGATGAAGTCGCACATCATGGCGAGTTCACAGCCGCCGCCGAGGGCGAATCCCGCCACCGCCGCGATCACCGGCTTGCGGCAGCGGGTGACGCGCTCCCACTCGGCGGTGATGAAGTCGGACTTGTAGACATCCATGTAGGACTTGGTCTGCATGTCCTTGATGTCCGCGCCTGCAGCAAAGGCCCGCTCGCTGCCTGTGACGACAATGGCGCCGATGTCCTCGTCCGCCTCGAACACGTCGATGGCGGCAGCCAGTTCGCGCATGAGGGCGGGCGACAGCGCATTCAGCGCCTTCGGCCGGTTCAGGGTGACGAGACCGACCTTTCCACGGGTCTCGACCAGGATGTTCTCGTACGTCATGACAGTTCTCGCTGACTCGTTCGTGGTGTGATAATCCCGCGGCATTGCGCAGCCCCGCGCCAGGCCGGGCGGCCGCACTCCGGGAGGAAGACTGGATGGACTACGACTCGATTCTATTGGATGTGGCGGATGGCGTCGCAACGCTGACCCTGAATCGGCCGGCGCGGCTGAATTCGCTGACCAGCGAAATGCACCGGGAGATCCGGCACGCACTCGATCAGGTGGAAGCGTCCGGCAAGGCGAGAGTCCTGGTGCTGACCGGGGCGGGACGCGCGTTCTCCGCCGGACAGGATCTCACCGAGTCCAGGCAGGCCGGGGAGAGCGATGGCTTCGACGCCGGCCGCGCACTCGAGGAGCACTACAACCCCCTGCTCCTCAGGCTGAAGGCCCTGCCCATGCCGGTGGTCGCCGCGGTGAACGGAGTGGCGGCAGGCGCCGCGGCGAACCTCGCCCTCGCCTGCGACATCGTGATCGCCGCCCGCTCCGCCACCTTCCTGCAGGCCTTCGCGCGCATCGGGCTCGTGCCCGATGCCGGCGGCACCCACGCCCTCCCCCGTCTGGTGGGAATGGCGCGCGCCATGGGTCTCTGCCTGCTTGCCGAGCCGATCGATGCGAGCACAGCCGCGCAATGGGGACTCATCTGGCGCGCGGTCGATGATGCCGACTTCGCGGGCGAGGTACGGAAGCTTGCCACAAGGCTGGCCAGCGGCCCCACGGCAACCTACGCCCTGATCAAGGAGGCCCTTCACGCGTCGCTGCACAACGGCCACGAGGCGCAGCTCGCGGTGGAAGTGGACTGCCAGCGGCGCGCCGCGGCTTCGGACGATTTCCACGAAGGCGTCGCGGCTTTCCTGGAAAAACGCTCCCCGGTGTTCAAGGGGCGCTGACGCCACCCACCAAACCGTACCGGAAGCAACCGTCAACCCGACCGGCTGCGGATCCGAACGATAAGGTCGAGGCCGGCCGAGGTCTTGCCCTGGGGCAGGTCGGGAAGGCCGGTGATCGTGATCGGCGCTGCATCGATGTCAGTGATGTCGCCGGTCTGCACGTCATAGAAGTGGTGATGGACGCTGGTGTTCGGATCGTAGAACACCTTCGCGGGGTCCACGATGACCTCGCGCACCAACCCCTTGTCCACGAAAAGCTTGAGGGTGTTGTAGACGGTTGCCTTCGAGGTCTCGGCGTGGCGCTGGTTGACGATCGCAAGCACCTGATCAGCCGAAAGATGGCTCATGCGGGAAAACAACGCGTGGGCGATCTCCAGACGCTGATGGGTCGGACCGATGCCGAAATCGCGCAATCTGTCAGTGAGGGCTTCGCGTGTGATGTCCTTGCTCTGCATGGCTGGAAGTCTAAGATAAGAATTGGACTCTGTCTAATACCTCCGCTTTTCCCCACATTCCAGGGCCCCGGCACGCGGTCGTCGCCGATGGCGGCCGGCGCCATCGCCCTGATCCCCCCGCACTTTCTGCCGCCGATCCCTGGATTCACGCCGTTCGTCGGGCTCAAGTGGCACCGCCCGCGGCCGTTTCATATCGTGGAGACTTTCCGGGATGGAACTGGCAGAGATGAAGCAGCAGCACGGCTTGACCCTGATTGAACTGGTGATCGTGGTTGCCATCATCGGCATCCTTTCGGCAGTGGCCCTGCCCTCGTACCGGGACTACGTGCTGCGCGGCAAGCTCGCCGATGCACAGACGCAGCTGAGCGGGACGCGCGCCCGTCTCGAACAGTACTACCAGGACAACCGCAGCTATCCCCCACAGTGCGGTGGCACCGCCGCAGGGCTGCCGGCATTCACCATGCCGACCGCTTCGAAGTACTTCACGGTCACCTGTGCTGCCGGCGCAACGGCCGGGCAGACCTTTCTGCTGAGCGCCGCCGGCATCGCCGCGGGAGGTACCGCCGGCTTCACCTTCACCCTCGATGACCAGGGCAACAGAAACACCACCGCCGCGCCGACCGCGGATGGCTGGGCGACGGCGACCGGCTGCTGGGTGACACGCAAGCCGAACTACTGCTGAACATGGCTCCACGCAGCCAAAGTGGCGCCACGCTGATCGAGTTCATGGTCGCGTTCGTGGTGCTCGGCATCCTCATCACGGCCGGCATCCCATCCTTCCGCGACTGGCTGCTCAACAGCCAGGTGCGCACCGCCACCGATGCCATCAATGACGGCCTGCAGCTCGCACGGGCCGAGGCGGTCAAGCGCAACGCCCCGGTGAGACTGACTCTTCCGGAGCCCACGCGGGCCGGTTGGTTGATCGAGACCCTGGATCGCACCACCGGCGCGTGGACGAGTCTGCAGCGGCGTAATGCCGGAGAGGGAACGGCTTTGGTGCTGGTGGCGGCCAGCCAGGCCAGCGTCACCTTTGTCGGTAGCGGGGGCGTGATGCCACTGCCCGCCCAGCCCATCACCATCGATCTGTCGCACCCGGCGGGCGGCAGCTGCCAGACGACCGCCGGCGGCGGGCAAGTGCGATGCCTGCGCGTGACGGTCGCCCCTGCCGGGCAGGTACGCATGTGCGATCCCGCAGCGCAGCCCAACAACCCGACGGCCTGCTGAACATGCAACGAGGCACGCCGACGCCGCCCCGCCGCAGCCAGGAAGGCCTGCTGCTCATCGAGGCGCTGGTGGCTCTCCTGATCTTCTCGCTTGGCATCCTGGCCATCATCGGCCTCCAGGCCCAGTCGATCCGCCACAGCTCGGACGCGAAGTTCCGCGCCGACGCGGGTTTCCTGGCGAGTCAGATCCTCGGGTTCGTCTGGGCCGACCGCGCCAACATCGCGCAGTACGCGCACCGGCCGAACGGAGCGGTGTGCTCACCGGGCGGCTCCGCCTCGGGCAACGCGAACGTCCAGGCCTGGCTCGCCAACGTCAGCGCCCTGCTGCCGGGAGCGGATGGCACGCGCCAGTCGATAACCATCGATGCCGCGACGCGACGCGTCACGGTCAGGATCTGCTGGGAGTCCCGTTCCGGCATGCACAACCACGTGGTCACCACGCAACTGAGCGGCTGAAGCCATGGCCAGCGCATCCCTGGGACCGCCTCCCCCCCGTGTCAACGCGGGCTTCAGTCTGATCGACGTCATGGTCGGCATGGTGATCGGGCTCGTCGGCATGATCGTGGTGTTCCAGTCCTTCAATGCCTTCGAGGCAAACAAGCGGACCACCACCCAGGCCAACGACGCTCAGGAAAACGGTCTGATGGCCATCTCCTCGATCGAGCGCGACATCCGCCTCGCAGGCTACGGCCTCTACTACGCGGGCTCGCCGCTGTGCAACGGCTACCGCCAGTGGACCGCGGCGGGGGCGGAGACGATCAATGCCTTCATGCCTGCGGTGCTCACCAACGGCGCCAACAACACCTCCGATTCCATCACCCTCACCTACAGCACCTCCGGCTTCGGTGCGACCCCTGCGCAGGTGCAGACCACGTTCACGGGCTCCGTCCCCGAGGTCGTGGTCGACAACAACACCGGCAACAACGCCTTCCGTGCGGGTGAGCACATTCTCGTGGGCCGCTCGGGGCTCGCCTGCACCCGGCTGCAGGTCAGCAGCGTGCGGACTGATGCGGACAACCCCCAGTTTCTTGCCTTGCGGGTGGAGCCGACCGACACGGCACCTGCCAATCCGCCCGTGGGGGATCTGGCGGCGCTGCTCCCGGCAGGTGGGTACAGCAATACCCGTCAGTCACTGGTCATGTCCGCCGTGAGCAACATGGGGCGAATGCGCCGGGTCCTCTACAGCGTGGCCCTGGACCTGAATTTCGGCGGGCGCCTTCAGGCGCGCGACCTGACGGCGGGGACTGCCGCAGCCGATCTGGCCGACGGCATCGTCAACCTGCAGGCCCAGTACGGCATCTCCGCCGCGGAAACCACGCAGCAGGTGACCGACTGGGTCGACGCCTCCGGCACCTGGGCCAATCCCGCCTTTCAGGACCAGGGACGCATCAAGGCCGTGCGGATTGCGGTGGTGGCGCGCAGCCAGCTGCAGGAGAAGAACGAGGTTCAGGGCTCGGGAACAAGTTGCACCAACGCCTCGGGCTCCGGCGCCAAGGGCCCCTGCGCATGGAAGGACACGGCCGCCGATCCCGCGCCGATCATCGACCTGTCGGGCAACCCGAACTGGAAGCGCTATCGCTACCGGGTCTACGACACCATCGTCCCGCTGCGCAACGTCATGTGGCAATTCCAATGATGCCCCCCCTGCCATGCCGTCGGACGGGGGTCCCCATGGCCATGCCCGGCTCGGCCGGATACAGCCACCTTGCCCGGATCTCGCGCGTGAATCAGGCTGGTCCCGGGTCGCCAAGGGGGCAGTCTGGCGTCGTGCTCGTGATCGCGCTGATCGTGCTGGTGGCGCTCAGCCTGGCCGGCGTGGCCCTGGTCCGGTCCACCGATACCGGCACCATGATCTCGGGAAACATGGCGTTCCGGCAGGCGGCGGTGCACGCCGTGGACACCGGGGTCGAATCCGCCTTTGCAGCGATTTCCGGGGCGGGCGGCTTCGCCGCTTCGCCGGCAACCAGCACCGTCACCGCGGCGGGCCGTTACTCGTCGACCATCCTGCAGGATGCCGCGCCGGCCGACGGGCTGCCCGACGTGGACTGGGCCGCCGTGCCCGGGGTGGCGGTGTCGGGCAACACGGTGCGCTGGGTGGTGGAGCGCCTGTGCTCCACCAATGCCAGCACCACGGCCGAGATCGAACGACGCTGCACCGTGGTGCCCACCGGCCAGTTCTATCAGAGCTACAAGATGGGGGTGGTCACACCCAGCGCCAACGCGGTGGCCGTGGCCTACCGTGTCACGGTACGCGTGGAGGGTCCGCGCAATACGGTGGTGTTCTCCCAGTCCGTCATCACGTTGTGACAACACGAGCCACCCACGTGGCAACCCGCATGCAAGGAAATACCGAATGAACACGAGGCATCGATCGATCACGGCGCAGTGGGCGAAGGGCCTGATGTGCTGGATGCTCCTGAGCCTCCCAGGGGTGACCCTGCAGGCCGCCACCGACCTCGCGGACGTTCCCATGTCCTCGCGCAGCAGCGTCAACCCCAACCTCATCCTCGTGGTGGACGACTCGGGATCCATGGACTGGGAAATCACGCCCAGCCGGGGCCAGACCAGCAGCAACGGCATCCTGTGGTGGCACATGGGCAGCCGGTCGTTCATCGGCTGGGCGGGTGCGCGCAGCGGGTCGACTGTGGTGGATGTCTGGGCAGGGGGGGGCTGCACACCGGGCGCGACCGGATGCAGCGCGCCCTTCGACACCAACCCGCCGCGCGGACCGATCAACTTCAATGCAGGCGCGGCCAACAGCAGCACATGGCGGGGCTTCAGCGTCCTGTTCCCGCTGCCCGCCTGCGGCGCGAACTGCGATGGCCTGGTCTACGGGAGCCATGTCACCTGGGGGCACGCCGTCGCCCCCACGCGGGAGTTCGGCTGGACACGCAGCGCCCTCTACAACGGCCAGTATTACAACCCGGCAGTCACCTACACGCCCTGGCAGCCTTACAGCGACGGCACTGCGACCGTGACGTTACCGAGCTACGACAACGTCGCCGCGTCGTGGAGTGCGGTACGCAGCCACCCGGTGCTCAAGTCGGCCGGCACCACCGGGACAGCGCTGACGCTCGACCTGAGCGGGGTGATTTCCACAACGGACACCACGGCCATGGACCGCACCTTCGTCATGGACCCCGGCATGATCCTGCCCGCCGGCGCCCGCTACCGCATCTGTTCCGCGACCTCGATCGGCAGCACGACCTCCTGCGGCACCTGGAATGCCGGCTTTAGCAGCGAGCGCTGCCTTGTCCCCACCGCATCCGACACTGCTGCCTATTGCCCCTTCGCTGCGGCCTATGGCGTGACCGGGACGCTGGATATCGGCGGCACCACCCGGCGGCTTGACGTGCAGATCCCCTACCGGCCAGCGACGTACTGGGTCGCGTCGACCGCGACGGGGACCTGGCCGCGAACGAGGCCTACGGACCGGACGGCCGCAGGATCCGCCGCGTGGAGATCACCTCGGGGACTGCAACTTATCCCAAGGCCACCACCCGCACCGACTGCGCCGGCACCACCTGCACCTACGCCGAGGAGATGACCAACTTCGCCAACTGGTTCGCCTATTACCGCCGCCGGCACCAGACGGTGGCCGGGGCCATGGGAGCGGCCTTCAAGGACCTCAAGACGCTGCGGGCCGGGTACTTCACCTTCAACGATCTCAGCGCCGTGACCATGCGCGACTTCGGCAGCACGTCGGACACGGCCAACGCCAGGCGCCTCCTGGGAGATCTCTACCGCATCAAGGGCTCGGGATCGACCCCGACGCGGCCCGCACTCGAGCACGCCGGAAACCAGTTCCGCCGCACCGACGCGACGGGGCCCATCAACGCCTCGTGTCAATCGAACGCCGCGCTCATCATCACCGACGGCTTCGCCAGTGGCGAAGGACCCGCCAGCAACTATGGCAACGCCGACGCGGCGACCGCGAACCGCTTCACCACGGCCTACGCGGCCGGCAACGCCAACCTCAACTACACGACGGCCCAGCCGGCGGGCAACATGCCGCTCCCACCGACCGACCCGTTGCCCGCCGTGACGGTGACACCGGCACGGCCCTACACGGACAGCGAGTCGAACACCCTCGCCGATGTGGCCATGCACTTCTACTCGACCAACCTGCGCCCCGACCTGACCAAGCGGCAGGTGCCGGTGAATCTGGTCGATGATTCGCCGAACGCCGACCGCAACGACTACCTCCACATGAACACCTACGCTCTGGGCTTCGGCGTTCAGGGGCTGATCTTCGGCCGAACCGACACTGCGACGAACACCCAGGCGAACCAGAACCCGTTCGTCGCCACCAACCCCGACTGGTCCTGGCCCAACGTGCGCAGCGGATCCGGGTACGTCGCACAAAACCCCGCCACCATCGACGAACTCTGGCACGCCACGCTCAACGGCCGCGGCTTGATGCTGTCGGCCAACTCCCCGGACGAAACGCGCGCCGCGATGAGCGACATCGTCAACGTGGTGTCGGCGAAGATCTCGGCCGGCGCCGCGGTCGGCATACCGGATCCGCACATCGAGGCGGGCAGCAACTACGGCTACGCCTCCAGCTACAACCCCGGCCCCTGGTCGGGCGACCTGAACAAGTACGAGGTGGACCCCAATACCGGGACGGTCAACTCCGCGGGAATGTGGTCACCATCGCCACAGAAGCAACTGGCCGTCCGCCCGCATGGTGGCCGCGTCATGGCCAGCTACAACGGCACGGCCGGCATCCCGTTCCGCTGGGACAGTCTGACCACCATCCAGCAGTCGGGTCTGACCTCAACGATCAACGGCGTCACCGCGGCCGATCCCGACGTGCTCGACTTCGTCCGGGGCGAGCGCTGGCACGAGGCGACGAAATTCCGAGTGCGCGGACCCAAGCCGGCGGTGGATCCGGACACCGGTGCGTTCCGGATCAGCAGCGGCGCCTACGTCTATCCGAACAACCGCGTCCCGGACGACATGGCCGTGCTCGGCGACATCGTGCACGCCGAGCCGGTGGTGGTCGGAGCGCCGAAGTTCTCCTATTTCGAACCTGGCTATCAGGACTACAAGGTGGCCAAGGCCACCCGCGAGGGCGTGGTCTACCAGGGGGCCAATGACGGCATGCTGCATGCGTTCAGCGCGGTGGATGGGCGGGAGCTCTGGGCCTACGTGCCGGGCCTGGTTGTCGGGCGGCTGCGCCAGCTCTCGGAACGGATCGGCTTCAACCACCGGTACTACGTCGACGCGACCCCGACCATGGGCGACGTCGACTTCGTCCTGGCGGGTACCGCGACCGCCGGCACGGGCCTGACGGAGCCGAGTGGGCTGGAGCCAACGACAGTGGTCATGGGTTCAGGTGGCACAAGCGGGTCCACCCCCACGGACTGGCGCACCCTCCTGGTCGGCGGGCTGCGGAAAGGCGGCTTCGGCTACTACGCTCTGGATGTCACCACGCCGGCGGCGCCGGACGAGGGCTCGCTCGCCGGCAAGGTGCTCTGGGAGTTCCCGAACGCGCAGACCGACAGCGACGATCCGACGGCACGCGCCAACATCGGGTACAGCTATGGCAGGCCGCTCATCGTCAAGACGCGGGCGGCAGGGTGGGTCGTGGTGGTGACCTCGGGTTACAACAATGGCACCGGCGCCGACTCCAGCGGCGGAGACGGCGTCGGGCGGGTATGGATCCTCGACCCACGCAGCGGACGGATCCTCCGCACCCTGTCCACCGGCGTGGGTACCTCGACATCGCCCAGCGGTCTGGCGCAACTGGCACCCTTCGCGCAGCGGGCGCAGATCGACCCGACCGTCGAAGCCGTCTACGGCGGCGACCTGCTCGGCAACGTCTGGCGCTTCGACCTCTCCGGCGACACCATCGCCTCCTGGTACGTGGCGAAGCTCGCAACCCTCAAGACCTCCGGCGGTCAGGTGCAGCCCGTCACCACGGAGCCGGAACTCGGCGTGATCCAGGGTCGCCGCGTGGTTTTCGTGGGCACGGGCCAGACCCTCGGTGAGAGCGACGTTCTGAACAGCCCGACCGAGAACACCTCCATGTCCAGGCGCACCAACTCCGTCTACGCTTTGCGGGACGACCCGGCTCACACCTCGGCAACCATCGCCCTCATCTCGGGCAGGAGCGCGATGGTGCAGCAGACCGTCACCAAGAGCGGCGAGTCCGCGAACATCACCACGTCGGCAGTGAACTTCGCCACCAGCGCGGGGTGGTTCTTCGATCTGCCGGAAACCGGGGAGCGGGCGGACACGCAGCCGATGCTGTCCAGCGGCGTGGTGATCATCAACGCCAACATCCCGAACAAGATCGACGCCTGCAACCCGGGCGGCATCAGCTGGCAGTACTGGGTCGACTACGCCACCGGCGGACGCGTCCAGGGCGCAGCCTCGGCGGGTGGGCGGCGGGGCACCATCATCTCCACCCGGCCGGTGGTGATCGAGGCAAAGGGCATCAAGATCGTCACGCGCGGCGGCGACGCCACCACATCCACCACCAGCCTGCCGGTCCGACCCACCGGCTCGGCAGGCCGCCGGGTGTCATGGCGCGAGCTGACCGACACCCAGGACCCCTGAGCCACGCCAGCCCGCCGGGGCCATGCCCCGCCGCCGGCGCCGCGGCCCAGAGGAGCGCTCGATGCGGTCAGGCCGCCAGGGATTTCGGCAGCGGAAAGGTGACGTCCTCGATCACACCGGCCAGTTCGCTCACCTCGGTGGCGCCGTGTTCCTTGAGCCACTCGATGACGTTCCAGACGAGCACCTCGGGAGCCGAGGCGCCCGCCGTGATGCCCACGACCTCGACCCCGGAGAACCACTCCTCGCGCATCTGGGCGACGTCGTCCACCAGATGCGCCGGCCGGCCGGACAGTCTGGCGACCTCGCACAGGCGGTTGGAGTTGGAACTGTTGGGTGAGCCGACCACGATCACCATGTCGGCCTCACGCACCAGCGCCTTGACGGCATCCTGACGGTTCTGGGTGGCATAGCAGATGTCATCCTTCTTCGGCCCGACGATCCCCGGGAAACGCCTCACCAGGGCATCGATCACGACGCGTGCGTCGTCCACCGACAGCGTCGTCTGCGTGACGTAGGCCAGCCGGTCCGGGTTGGCCACCTGCAGTCGCGCCACGTCATCGACAGTCTCGACCAGATGCATGCCGCCGGCGGCCTGACCCATGGTGCCCTCGACCTCCGGATGGCCACGGTGGCCGATCATGACGATCTCCCTCCCCTGCTCGCGCATCCTGGCCACCTCGACATGCACCTTGGTGACCAGGGGGCAGGTCGCGTCGAACACCTGCAGGCCGAGCCCCTGGGCCTCCTCGCGCACCGCCCGCGACACGCCGTGGGCGCTGAACACCACCGTGGCCCCGGCCGGCACGTCCGCCAACTCGTCCACGAACACGGCGCCCTTGGCGCGCAGGTCATCGACCACGAAGCGGTTGTGCACCACCTCGTGCCGCACATAGATGGGTGCGCCGTGCAGCGCCAGGGCACGCTCCACGATCTCGATGGCACGGTCCACGCCGGCGCAGAAGCCGCGAGGGTTGGCGAGCAGGATCTTCATGTCCGGCCTCCAGGGGGAATGAAAGGGGCATCGGGCTGCGGCCTGCTCCGGTCGCGCAGGCTGTCGAGGATCATGAGGACGGCGCCACAGGTGATCGCGGCGTCCGCCACGTTGAAGGCCGGCCAGGAATGGGCACCGACATGCAGATGCACGAAGTCCACCACGGCGTGCAGTACGAAGCGGTCGATCACGTTTCCGATCGCACCACCGAGGATCAGGCCAAGCGCGCCGGCGAACAGCCGTCGGGCGCGATGGCGCACGATGAGGTGGCTCATGAAGGCCGACGCCGCCAGGGCAATGACGATGAAAAGTTCACGCTGCCAGCCCGAGGCCGAGGACAGGAAACTGAAGGCCGCGCCGGGATTGAACACCAGCACCAGGTCGAAGAAGGGTGTGACCGGCACGGCCTGACCGAACACCAGGTGCTGCTGCGCCAGATGCTTCGTCCACTGGTCGAGTGCGCACACCGCGGCAGCCAGCGCGAACCATCGCCCGGTCTCAAGCACAGGCACGCGCCTCCCCATCGCCGTGCAGATTGGTGACGCAGCGGCCGCACAGTTCCGGGTGGGCGGCATCGGCGCCAACGTCCTCGCGGTAATGCCAGCAGCGGCCGCATTTGGCGTGGACGCTCGGCTGCACCTCGATGTGTTCCTCGTCGGCCGCGTCCACCTCGGCCAGGCCGGCGCGCGAGGTGATGAGCACGAAGCGCAGGTCATCGCCCACCGCAGCGCAGGCGGCATGGCGATGACCATGCAGGGACAGATCCACCTCCGCCTGCAGGGACGAGCCAACGGCGCCGGCGACCCGGACCTCCTCGATTCGCCTGAGCACCTCGGCGCGCACCTCGCGCAACGTCGACCAGCGCTGCACCAGATCCGACTCGTCTGCCGGCGCGGGCAGGTCGTGCCAGAGATGCAGGAACACGCTGTCGTCCTGGCTGCCGGTGACCACCGCCCAGGCCTCCTCCGCCGTGAAGGACAGCACGGGCGCCATGAGGCGCAGCAGTGCCTGCGTCAGGTGCCACAGCAGGGACTGCGCCGAACGCCGGGCCCCCCCGCCTGCGGGCGTGGTGTAGAGGCGGTCCTTGAGGATGTCGAGGTAGAAACCTCCCAGATCCTCGGAACAGAAGGTCTGGAGCCGGTGCACCACGGCGTGGAACTCGTAGCGCTCGTAGGCTGCAGTCACCTCGGCCTGGAGCTCCCGCGTCATGGCGAGGGCGTAGCGGTCGATCTCGACCCACTGTCCGGGCGGCAGCAGGTCGCGCGCCGGGTCGAAGTCCGAGATGTTGGCCAGCAGGAAGCGCAGCGTGTTGCGGATGCGGCGATAGCTCTCCACCACGCGCTTCAGGATCTCGTCCGAGATGGAGAGCTCGCCGGAGTAGTCGGTGGCGGCCACCCAGAGCCGGAGGATCTCGGCGCCCAGACTGTCGGCCACCTTCTGGGGCACGATGGTGTTGCCGAGCGACTTGCTCATCTTGCGGCCCTGCCCGTCGACCACGAAGCCGTGGGTGAGCAATTGCCGGTAGGGCGCCCGGCCGTCGATCGCGCAGCCGGTCAGCAACGACGACTGGAACCAGCCCCGGTGCTGGTCCGAACCCTCGAGGTAGAGGTCGGCAGGCTTGACGAGGTCGGGCCGGCGATCCAGGACGCTGACGTGCGTCGTGCCGGAATCGAACCAGACATCGAGGGTGTCGGGGACCTTCTCGTACTCCGCGGCCTCGTCGCCGAGCAATTCGGTCGCGTCGAGTGCGAACCAGGCCTCGATGCCACCCTGCTCCACCCGCAGCGCCACCCGCTCCATGAGTTCCTGCAGCCGCGGATGCGGTGCACCGGTCTCCTTGTGCACCACCAGCGCCATGGGCACCCCCCAACTGCGCTGGCGCGAGACGCACCAGTCGGGCCGGTTGCGGATCATGGCCTCCAGGCGTGCCCGACCCCAGCCGGGGAAGAACTCGGTGGCCTCCACTGCGGCGTGCGCCACCTGACGCAAGGTCCCGCCCTCGGGCCCCTGCTGGTCCATGCCGATGAACCACTGGTGCGTGGCGCGGAAGATCACCGGGGTCTTGTGGCGCCAGCAATGGGGATAACTGTGCTCGTAGGCAACGTTGCTGAGCAGCAGGGTCTTTTCCTCCAGTGCCGCGATGACGCTCTTGTTCCCCTCCCAGACCGTCTGCCCCCCGACGAGGGTCATGCCTTCGCGGAAGCGCCCGTCGGGACCGACGGGATTGTCGATCGGCAGGTCGTATTTCTGCCCGGCGACGAAGTCCTCCACGCCATGCGCGGGCGCTGTGTGCACCAACCCGGTACCGGCGTCCAGGGTGACGTGGTCGCCCAGGATCACCGGGACACGCCGCGGCTGGAAGGGGTGCCACACCTCGCAGCGCTCGAGCCGCTCGCCGCTGACGGTGGCGACGATCTCGTAGTCGGTCACGCCATAGCGCTGCATGCTCGAGGCCACGAGATCCCGTGCCAGGACCAGAAAGTACCTGGGCCCGCGCACAAGGGCGTATTCGAACTCCGGATGCACCGCCACCGCCTGATTGGCCGGCAGCGTCCACGGCGTGGTGGTCCAGATCACCAGGTAGGACGGCAGCGGCAGGTGGGTGAAACCGAAGGGCTGGGCAAGCTCGGAGTGGTCCTTGGCGGGAAAGGCCACGTCGATGGCGGGTGATGTGCGGTTGTCGTACTCCACCTCCGCCTCGGCCAGGGCGGACCGGCAGTCCAGGCACCAGTGCACCGGCTTGGCGCCCTGGTACAGATACCCGCGGGCCTGGATACGTGCCAGCGACCGGATGATGTCCGCCTCGGCGCGCGGGTCCATGGTCAGGTAGGGATTGTCCCAGTCACCGAGCACGCCCAGACGGATGAAGTCAGCCTTCTGGCGCGCGATCTGGGAGGCGGCGTACTCGCGGCACAGCGCGCGGAAGGCGTTGGGCTCGACGCCGCGGCCGTGCTGCTTCTCGACCTGATGCTCGATCGGCAGGCCATGGCAGTCCCAGCCCGGAACGTAGGGCGCATCGAAACCCGACAGCGTCCGGCTCTTGACGATGATGTCCTTCAGGATCTTGTTGACCGCATGCCCGATGTGGATGTCGCCGTTGGCATAAGGCGGCCCGTCGTGGAGGATGAATTTCGGGCGCCCTGCAGCCTTCTCGCGGATGCGCTGATACAGGCCCTGCTCCTGCCACTGCCGCACCCAGCCCGGTTCGCGCCTGGCGAGATCGCCACGCATGGGAAAAGGGGTGTCGGGGAGATTGAGCGTGCTCTTGTAGTCGGCCATGTCGGTCAGGTAGGAGAGGAGATCAGGCGCCGGCAGCCACGGATTGCCCGGCGAAGAAGGCGCGCGTGGCGCGGACGTCCCGGTCGATCTGGGCCTTCAGGGCCTCGAGCGAGGAATACTTCTCCTCGTCGCGCAGCTTGTGCAGGAAGTCGACGCGGATGCGCCGACCATAGATCGAATCGTGGAAATCCAGCAGGAAGACCTCCAGGGTCGGCCTGCCGGCCGCCGTGACGGTGGGCCGCACACCGAGGCTCGCGGCGCCCTGCAAGGGCGTCGGGCCGAGCCCGTGCACCGACACCGCATAGATGCCGAACAAGGGCGGGCGGTTCAGGTTCATGCGCACGTTGGCCGTCGGAAAACCGAGCTCGCGTCCGATCCTGTCGCCACCGATCACCCGGCCGCAGATGGCATAGGGCCGTCCGAGCAGCCGGGTGGCGCGCTCCAGCGCGCCGTCCGCCAGCGCTTCGCGCACGGCAGTGCTGGAGGCCCGCAGCCCGTCGACCAGCACCGAGTGCATGCTCTCCACCTCCATGCCCACGGCCGGCGCCAGTGCACCCAGCAGCCGGACGTCGCCGGCACGGCGCGCGCCGAAGCGGAAATCGTCCCCCGTAAGCAGCCAGCGCACAGACAATCGTCGGGCCAGGACATCCTGCACGAAGGTTTCGGGCGGCTGGCTCGCGAAGCACGCGTCGAACCGGCAGACGTAGACCCGCTCGACCCCCAGGGCTTCCAGGCGTTCGAGCTTCTCGCGCAATGGCGACAGGCGCGCCGGCGCATCTCCGGGCGAGAAGAACTCCCGCGGATGCGGCTCGAAGGTCATCACGGCCGCCGGCAGGCCGCGCTGACGCGCGGCCTCGCGCAGGCGGCGCACCATGGCCTCATGGCCGAGGTGCACGCCGTCGAAATTGCCGATGGTGAGGGCGACGGGCGTGTCCGCACGCCCGGGAATGCCCCGGAAGAGCCGCATCTGGAAAGCTGCCGTGCCATGGGGGAAAACGCGATTTTAGCCCGGATATTCCCGCGGCAACCCGCAGCGGAGACGAACAATGCCGCTCAGGCCGCGCGCTTGTGGAAGTCGCGCGGCCTGATGCCCAGCACAACCAGGGTGGCGAAGTAGGTCGCCGCGCCGGCGGAGACCACCCCGGTCAGGCGGGTCACGCGCGCCAGG
>JBEICA010000009.1:0-31104 GCA_040373665.1 Burkholderiales bacterium | reverse complement strand
GACCAACACCCCCGATACCTGACCCCCGAACACCTCCAGACCCTGGATCCGGGTTGAGTAGAGGAACCGGACACCCTTCTCAGCGCAAAGGCTCGCCAGCCGCTGCGTAAAGAGGTGGGCGTTGCCGGACTCATCCGAGGCGGTGTAGGTGCCACCAACCACCGGAACACGGGAATCGCGCAGGGCCGGTTCGATCTCGAGGCAGCGTTGGGCAGAGACCGGGTGGCTGTCGCAGCCGAACTCGCGCATGGTGGCAGCGGCGGCGATGCCCGCCTCCAGTTCCGCCTCACGCGTGAAAAAATGCAGAATGCCGCGCTCCAGATGATCGTACTCGATACCCGTTTCGCGGCGCAGGGCCTGCAGGACGGAGCGGCTGTACATGCCGAGGTTCACCAGCTGCCCGATATTGCGTCGGGTACGCGCAGGGGAGCATTCGCGCAGGAACCTGAGGCCCCAGGACCAGAGCGCCGGGTCGAGTCGCCAGCGGAACAGCAGTGGTGCGTCGCGCCGTCCGAGCCAGCGCAGGATCTGACCCGGGGCGTGGGGATTGGCCCAGGGTTCGGCGTGGCTCACCGAAATCTGGCCACCATTGGCGAAGCTCGTCTCCAGTCCGGAAGCCGGTTGCCGGTCCACGACGGTCACTTCGTGACCTGCAGCCCTGATGAACCACGCCGAGGCTGTACCGAGCAGCCCACTCCCCAGAATCAGCACCTGCATGGACAGACTCCGTTGTCACCGGTCGGATCAGGCACCCGGGGCGCTGATCCGCCACTCGGCCAGGATCCTGGCCTTGATCCGCAGGCGGGCCACGAAACACCACGACCCTGCCGCGATAGAGGGACACCGCAAACAGCACCGGCGCCCTTTCGTTCGCCACCACCTCAGACCGTGGCGCCACGCTGCCCGTTCCGTGTCACGACGGGCTGGGGGTCGTCATCACACCACCTTCACCACGCCGTCGACGACCGCGACGGGCACACTCTCGAGCGAGCGACCGCGACAGGGCCCATCCTCGCAAAATCCGTCCTCGTAGCGGAAGACCGCGCCGTGCGCCGAGCAGATCAGCCACTCATGGTCGAAGGTGGTGAAGCGGTCAGGCTGGTCATTGAGCGGGATGTAGTTGTGGGGACAGCAGTTGACATAGGCCCAGGCGTGTGGCCCCCGCCTCACCACGAAGATGCGAAGTTCCCCGGGCACTTGGCCGAAGACCACTTCGCGCCCTTCGCCATCGGGTAGATCGGAGAATACGCAGAGGACCGTGCCTGCGGCTGGTGCCGCGGGCTGCTCCCGCCACCCGGGAATGGCCACGTCAGAACTTCTCCGGCCGGAGCACCCCGATGTCCGCGACAAAGATGGTCGTCGCATAATTGAGCGCATAACGCTGGCGGACGTGTTCTGAAATGGCGCCGGCGGTCACATCGTCGCAGATGATCTCCATACGGATGTTCCGATCTGCCTCCCAGGCCGCCTCGCGCGTGCCATGCCTGCCTCCTCCCCTGACGTCACTGATCGTGTAGCCGTGCGCGCCGAGTGCAAGCACATCCTTGACGAGCAGTGACTCCAGCGCCGATTCGGTGATGATGACGACGAGCTTCCGGGCATGGGTGTTCATCGGGACTCCTATGCGCCGTAGAGCGCCAAGGCCAGGCGGTGATAGAGAGGAATTCCCACCACCACATTGAAGGGGAAGGTGACACCAAGGGAAGCCGCCAGAGAGAGGGATGGATTGGCCTCGGGCACGGCGATGCGCATGGCCGCCGGCGCGGCGATGTACGAAGCGCTCGCCGCCAGCGTACCCAACAGCATCGCGCCCCCGCCGGACAGGCCGACGGCCCGGGCCACCAGCACACCGATGCAGGCGAACAGACACGGGGCGGCGGTCCCGAACACGAGCAGGAAGGGTCCGGTCCGACGCAGTTCCCGGATACGGCTCGCGGCCACCAGACCCATCTCGAGCATGAACAGCGCGAGCACCGCCTTGAAAAGATCGAAGAACAGGCGCGCCTGGGGTGCCAGAGCTTCGGGGCCGCTGATCCAGCCGATGACGAGACCGCCGGCCAGGAGCACGACACTGCGTCCCAGCAGGACCTCATGGGCCAGCCCCCGCCACTGGATCACCCTGTCCCGGCCTGCCTTGGCCAGGAGGATGCCCACCACGATCCCGGGAACCTCCAGCAACACCACGAACAGCGGCATGTACTGCTCATGGGAGATGCCGCGTTCGAGCAGGTAGGCCATGGCCACCGCGAACGTGACCATGCTCACCGACCCGTAGTGAGCGGCGATCGAGGCGGCATCGGCCCGACTGAATCGCCCGGCCAGTCTCAGGATGGGAAAAGCGATGAGCGGGAGCGCGAACCCCAGCCCGATGACCGCGCCCGCCTGGGGCAGCAGCGGCCCCAGCGGGTGCCTGGCGAGTTCCACGCCACCCTTGAGACCGATCGCGAGGAGCAGGTAGATGGACAGGCCTTCGTACATCGCCTCAGGCAAACGCAGGTCGCTGCGAACCAGTCGCGCCAGCACCCCCAGCAGGAAAAACAGCACCAGTGGATCCATCAGCAGGGACTCACAGGTTCGGCACTCGCGGTTGGGGCATTCATCGCATCATTCGGGCAGCGGCACGGTCGCCCGGGCCAGTCGGTCGCGCACCGCGTCCCAGGCAGGATCGTCGGGGACGGCCTCCACCAGGATACGGTCACAGCTGGCGCCGTCGAGAGCTCGCAGATTGGCGTACAGGTCATGGGCATAGGCCGCCACCTCATCCGCACCCTGGACCCACACGAGATTCCCGCGGTCTGGCAGCGGTCGACGCCGCGCCAGCACCCCGGTCCGGGCGGTCGCTGCCGCGGCCAGTTCCCGCTCCAGCCGTCCCGGAAGCACCAGGCGTGTCGGAGTCCGCGGGGCGTAATGGGAGGCCAGCATTCCGGATGCTCGCGGCGATGTACGGTCCGGCGCGTTCAGCGCGGTCCCGAGCACGGCGGCGATGCGTTCGGCGCCGATGATGCCGGGTCGCAGCAGCGCCGGCCACTCCGAGGACAGGTCGACGATGGTCGATTCGATGCCGACCTGGCTCTGCCCGCCTTCGAGCACGAGGTCCACCTCGCTTCCCAGCTCGGCACGCACATGCTCGGCCGTGGTCGGCGAGACGCGACCGAATCGGTTGGCGGAGGGTCCGGCGATGCCGCCACCGAAGGCCTGCAGCAACGCCTGGGCCACGGGGTGCGACGGGACGCGGATGCCAACGGACTCCTGGCCACCGGTGACCACGTCGAGGACCTGGGGAGCGCGCGGCAAAACCAGCGTCAAGGGCCCGGGCCAGAAGGCGTCCGCCAGACGCCAGGCAGCCTCCGGCACCCGTAGCGCCCAGTCCGCGAGTTGCTCCACACGGGCCAGATGGACGATGAGGGGGTGGTCCGCCGGACGACCCTTGACCGAAAAGATGCGCCGCACGGCTGTTTCGTTCGAGGCGTCAGCCCCCAGGCCGTAGACCGTTTCGGTGGGAAAGGCCACCAGCCCGCCGCGGGCGAGCACGGCGACCGCTTCCCGGATCATCTCCCCGCTGGCAGCGTCGCCAGTCACGCCGTGAGAAGCCTGAGGGCTTCCTCGTACTTCTGCGCGGTGCGAAGCTGTACCTCCACAGGCAGGTCCGGCGCCGGGGGCTGCTTGTTCCAGTGCTGCGCCTCCAGCCAGTCGCGAACGAACTGCTTGTCGAATGACGGTGGATTGACGCCCACACGGTACTGGTCGCGTGGCCAGAAGCGCGAGGAATCCGGGGTCAGGGCCTCATCGATCAGGAACAGGCGACCCTCGTCGTCGGTGCCGAACTCGAATTTGGTGTCGGCGATGAGGATGCCCCGGGTACCCGCATACGCCGCAGCGTCCACATAGAGTCTGAGCGCTGCTGACCGCACCTCGGCTGCACGGGCAGCGCCCAGCAATCGCTCGGCCTCTGCATAGTCGATGTTCTCATCGTGCGTACCCTTGGGTGCCTTCGTCGACGGCGTGAAGATCGGCTCCGGGAGTTGTTCTGCCTCACGCAGCCCTGCAGGCAGGCCGATGCCGCAGATGGCGCCGCTGCGCTGGTAGTCCTTCCAGCCCGATCCGGCGACGTAGCCGCGAACGATGGCCTCGATCGGCAGCGGTGCGAGTCGCCGTACCACGAAGGCGCGCTCCGCCACCTGATCGCGCTCGTCCTTCGCAACCACGGAAAGCGGATCCACGTCCAGCAGGTGATTGGGGATGATGTGCCCCAGGCGCCTGAACCAGAAATTGGACATGGCCGTGAGCACCCGGCCCTTGCCCGGGATCGCCGTCGGCAGGATCACGTCGAACGCTGACAGGCGATCGGTCTGGATGATGAGCAGGCGCCCGGCATCGATCTCATAGATGTCCCGCACCTTGCCTCGGTGGAGGAAACGCAGGGAACGAAGACGGGTCTCCAGAACGGGGGTGGCAGAGCTCATGGGCGTCGGGCCTGGGGAGGGTCGGATCAATGCACGCGGATGGCGCGGGAGTCGGGGACGGACTGTGGCAGTGGCGGGGTCTCTCAGGCTGAAGAGATCGCGCCTGCGACCAGATCGCCTTTGATGAGGGTGGCGGTCGCGAGCGCCTCGTCCGCACTGTCGGCCAATACGGTGAAGTGCCCCATTTTGCGGCCCGGTCTCGGGTCGCGCTTGCCGTAGAGGTGTAGTTTCGCGCGGGGATGCCGGAAGACGTGGCGCCAGTCGGGCTCTCCGGCGGCCCACAGATCGCCCAGCAGGTTGACCATCACGGCCGGGGAAAGCAGGGCGGCATCACCCAGCGGCTGCCGGCACATCACCCGTGCCTGTTGCTCGAACTGCGAACTCACGCAGGCATCGATGCTGTAGTGGCCGCTGTTGTGGGGTCGTGGCGCGATTTCGTTGGCGACCAGTGTTCCCCCGGCCAGGACGAAGAACTCCACGCACAGGACGCCCCGGTAATCGAGCGCCTCTGCAACACGCAAGGCCGCCTCACGGGCCTCGGTCGCGAGAGCGCCAGGGATGCGGGCAGGTACGATGCTCACATCCAGGATCCCGTTTGCGTGCCTGTTCTCCGCCACGGGAAAGGTCGTCACGCCGCCGTCGAAACCGCGCGCCACCACCACCGACACCTCGAGTTCGAGCGGCAGTCGGCGCTCCAGGACACACGGCCTGGCCCCCAGCGCGGTGAAGGCTGCAGGCAGGTCGGCTGGCGACGCCACCGAAATCTGTCCCTTGCCGTCGTACCCCAGACGGGCCAGCTTCAGGATGCCGGGGAACAGGACAGCGTCGACGGTCTGCAGATCGGATTCCGACGAGATCACCGCGAACGGGGCCGTGCCGAGGCCGGCCCCGACGAGGAAACGCTTCTCGCGTATGCGATCCTGGGCGATCGCGACGCCTGCATGGGCCGGGCTGACGACACAGGATTCGCCGAGGCGCCGCAGTGCCTCGGCCGGAACGTTCTCGAACTCGGTGGTCACGGCCGCACATCGCCGACCCATCTCCGCCAGCGCCGAAGCGTCGAGGTAGTCCGCGCAAAGGTGGTCGTCGGCCACACTGGCGGCCGGCCCCTCCGATCCGGGATCGAGCACCAGCACCCGGTAACCCAGGCTCTGGGCGGCCATGGAAAACATGCGCCCGAGTTGGCCCCCGCCGAGGAGTCCGAGCCAGGCGCCAGGCGCCACGGGTCTCATACGTTCCCGACTCCGGGAAGTTGCTGTCCCAGCACGGTATCGGTCTGGCGCATCCGGAAAGCATCGAGGCGGGCGGCGACCTCCGCATCTCCAGCAGCCAGCATGGCGGCTGCGAACAGGGCGGCGTTCGCCGCTCCCGCCTCGCCGATGGCGAAGGTGGCCACAGGTACACCCTTCGGCATCTGCACGATCGACAGGAGGGAGTCCAGACCCTGCAGCGCCCGGCTCTGCACCGGCACACCGAGAACGGGAACGCGCGTCTTCGCGGCCAGCATGCCCGGCAGGTGGGCAGCGCCGCCGGCACCGGCGATGATGCAGCGAAGCCCGCGGGTGGCGGCCTGTGCGGCATATTCGAACATCAGGTCCGGCGTGCGGTGCGCCGAGACGACCCTGGCTTCATGTGCCACACCCAGATCCTGCAGCATCCTGGATGCGTGCTGCATGGTGTCCCAGTCGCTCTGGGAGCCCATCACGATGCCCACGAGGGGGGTCGGATTCATGGATTGCTCTTCCGGGTCAGGCTGGGCGATGTTCGCCCACGCGCACGATCTTCAGGGTATTGGTCCCGCCGGACTTGCCGATGGGTTCCCCGATGGTGAGTACGATGAGGTCGCCGTCCTGGACCGCACCGTGAGCCTTCAGGGCATCCTCCGCCTCCCTCAGCAAAGCATCCCGCTCCGGAGTGTAGTTCTCGATCATGAGCGGATATACGTCCCTGAAGAGAGACATACGATAGCGTGTGCTCACCTCAGGTGTCAGTGCATAGATCGGGACACCACAGTGCAGGCGCGACATCCACAAGGCGGTCGAGCCCGACTGTGTCAGTGCGGCGATGCATTTGACCTTGAGATGGAAGGCGGTGAACAAGGCGCCCATGGCGATCGACTGGTCCACCCGGGTGAACACCCGGTCGAGAAACTCGAGATCGAGGCGCAACTCATCGGATTTCTCGGCCTCGAGGCAGACCCGGCTCATTGCCTCCACGGTCTGCACCGGATAGCGGCCGGCCGCGGTCTCTGCTGACAGCATCACTGCATCGGTGCCATCGAGGACCGCATTGGCGACGTCGGATACCTCGGCACGGGTCGGCACCGGACTGGAGATCATCGACTCCATCATCTGGGTGGCGGTGATGGCGAGCCTGTTCTTCTCGCGCGCGAGCCGGATCATGCGCTTCTGAAGGGCTGGCACGGCGGCGTCGCCCACCTCCACGGCAAGGTCGCCGCGCGCCACCATGATGCCGTCGGAAGCATCGAGGATGTCCTCCAGCGCTCGCACTGCCTCGGCGCGTTCGATCTTCGCAATGAGAAACGCACGTCCCCCGGCAGCCCGCATGAGCTCGCGGGCCATGTACATGTCGGACCCACTCTTGGGGAACGACACGGCGAGGAAGTCCGCCTTCATGGCTGCGGCCGTGCGGATATCCTCCATGTCCTTCGCCGTGAGGGCCGGAGCCGTGAGGCCGCCCCCCTGACGGTTGATCCCCTTGTTGTTCGACAACTCGCCGCCATGGCGCACGATGGTCTGGATCTCCGATCCCTGGACGGCAACGACATCGAGCACGATGCGCCCGTCGTCCAGAAGCAGCACGTCACCGGAACGAACGTCGTTCGGCAACTCCCGATAGTCGAGCCCCACCCGTTCCTGGTCGCCGAGATTGCAGCGGGCGTCCAGAATGAAGCGCGCGCCGGCTTCCAGCGTGATCCTGCCGCTGTCGAACTTCCCGATCCTGATCTTGGGGCCCTGCAGGTCGCACATGATGCCCACCGTCAGGCCAAGCTCACGCGAGATGTCCCGCACCAGTTCGGCGCGGGCCAGATGGTCCTGCGCGGTGCCGTGGGAGAAATTCATCCGAACCACGTCGACCCCTGCGGCCAGAAGCGGCCGCAGTACGGCGGCATCCGAACTCGCGGGTCCCAGAGTGGCGACGATCTTCGTGGAGCGTTGCATTGCCTGTCACCCGGCTGCCCGGGCCTCTAGGATTTCGAGCGCGGGGAGCTTCCGTCCCTCGAGGAATTCGAGGAAGGCGCCGCCCGCCGTTGAAATGTAGGAAAGCCTGTCTCCGATGCCGTACTTGGAGATCGCCGCGATGGTATCGCCGCCACCCGCCAAAGTGAACGCCCGGGCAGATGCGATCGCGGCAGCCAGAGCCTGGGTACCCCCCCGAAGGCATCGTACTCGAAGACACCCACAGGCCCGTTCCAGACGATGGTGCCGGCCTTGCCAAGGATCTCCACCAGCATGCCTGCGGACCGCGGCCCGATGTCGAGGATCATGTCGTCCTCCGCAACGTCGGCTACATCCTTGCACACTGCCACGGCCGTAGGCGAGAACTCCTTGGCACAGACCACATCCACAGGGATCGGCACGGACGCCCCACGCGCCCGGGCGGCCTCCATGATCCTGGCGGCTTCGGCCACGAGGTCGCGTTCGACCAGGGATTTCCCGATCGGCAAGCCGGCAGCGGCCATGAAGGTGTTGGCGATGCCGCCACCTACGACCAGTTGATCGACCTTCTCGGCCAGCGAAGACAGGATGGTGAGCTTCGTCGAGACCTTGGACCCGCCAACGATCGCGACCAGCGGGCGGGCCGGATTGCCCAGGGCCTTGGAGAGCGCCTCGATCTCGGCAGCCATCAAGGGGCCGGCGCAGGCTACGGGGGCGAAGCGCGCGATGCCATGGGTGGTCGCCTCGGCACGATGTGCCGTGGCGAAAGCGTCGTTCACGTAGACATCGCAAAGCGCCGCCATTCGCCGCGAGAGAGCTTCGTCGTTCTTCTTTTCGCCGATGTTGACCCTGCAGTTCTCGAGCATGACCACGTGACCCGGATCCGGGGCCACTTCGGCTGCATCCACCCACCCGGACACCAGGGGAACCGGTCGGCCGAGAAGCTCGCCGAGTCTCGCCGCGATCGGGGCAAGCGTGTCCTCGGGCGCAGGTTCGCCTTCCTTCGGTCGACCCAGATGCGACGTGACCATCACGCGGGCCCCTGCCTCAAGCGCTATGCGCACGGCTTCCATGGAAGCCCGGATCCGTGTGTCGTCGCTGATGCGCCCGTCGTCGTCCTGGGGAACGTTGAGATCGGACCTGATAAGCACACGCTTTCCGCGGAGGTCGAGATCGGTCATTCGAAGAATTGCCATGAAAGAACTCCCGAGTGTCATTCCCGAAAACAAAGAGCGGGGCATCAGCCCCGCTGCGCCTCAACTCGTCGACTTCGCGTTCATGAACGCCACCGCCGTGTCCAGCATCCGGTTACTGATCCGGCGCCTTGTGGCTCCGGCACACCCGGGCTGCGCCCGCATGTGCCTGCGCCTCAACTCGACTACTTCGCGTTCATGAACGCCACCGCCGTGTCCAGCATCCGGTTACTGAAGCCCCACTCGTTGTCATACCAGGAGCTGACCTTGACGAGGGTGCCTTCGGAGACTTTGGTGAGGGTGGCGTCGTAGATGGAGGAGCGCGGGTCGTGGTTGAAGTCGACCGATACCAGGGGGTCCTTGTTGTAGCCGAGGATGCCTTTCAGTTCGCCCTCGGAAGCCGCCTTGAGGATGCTGTTGATTTCCTCAACGGTGGTGGCCCGCTTCGCGACGAACGAAAGGTCGACGATGGAAACATTGATGGTCGGGACACGGATGGCGTAGCCGTCGAGCTTGCCGTTGAGTTCGGGCAGGACCAGCCCCACGGCCGCCGCCGCACCCGTCTTGGTCGGAATCATGGACTGGGTCGCCGAACGGGCACGTCGGAGGTCCTCATGGTAGACGTCGGTTAGGACCTGATCGTTGGTGTAGGCATGAATGGTGGTCATCAGTCCGCACTGGATGCCGATCTTGTCGTGCAACGGCTTGACCAGGGGCGCCAGACAGTTCGTCGTGCACGAAGCGTTCGAGATCACCGTATGGCTTGCCTTGAGGGTCTGGTGATTCACGCCATAGACGATGGTCGCATCGACATCCTTGCCCGGTGCCGAGATGATCACCTTCTTGGCACCGCCCTGCAGGTGCAAACCCGCCTTGTCCTTGCTGGTGAAGATCCCCGTGCATTCGGCGACCACGTCCACATCAAGGGATTTCCAGGGCAGCTTTGACGGATCACGTTCGGCGAACACCTTGATCGCGTCACCGTTGACCACGAGGCTGTCACCGTCGACCTCGACCTTGCCGTGGAACTTGCCGTGCGCGGTGTCGTAACGGGTGAGGTGCGCATTCGTCTCGGGGCTGCCCAGGTCGTTGATGGCGACGATCTGGATCTCGCCATTGCGCCCGGATTCATACAGGGCGCGAAGGATGTTTCGACCGATGCGGCCAAAGCCGTTGATGGCCACGCGAATTGGCATGCTGTTCTCCTTGATGATCAAATCCGAAATTTTAGTCCTGTCTGCGAGGGGCCGTTTCCACGCGGAGCGCGGGCATCGCGGCACATGCAGCGGGATCATCTGCGCCGCCGAGCATTAACGGTGCCTGCGACCCGTCGTCGGGTCGCTCGAACAGGGTCGCGAGCCCGACCAGAGCTGCGTGAGGGGAACTGATCACCCAGGTCGGCACCTGCGCGAGATACGACCGGAACCGCCCCTTGGCCTCGAATCGCTCGCGGAATTGCGACTGGTCCAGAGAGTTGCCCAAGGCGGACACGACCCCCCCGCCCAGGTAGACGCCGCCCGTCGCTCCAATGGCGAGACAGAAGTTGCCCGCCACAGTGCCAAGGACGCCGCACAACATGTCCACCGCCTCCTCACAGCGTGAGTCGCCTGCGGAGGCGCGGGTCATGAGATCCACGGTGGTGACCGGTTCCCATGCCACACCGTCCAGTTCGCACAGGGCCTGGTGGATGTTCACCAGCCCTGGCCCACTTACGAGCCTCTCGAACGACACGTGTTGCCAGCGCGTCCACAACACAGACAGCAGCGCCATTTCGCGTCCGTTTGCCGGAGAGAAGCTCATGTGACCACCTTCCCCAGGGATCGCGATCCGGAAGTTCCCGCCTGCCTGGACCAGTCCCGCGGTCCCGAGTCCGGTCCCCACGCCCAGCACGGCAATCGGTGCTCCAGGAACGCCCCGTCCCAGCCCGAGTTGCCGAAATTCGTCTGTTGGCAGATGGGGGATGGCCAGCGCGAGCGCCGCGAGGTCGTTCACCACGAGGAGGCGGCTGAGTCCGAGCCTTTTGCGCATCTGCGCAATCGACACACTCCACGTGTTGTTCGTGAATTGCAGGCGGTCGCCCAGTACCGGCGTGGCCACGGCGAGCGCCGCGTCCTTCACGCGCGGGCCACCGATCGTGCCGAGATAACTCTCGACTGCGGCGGAGAGGTCCTCGTGTTCGGCGCATCGGAGGATGCGCACGTGCTGAGGCGCCGCGCAGCGGTCATCGATCAGCCCGAATCGGGCGTGCGTCCCGCCGATATCGCCGACCAGCCGCACCAGCCGCCCGCCTCAGGCCCGCGCTGCGAGCACGCGCTTGACCGCCGTCACGACCGCCTCGGGGGTGATACCGAAATGCCTGAACAGGTCCGCTGCCGGCGCAGACTCTCCGAACCGGTCGATACCCACCACCGCGCCATCGAGCCCGACGTACTTGTACCAGCCGTCGGTGGCACCCGCTTCGACCGCGATCCGCCCGACGCCGGACGGCAGCACGGATTGGCGCCATGCGACGTCCTGCCTGTCGAACACGGAAGTGCTCGGCACGGACACGACCCGCACACCGATGCCTTCCGCCGCCAGGCGCGACCTTGCGTCCATCGCCAGCCCCACTTCGGAGCCGGTCGCGATCACGACCGCATCCAGCCTTTCCGTTGGCGTGTCGGCCAGCACATAGCCTCCGCGGCGGATGGCCGCGATCTGCTCACCCGTGCGCGCCTGATGCGGTACGTTCTGCCTGGTCAGCAGGTGAGCCGTCGGCCCATCTGTCCGCTCCAGACCCGCCTGCCAGCCAGCCATCGTTTCCACAGCATCACACGGACGCCAGACATCCAGGTTGGGGATCAGGCGCAGGCTGGCCGCGTGCTCCACCGGCTGATGCGTCGGCCCGTCCTCGCCCAGTCCGATGGAATCGTGGGTGAATACGTGCACCAGACGCTGCCTCATGAGGGCTGCCAGCCGGATGGCGTTGCGGGCGTAGTCGCTGAACACCAGGAAGGTGCCACCGTAGGGGATGAACCCGCCGTGCAGTGCAAGGCCGTTCATGATGGCCGCCATGCCGAACTCGCGCACGCCGTAGAACAGGTAGTTGCCACCACCGCTGCGAGATACCGGCCTGGAGCCCGACCACATGGTCAGATTGGAGGCGGCGAGGTCAGCCGAGCCGCCAAGCAGCTCGGGCAACAGGGCGCCGAGCGCCTCGATTGCGTTTTGTGATGCCTTGCGCGTGGCGATGGATTCCGCCTTCGCGACGACCGCATCGAGCCGCTCGGCGGCACGCAGCGCCCAGTCGCGCGGCAACTCTCCAGCCATCCGTCGCTCGAACTCGGCGGCATCGGCGGGAAACGCGTCCCTGTACGCTGCGAACCGCTCCGTCCAGTCCGCGCTGCGAAGCGCTCCCTGCGCACGGGCGTCCCATGCAGACATGATGTCGTCAGGGATCACAAATGGGGCATGGTTCCAGCCGATGTTGGCGCGCGTCGCCGCCACCTCCTCGCTCCCAAGAGGAGCGCCGTGAACCGCTCCGGTATTGGACTTGCGCGGTGAGCCCTTGCCGATGACGGTGCGGCAGCAGATCAGCGTCGGCCGGTCGGTTTGCGTCTTGGCCGTCGCGATCGCACGGTCGATGGCTACCGGATCATGGCCATCGACACTGCGGATGACGTTCCAGCCATAGGCTTCGAACCTCGCCGGCGTGTCATCGGTGAACCAGTTTTCGATGGAGCCCTTCTCCGAATCGATCGAGATGCGGTTGTCGTCGTAGAACGCGACGAGCTTGCCCAGCCCGAGCGTCCCCGCCAGGGAGCACGCTTCATGGGAAATGCCCTCCATGAGACATCCGTCACCGAGGAACACCCAGGTCCGGTGATTGACGATCTCGTACCCCGGTCGGTTGAATTCCGCCGCGAGCAACCGTTCCGCCAAGGCCATGCCCACGGCGTTGGCGATACCCTGGCCCAGTGGGCCCGTCGTGGTCTCCACGCCCGGAGCGCAGCCGAACTCCGGATGCCCGGGAGTCATGGAGTGCAACTGTCGGAAGGCGGCCAGCTGCGCCATTGGCAGGTCATATCCGGTGAGGTGCAGCAGGGCATAGAGGAGCATGGAGCCGTGCCCGTTCGACAGGACGAAACGGTCGCGGTCCGGCCAGCGCGGTCTGGCGGGGTCATGCACCATGTGGTGGCGCCAGAGGACCTCGGCAATGTCGGCCATCCCCATGGGCATGCCGGGATGTCCTGAATTGGCCTTCTGGACTGCGTCCATTGCCAGCGCGCGCAGCGCATTGGCCAGATCTGTGCTCGTTGCCATGTGTACTCGGGTCGGAGGTAATAAAAAACCCGCACGTTGGGACGCGCGGGAAATGCGAATTCTAAACGAAGGCGGCTGCTGACCCGGAGCACAACGGAGCCCCGGACCGCCAGACGGGAACGCGGTCAGTCGGTGCGCCGTGGCAGCGCAATGCCCAGCTGTTTGAGCTTGCGGTACAGATGCGTGCGCTCAAGGCCCGACTTTTCGGCGACCCGGCTCATGTTGCCGCCCTCCCGCGCAATGTGATGTTCGAAATAGATCCGCTCGAAGGCGTCCCGGGCATCGCGGAGTTCGACATCCAGGCTGACGCCCTCCACGCCTGGGGCCGGAGACGCATCGAGCGGTCCGAGAACCGCCATCGTGTCCTGAAGCCGGATTTCCTGCCCGGTCGTTCCCAGAGCCACCGCCCGTACCACGGACTCCAGCTGCGCGAGGTTGCCGGGCCATGCGTGCAGCCTCAAGGCGTTCAGGGCCGCCGTGCTGAAAGCCCGCATCGGAATCTCCCTGGCCTCGACCATCCGGTTCAGGAGCTGCGCCGCGATCGCAGGCACGTCGTCGGCATGCTCGCGCAGCGGAGGCACACGCACTGTCATTCCCGAAAGGGCGGAATAGAGCCTCGCATCGAACCCGCCCTCCGCAACCTGGCGGGAAATCGATGGCCGCGCGGTGGCGACGACCCGCGTCCCAGAGTTCACCAGCGTGGCAAGACGGGCAAGCAGCGCCCGCTGCCGGTCGCGCCCGAGGGCGTCGACGTCAGGCACGAACAGTGTGCCTTCGCCAGCGCCGCCAGGGTCCTCCATCTCCCCGAAAACCATCCACGGTGTGTTGAGGCGGTGCAGGAAACGCGCGCACAACTCCTCGCCACTGCCAGGCTCGGCCAACAACAACACCGGCGAGCGCAATTCTCTTGCGCGCTCCAGCCGTCCTTTCAGGTCCGCGACGGCGGGGGCCCCTCCGAGGATGGCGAGCGACATGCCAGGCGCCGCGGCGGGAGACTGGACGGTGTGGGTCAGGGCATTGCCAACCGTCGAAAGGAGCTTCTGCAGGGCGATGGGCTTTTCGAGGAAGGCGTAGGCTCCGATCCTGGTGGCTTCGACTGCCGTGTCGATCGTTCCGTGGCCCGACATCATCACGACCGGCATGGTCAGCTGACCCCGCTCAGCCCATTCCTTCAGCAGGGTGATGCCGTCCGTGTCAGGCATCCAAATGTCCAGCAACACCAGGTCCGGACGTACCCGCAACCTCAATTGCCGGGCTTCGCTGGCATTTTGTGCGAGCCGGACCTGATGACCCTCATCCGCAAGGATCTCCGAAAGAAGCTCCCGGATTCCCACTTCGTCGTCCACCACCATTATCTGGCTCATAGACCCGGTCCCCCTATTCGCTCACCAGTGCCGGCCGGGCATCGGCCAGCCCCGCAACCACGGCATCGGAAACCGGCAGGAGCACGCTGACACACGCCCCCCCTTCCGGGTTGTTCTCCAGCACGATGGTTCCACCATGTTCGTCAACGATCTTCTGCACGATAGCCAGGCCAAGGCCGGTGCCCTTTGCCTTCGTCGTCACGTAGGGCTCGATCGGCCGTCCCAGCATCTCCTGGGGAAAGCCTGCGCCGTTGTCGCTCACACGCAGAGCCACCTGACCGCCGACCCGGTCAATGGCCACCAGGATCTGCGGCGCTGGTACCGCCGCCACGGAGTCCTCGGCATTGGCCAGCAGATTGAGGATCACCTGCCTCAGCTTGGCGGCATCCGCGAGCACCCAGGCCATCGGCTTCTGCACCCGCATGGAAATGCGGTGACCTGGTATTTCGTACAGACTCAGCACCTCGTTCACAAGCTGGGTCAGTTCGAGCGGCTGCAGGTCGGCCTCCGGCGAACGGGCGTACCGGCTGAAGGCATCCACCATCTGTTTCAAAGCCGTCACCTGCGCCACGATGGTGCGTGTGAGTCTCGACAGCAGATCACCGTCGGCGGCATCGAGCTTTGCGTGCAGCCGGTGCTCGAGCCTTTCCGCCGACAACTGGATCGGCGTCAGCGGATTCTTGATCTCATGGGCCAGACGGCGTGCGACCTCGCCCCAGGCGGCGTGACGCTGTGCCCGCAATAGGTTGGTGATGTCATCGAACACAACCACGTATTCCGTGTCCGTGGGCTGCGCGAGCTCGGAGACCTTGAGCAACAGCGCGAGTTCGCCATGGGGACCGGGAAATGCGATCTGTTTCTCCCGCGTCCGGCCATGCGGCTGGGCCAGCATCGCGGCCAGGGGCTCCGCTATGGCAGCGAGGTTCTCCCGGACTTCCACCCAGCGTCCGAGGGGCAGCTCGCGGAGCAAGGCGAAATCGACCCCAAGGATGGCACTGGCGCTCGGATTGGCGGAGCGCGGGCGTCCCTCGCGGTCAAGCGCGATCACTCCGGCAGAAAGATTCGACAGGATGCTTTCGAGAGAGCTTTTCGCGCCCTCGAGCTCGCGCTGATAGCGCTGCGACGCCGATTGGGCCTCCGCCAGATCCCGGGTCATGGAATTGAACGACCCGGTGAGCAGGCGAAGCTCGTCATAGCTCTTGACCGGCGTACGCTGGCGGAAATCCCCCTGGGCCACTGCACGGGTTGCCTCGGCGAGCAGCCCCAGCGGCGCAGACAGACGCTCGCTGAAGTAGATGGCGAGCAGCAGCGAGGAGAACAGGGCGAGCAGCAGGGCCAAGGTCAGCGAGAGGCCGTACAGGCGCTTGAGTCCGGGACGGGAGTACATCAATTCCTGATATTCGCCGTAGGCTGCGTGGACAGCCTCCGCATCGCGCGCGATGTCGTCCGGGACGGGTTGCGCGAGTTGCAGGCCCAGCACCTCGCCGGATGCGGTGTTTACCGGCACCAGCACCCGCACCAACATGCTGCCGGCCGGTCCTGTTTCGACACGCGCGTGATCACGCTGCCGCCGCAGTCCCTGGAGCATCTCGCTGGTCGGGATCGGCGGCGCCAGCACGGCCTTGGAGTCGCTCGACACCAGAAGCACATTGCCGGCGAGGTCGAACAGTGCGGACTCCGCCACTGCCGCCTGTTCCCTGAGCCCGTTGAACAACTTGGCACGCCGGGACGGCTCGTGGTCTGAAAGGGACAGGGCCATCGCAGCCGCCTTGCCTCGCATGTCGCGCTGCATCACCTCGAGTGTCTTGCGTCCGAGTGACAGGCCGCCCTCGAGCGCCGTCTCGACGCGGATGTCGAACCAGGTGTCGATCGAGCGGGTGAGGAACTGCACGGAAACGGCATAGACGAGAGCCCCGGGAAGCATCGCCACCAAGGCAAACAGCAGCACCAGACGCAATGTCAGCTTGGAGCCGAAAACCTGCTGTTTGAGACGCCGCCGCAGAAGCAGCAACTGATAGGCGGCAAGGGTCATGAGTATGAAGACGACGGCCACACCGGCAGCAAGCAACCAGAAGAGGTCGCCGGTGAATTCAGGGGTATTGCTGCTCGCCGAGGACAGCAGATACACCATGACCGCACCGCTCGCGATCACCACCGCGGTGGTGATCTTCCCCCCCCGGGACGACAGCGCCGCCTTCCACCGGAGCATCGGCGTAGTCATGGGCGCACCGTCCAGCGATACCAGTCGGACGAGACGTTCCAGCTCTTCGAACCGATGGAGCTCAACTGGAACGGCTTGGGCAACTGGGACGAGTCCAGACGCAGGCGCAGTTGCGCCAGGTAGACCGTGCCGGGTTCGAGCTCGTCTCGCGACGCCACCTGGCGATTGCGGATTCGCGCCATCAACGCGATCGCTTCCTGCAAGGTCTCCACGTTCTGCGTCAACGCTCCGGTCGTGACCCGGTATTGGCGCGTCAGGGCATTGAAGGCAAGGCGATACCGCAGGTCGAAGGACGAGATGGTCTTGTTCCAGAGACCGAACAGATACCACCGCTCATAGAGAAGCTGGAACTCGGTGACGAAATGCAGTGTGAGACCACGATGGAGGGCTTCCTCCAGCGTTTCACCCAGCTCGACCTGGAAGGCCGCATCCAGAGCATAGCCTTCGGCGGTGGCATACACGTCGGCCGATCGCACGTGGATAGCGGGATCCGCCGCCCGGGCCTGCGTGACCGCGGTGACGGACAGCGCCAGAAACCAGGCGGCCAGCCAGCGGAAGACCGTCATCGGCGGACGTCGGGAGCAGGGCTGGACGTTTTGCATACGGCTCGTGCCGCAGTGTCATCAGCGGCGTTGGAGCAGCGCGTAGAAGAATCCATCGTGCTCCGGACTGGGTAGCAGGACGCCCCCAGTGCCGGGAAAATCCGGCAGGTCGAGCGGGTGTGCATCGAGTGTCCGCGAAAGCCAGTCTCGCACCACATCGGCGTTCTCCTCCGCGAACACGGAGCACGTGACGTAGAGCAATTTACCACCCGGCGCCAGCACTTGCCAAAGCGCGTCCAGGAGCCGCCCCTGCTGACGGGCAAAGGCCCTGATGTCCTCCGGGCGCCGCAACCACCGCGCATCGGCGTGCCGGCGGACGATTCCGGAGGCAGAGCATGGCGCGTCGAGCAGGATCCGTTGGTACGGGCGTCCATCCCACCAGTCGTTCACTCGCTCCGCCCTGGCACAGCGAAGGTCCGCAGCGAGTCCGAGGCGTTCGAGATTGCGCGCTGCAGTGCCGAGGCGCTGCTGGTCGGAATCCAGGGCTGTCACGGCAACATCGGCAGACTCGAGGATGTGGGCGGTCTTTCCCCCGGGTGCTGAGCAGGCGTCCAGCACGCGCATCCCGTCGTGCAGGTCGAGTAGCGGGGCAGCCCACTGCGCGCCGAGATCCTGGACGGACACCAGACCTTCGTCGAACCCTGGAAGCGAGCGCGTCGGCTGCGGCTGCACGAGGAGAATTCCCCCGGGGCCCGCCTGCGAAGCCGCGATGCCCGCCGCCGCGAGTCGCTCCAGATAGGCCGGGGTACTGGTGCGACGGGCGTTGACCCGGAGCGCCATCGGCGGATGTTCCTGGGCAACGCGCAGCACCGCCTCAGCCTCGTCCGGAAAGTCCCGTCGCAACAGGTCCACCCACCAGGCTGGATGATTCCAGCGACCCTCTACGCCTGACTCGGCCCTGGCGACCAATGCGGTCTTCTCCCGCAGGAACCGTCGCAGAGCTGCATTCACGAAACCCGCTGCGTGGTCGAGTCCGATGTTACGCGACGCACCGACCGCCTCGTGAACGACCGCATGCGCGGCAGCGCGGGTATGCAAAAGCTGGTAGGTGGCCACGCACAGCAGCGCCTCGAGCCGCCGATCGTCGTATGGGCGCTTCGCCAAGGCACCGGCAACCGCGCGTAGCGTGCCGAGCCTGCGCAGTGTTCCCATCGTGACCTCTCGCAACAGAGGACCGGCGGCGGGGCCCGTCGTCAGCTCCAGTTCCGTCACGCTGCGCCCCGCCAAGACGCTGGAGACCAATCCGGCTGCGGCGGCCTGGACCTCACGCATCGGTGGCGTCCACCCCGCCCAGGAAACGGTCGCCGGGACGAAGAGGGAAACCTTGCAGGAAGGCTTCTGCGGGCAGTCGCCTGCCTCCCGGCCGCTGCAGTTCCGTCAGGCGCAACAGAGTGCCGGCGCCACAGGCCACGTCCACTCCCGCGCGCGATGTGGCAACTACCGTACCGGGCACTTCCGTGGCCTCGGATTGAAGAGGCTGCGCGCGCCATATCTTGATGGTGTCGCCGCCGTGCATGGCCGAAGCCCCCGGAGAGGGATTGAAGGCACGTACCTGCCGGTCGACCACCACCGAGGAACGCGAGAAATCAAGGATAGCCTCGCCGCGCCCGATCTTCGCAGCGTACGTCGCCGCGGCCTCATCCTGCGGCGTGGCCTGAACAGGACCAAGCGCCATATCACGCAGCACCTCCAGGATCAGGCGCGACCCCAAGGCCGCCAGGCGATCATGCAGCGTCCCGGCGGTTTCGTCGGGGGCGAGTGCCAGGGACTCCGAGCGCAGTATCGGTCCGGTATCCAGGCCGGCCTCCATCTGCATGATGCACACGCCGCTCCGCGCATCGCCGGCCAGGATCGCGCGCTGAATCGGCGCCGCCCCACGCCAACGCGGCAGCAGCGAGGCATGGATGTTGATGCAGCCATGGGGAAACAGCCCGAGGACTGCGGGCGGCAGTATGAGCCCGTATGCTGCAACCACCATGACCTCGGCATTGACCCGACGCAGCGTCTCGACCACTGCTTCGGACCGCAGGGTCGGCGGTTGCTCGACGGGAATGCCGGCTTCGACGGCAACCCGCTTCACATCGCTCGTGGCGACCTGCATCCCACGGCCGGCAGGCCGGTCGGGCCGCGTCAGCACCAGTGGAACTTCATGTCCCTCGGCAATGAGAGCCTTCAAACCCTCTGCGGCGAACCGCGGCGTGCCGGCGAAGATCAGGCGCACGAGTTCAACCGGTCCGCCGCTGCTGCTTGCGCAGTCTGGCAGCGATCCGACTCTGCTTCAGCCGGGAGAGATATTCGACGAAGACCCGTCCCTTGAGATGATCCATTTCATGCTGGATACAGACGGACAGCAGCCCGTCGGCCTCAAACTGGCAGGGTTGCCCTGTCGCGTCGAGGGCTTTGCCACGGATTCGCTCGTAGCGCGGGACCTGATCGTAGATGCCGGGCACCGAGAGGCACCCTTCCTCCAGGGGCGATTCGCCGATGCCTTCCAGAATCTCCGGGTTGATCAGCACCTGGAGCTGGTCATGGGTTTCGGACACGTCGATGACGATCACCTGCTGATGGACATCCACCTGCGTGGCCGCCAGACCGACCCCTGGCGCCGCATACATCGTTTCAGCCATGTCCCGAATGAGCCGATGTAGCTGTTCATCGAACCGAACCACCGGGGCCGCCACCGTGTGAAGCCTCGGATCCGGATACTGCAGAATCTTCAGGATGGCCATAAATGCTTGATCTATCGATAATCTTCTCAGGCAACCCAATCTTGCGGAACACCCTGGCGAGGCATATGGGGTCGATCTGCCTCGAACCGATCCCGAAGAGATTGGGCGAAACGGTCCGCAATTCAACCATATCGATGCTCGTCGGGCTAACTCTGCTCGGACTTGCCGACCCGATTCGGGCTGCCGGGACGGCAGATGAACCGCAGCTGCAGGACAACCCGCCCGAACGGCACATTGTCGTCAAGGGCGACACGCTGTGGGACATCTCCAGGCGGTTCCTGAAGAACCCCTGGCGCTGGCCCGACCTCTGGGGGCTGAACAAGGATGAGGTCCGCAACCCCCATTTGATATACCCTGGTAATGTGATCGTTCTTGATCGGAGTGGCTTGCGGCCGCGTCTTCGTCTGGAAAACAACGGTTCCGGCGGTCTGGTCGAAGCGGGCCGCAACTCGGCTGTCGGGAGCACCGTCAAGCTCTCGCCAAGACTGCGGTCCCAGGATTTGACGGCGGCTCCGATCAGCAGCATTCCAGCGTCGGTGATCGAACCATTCCTCAACCGTCCCCTGGTCGTGACCGAGCCGGATTTCGAGCAGGCACCACGCATCGTCGCAGTATCCGAGAGTCGGGTGCTCGCCGGGGCCGGGGACGCCGTATACGTGGGTGGAACACCCCGACAGGGAGTCGCCACATGGCAGGTCTACCGCTCTGGCAAGGCCTTGGTCGACCCGATTTCGAATGAGTCTCTCGGTTTCGAGGTCATCTATCTGGGTGACGCACAACTCGCGGAAGCGGGCGAGGTGGCCACCATGCGGATCGCGCGCGCCCGCCAGGAGATCGGGATCGGTGACCGACTGGTGGAGGCCCCGGCTTCGGACATCCTCGCCTTCGCACCGCGCTCGCCGGACCCGAAACTGCAGGGCATGGTGATCTCAGCGCCCGAGACAGTGGTGTCGGAGATCGGCCAGTACCAGGTCGTCGTGCTCAACCTCGGCTCGCGCAACGGCGTGGAGCCTGGTCAGGTGTTCGGTTTGTTCCGGGCCGGCAGGCAGGTCAAGCCAAGAAGGATGCCTTCCACGGTCTCGAACGACACCCACCGAAAGACAATTCGATCAGTACACTCCGATTACGCGAGCGAGGCCGCGCCCGTCATGACCCCGGCTGAACGTTACGGAGACGCTTTCGTGTTCCGGACGTTCGAAAAGGTGTCTTACGCGCTGGTCATGAGCACCACGAGGCCAGTGAACCTGCTGGACCTCGCGCGAGCACCATAGGACAACACCGAGGACGGCGTCGATGTCGACGGATCACTGGATCGAAGACTGGATCCGTTTCACGTTGGTCGACGGAATCGGCAATGCCACCCAGCGCAGGTTGCTGCAGCATTTCGGGAGCCCGGGAGCTGGTCTGACGGCTTCCCCGGCTGAACTGGGTCAAGTGCTCTCCGACGTGCAGCGGTCGGCCTGGGTGCGCGGCGCCGATCCGGTGCGGGTGGACCGGGCACTCAAGTGGCTGTCCCAACCAGGACACCATGCAATCGCACTTGGAGATGACCGATATCCGCCTCTGCTGCTCCAGACTGCCGATCCGCCAACCCTGCTTTACGCCTCAGGCGACATCCACAGGCTCGGCAATCCCTGCCTCGCGGTTGTCGGCAGCCGCAATGCGACACCGGCCGGTCTCGACACGGCGAAGGATTTTTCCAGGACCCTGTCAAATGCCGGACTGACCGTGGTCAGCGGTCTGGCGCTCGGTATCGATACCGCGGCACACGAAGGCGGACTGCTGGGCGCCGCAGCCACCGTCGCGGTGGTGGGCACCGGACTGGATCTGGTCTATCCCGCGCGCAATCACGATCTTGCGCACCGCATCGCCGCGCAAGGGGTCATCGTGTCCGAGTTTGCCCTCGGCACCCGGCCCTCGGGAGCCAACTTCCCCCGCCGCAACCGCATCATCAGCGGCATCAGCCGGGGGGTTCTCGTCGTGGAAGCGGCCATCCGCAGCGGCTCTCTATCGACGGCGCGTTACGCCGGCGAACAGGGAAGGGAAGTGCTCGCCATACCCGGATCGATCCACTCCCCACTTTCCAGGGGCTGCCACTGGCTGATCAAGCAAGGGGCAAAACTGGTGGAAAGCGCGGCTGACGTGCTGGAGGAACTCCACTGGGAGGCCTCCGATGAAACCCGTCACAAAGACCGGGTTTACCAAGATGGACAGGATCCCCTGCTGGACGCATTGGGTTTCGATCCCTGCGACCCGGAGGTGCTGAGCGACCGCCTGGGATGGACGATCGAGCAAGTCACCACACGCGTTCTCGAGCTCGAACTGGCGGGTAGCCTGGCCAGACTCCCGGGGGGCAGAGTCCAGCGCCGGCGTTGACCGGCAGGCCAGCGGTCAGGCCCGGCCTTGCACGCGGGTTTTTCAGACCCGTATCATTCGGCGCCCTTCCTCCAGAGTACTCAGATGCCAACCGTCAAGCGTGCTGCGACCAGGACGTCGTCGCGCTCCAGCGCTTCCCAGTCCGCCGCGAATCCGGCGGATGCCGGGCTGCAGGCGGGCAAACGCCTGGTCATTGCCGAAAAGCCCTCCGTCGCCGCGGACATCACGCGGGCGCTCGGGGGTTTCACCCGGCACGGGGATTATTTCGAAAGCGATGCATTCGTGGTCTGTTCGGCCATCGGCCACCTGCTCGAGCTCGCAGCCCCGGAAGAGTATGAAGTGAAGCGGGGCAAGTGGTCTTTCGCTCACCTCCCCGTCATTCCACCGCACTTCGACCTGAAGCCCATCGAGAAATCGGAGGACAGACTCAAGCTTCTTGTGCGCCTGATGAAGCGGAAGGATGTGTGCGGCCTCATCAACGCATGTGACGCGGGGCGCGAGGGCGAACTGATCTTCCGCTACATCGTCGACCACGCCGGCAGCAGGAAGCCCATCGAGCGGCTATGGCTGCAGTCGATGACGCCGGCGTCCATCCGCGAGGGGTTCGATGCCCTGCGAGACGATGCGTCCATGCGCCCCCTCGCCGATGCCGCAGCGTGCCGCAGTGAGTCCGATTGGCTCATCGGCATCAACGGCACGCGCGCCATGACGGCGTTCAATTCAAAGGACGGCGGCTTCTACAAGACCACCGTCGGACGTGTTCAGACCCCGACCCTCGCCGTTCTGGTCGAACGCGAGCACCGGATCAAGCGTTTCCGGTCCAGGGACTACTGGGAGGTGCACGGCCGCTTCGGCACCGGGGCGGGCGAGTACTCGGGTCGGTGGTTCGACGAAAACTTCGAGAGGTCCGCCAAGGCGGATGATCCGGACCTCCGGCCGGAGCGGCTTTGGGATCGCGCGAAAGCCGAGACCATCGTCGCGCGATGTACGGGCAAGCAGGGGGTGGTGACCGAGGAATCGAAGCCATCGACGCAGGCTCCACCCCCTGCTCTACGACCTGACGAGCCTGCAACGGGAAGCCAACGGGCGATTCGGTTTCTCGGCAAAGACCACCCTGAGCATCGCTCAGGCGTTGTACGAGAAACACAAGGTTCTCACCTACCCGAGAACCGACTCTCGTGCCCTGCCCGAGGACTACGCCGGGACGGTGCGCGCCACGCTCGATGCACTGGCCGGCGGCGCCCCCCGCGAGTCCAGGAGCAAGGCCGCCACCGGCTCTACCGTCTCGAACTCATACGCGCCTTTCGCCAGTCGCATCCTGGAGGAAGGCTGGGTCAGACCGAACAAGCGCATCTTCAACAACGAAAAGGTCTCGGACCACTTCGCCATCATTCCGACCCTCGAGATGCCGAGAAGCCTCTCCGAGGTCGAGCAGAAGCTCTACGACATGGTGGTCAAAAGGTTTCTGGCCGTGTTTTTCCCGACAGCCGAGCACTTGGTCACCACCCGGATCACTCGGGTGGAGGGAGAGCCTTTCAAGACAGAGGGCAAGGTGCTCGTTTCGGCTGGCTGGCTGGAGGTGTACGGCAAGGAGGCCCAAAGCGACGGAGATGCCCTCCTGGTACCAGTCGGTGATGGCAACGTAAATGCGCAGGAAGTAAACGCTAACCCGCACCAGACCAAGCCGCCGCCCCGCTTCAACGAAGCAACGCTTCTGTCGGCGATGGAAGGCGCCGGCAAGTTGGTCGAGGACGAAGAGTTGCGGGCAGCGATGAGCGAGAAAGGCCTTGGAACACCGGCGACCCGTGCAGCCATCATCGAAGGCCTCATTCTGGAGGAGTACGTGCACAGGGACGGTCGGGAACTTGTTCCCACGGCCAAGGCATTCGACCTCCTGTATGCACTCGGCAAGTTCGGTATCGACGAGTTGAGGTCACCCGAACTCACGGGCGCCTGGGAGTACAAACTCAAGCAAATGGAGCAGGGTCTTCTGGCGCGCCAGGATTTCATGCACCACATCGTCGACACGACACGCGATCTCGTCGACCGGGTCAAGCAGGGTACGCTGTCAGATGAGCCGATCTCCACTCTGTCGGTACCGTGTCCGCGATGCGGCAGCCGCATCGTCGAGAACTACAAGAAGTTTGCCTGCACGCAGTGCGAGTTCTCCTTGTGGAAGGTGGTCGCGGGCCGGCGCATGGAATCCGAAGAGATCGAGACCCTCATACGCACCCGCAGCATCGGTCCTGTGCAGGGTTTCCGCAGCCGCCTGGGTCGGCCGTTCGCTGCCATCATCAAATTGAAGGACGACCTGTCGACCGAGTTCGACTTCGGTCAGTCCAACCAGGAAGGGACTGAACAGGAAGAGGTCGATTTCACCGGCCAGGAATCCCTCGGTCCGTGCCCGAAGTGCGGCTCGGCTGTTTACGATCACGGAATGTCTTACGTCTGCGAGAAGTCGCTCGGCGCATCACGTGCTTGTGACTTCCGGTCGGGCAAGATCATCCTGCAGCGCCAGATCGAGGTCGAGCAGATGCGCAAGCTGCTGTCGACCGGCCGCACCGATCTACTCCACCGGTTCATCTCCAAGAAAGGGCGACCGTTCTCGGCATTCCTCGTCAAGGGTCCGGACGGAAAAGTGGGCTTCGAGTTCGCGCCGCGTGGCAAGTCAGCCGAAGGTGCGGCCACGGGTTCTTCCTCACCCAAAGGCGGTCGCAAGAAAACCGCAGCCACGAGCTGATCCCATCCGGCCCCAGGAATCATGCCCCGTAGTGGGGCAGGGTGCACCACGCCTTGCCTGACGTTGACAAGGATTTGTCCTGGACACATAGTCTCGGCCGTCCTGAAAAATCCTGGGCGCTAGTTGCGAAACGTACCCCCAAGTATGTCGAACGTCATATTTATTGGAGATTCGTGTGAAAACACTGCCGATCCTGCTCGCTCTGCCGCTCGCCCTGATGGGCTCCGGCGCTGCATTCGCCGATACCAGTGATGTCAAGACCCAGTCCCGGGTCATGGTTGGCAAAAAAGGCTCTCACTGCGTTGACGACCCCGCCTGCATGAACCGGTACCACCCCGCCATCCCGCCGATTGCGAAGGCGAAGCCGGGCCAGCTCATCACCTACAAGACACGCGACGCGCTCGATACGGACCTGAATGCCACATCGCAGCCGAAGGATCTCGCAGCCATCGATCTGAACCTGGTCCATCCGATCACCGGCCCTGTCCACATCGAAGGCGCCAAGCGGGGAGACGTGCTCGCCGTCACGCTGGTCGACATTGAACCCGACGAGTACGGCTATACCACGGTGGTTCCAGGATTCGGCTTCCTGCGTGATCGCTTTACCGAACCGTTCATCGCCAACTGGAAGCTCAACAGGATGGAGGCCGAGTCGGATCAGCTGCCCGGCGTTCGCATCCCGTTCAACGGCTTCATGGGTACGGTCGGTGTCCTGCCTGGAGCACCTGAGGTCGAGACCTGGCTCGAGCGCGAAACAGCGCTCGCGAATGCCGGTGGCGTGGCGCTGGGTCCGCAGCCGGTGAGCGCCCTGCCCTCTGCAGTCTGTGGCGTGAACGGAACCCACAAGGACAAGTGCCTGCGGACCATCCCGCCGCGCGAAAACGGCGGCAACATGGATATCAAGCAGATGGTCGTTGGCACGACGCTGCTCCTGCCCTGCTACGTCGATGGTTGCGGCCTCTTCATCGGCGACGTTCACTACGCCCAGGGGGATGGCGAAGTCGCGGGAACCGCGATCGAGATGGGTGCCACCGTCACCGTGCGCACCGAGATCCGCAAAGGGATGGCTTCCATGATCAAGTCCGGACCCCACTTCGAAGGTGGCTCCCAGATCAAGAAGCTTGAGCCGGACGTCTTCCACGCCACTGTCGGTTATCCGCTCAAGAAGGCTGGCGAGATCCCGCCCCAGCACAAGTATCTGGGTGGCGACAAGATCGGTCCCCTTACGAATCTGTCGGAAGACCTGACCGTTGCGGCCCGTGCATCCCTGAACGAGATGATCGACTGGCTGGTCGCCACCTACAAGTGGACACCGGTCCAGGCCTACGTCTACACCAGCGTGGCTTGCGACCTGCGAATCGGCAACGTGGTCGATGTACCGAACTACGCGGTATCCACCATCTGTCCGTTGGAGCATATCCGCAAGTGACCTGACTCCGTATCCGGGCAGCGTGAGATATCGCGCTGCCCGGTCGCGGAACGCGGTGACCAAGAAATGCTGCCCTCCACAACAAGTTTCCAGCGACGCCGATTCCTCGGTGCCGCATCAGCGGCTGCAGGGTGGTTTCTGCTGACCGCGCATTCGCCCTACCGTCAGTGGACGGTCTACCGGCAGGTACACCTGGTGATCATCACATCTCGTGACGATCCGGAAGGTGATGCCCTCGGTGACGCGATGGCCGAGATCGTGAGGGATGCTCTTCCGGACAGCCGAGCGGCCGTCGGCAGGGGGCCCAGGGCGGAACGTACCGCCAGCCTGTTGGCCACAGCGCAAGCCGAGGTCGCCATCGTCCCGAAAGCCGTGGCCTTGTCCATGTTCCACGGCATCGACAGATTCAGGGATTACGGGCCCATCCCCCTGCGCGTCATCCTTCAGAACGATACGCATGTCCTCGTATGCCGGTCAGACTTCATGGAAGCTCATGCCTACCTGCTGGCAGAAGCGCTCCTGAAAAACGGTGCAAGGCTACGATTGTCGTTACCCGTGGACACCGGCAGTAACGGGCCACCTCCACATCCAGGGGTGATCGCTTACGCCAGTGGGGCGCCCCTCGAGGCCCCTCCTGATCGTTGATCCCGGGTCTGTGCGCTCGAAGTCGTTCCGGAAATATGGGTCCACGCCTTTGGACAACCGGGCAGTTCGTGTCTAGCAGCCTCAACCTGCTGCTTCTGGCTTTCGCGATTTCGATTGCATCTTTGGTGGGCGCGTGTGGCGATTCGCTGGCCCATGAACTCATCACCCCAGATGCGGCAGATCGTTACATCAGCCAGGCGAACAAGTTTGCAGCGGCGATCAAGGCGAAGGACGCGCCCGCGACTCGTGCGGATGCCATGGTGTCCCTCGCCAGGATGCTGGACGACATCAAGGAACTGCTGAACCGCGACCTGGCCAGCCATGGCCGCATTCAAGGACTTCCGTCACAGTTGCTGGTGGACCGTCTCAGACAGGTCGGGCATCCGCTGGTCTGGTCGGAGGCGTTGGGCCGTTTCGGAGCCCCGGTCGATCTCTACAAGACTGCGCTCGATCTGGACCAGAAGGGTAAGCGCGCGCACGAGGCTCTGGCAGGAATGCTGTTCGGCAACTTCTATGACAGCTTCCGCGACGATCCCCTGAAGCCGATACTTGCCGATGGCGCCCAACTGCAGCCGCTGATCGAAGCGGGCGAACGGCTTGTAAAAGAATACCCTCGTGATCCCTCGACAGAGGAAGCGCGTTTCGTCACTGCCATCCTGCAGATACGGGCGGCGCGGGCAGGCGTCGGAGATCGAAGGGTTAGAAGCGCCAGGGCGCGTGAGATGATGACTCAGTTCCAGCGCGATTATCCCGACAGCCTGAGATCTGCCGCGATACCGGTTTTCCTCGACGCCTTACCCTGAGATTGTTCGGCTGGAGAGGGAAGTCGAGATCGCTCACACGTCGAGATTCCTCACTCCTAAAGCGTTGCTCTCTATGAACGCACGCCTTGGTTCTACGACATCGCCCATGAGGGTGCTGAAGATTTCGTCGGCGGCGATGGTGTCCTCGATCTGAGCCCTCAAAAGGCGACGTGTTCCCGGATCCATAGTGGTTTCCCACAACTGGTCGGGGTTCATCTCTCCCAGACCCTTGTAGCGCTGGATCGATACACCCCGTTGGGCCTCTGCCAACAACCAATCGAGCGCCGCCTGGAAGCTGGATACCGGACGCCGGCTCTCTCCTCGTACAACGTAGGCGCCAGTGCCAAGAAGGCCCTCCAGCAGCGTCGAGGTTCGGACCAGTTGGGCGTGGTCGCCACCTTCGGCGAAATCACGGTCCAGCACGGTCAGCCTCTCGACGCCGTGCACCCGCCGGCGTATGCGGAGTTCATAGGCCTCGGTCGCGTCGTCGTAGGCCGTACCCACCAAGACGCCATCACCTTCCAGGCGGGCTTGAATTTCACGTGCCGTCCGCTCGGCTGACTCCCTTGAGGACAAGTCGAGTATGACCCCGGTTTCCAGGCATTTCAGGACGACAGGATCCATCCGGCGGGACAACCGGCTGATCACGGCTTCGCTGAGGAGTTGTTCGCGGGCAAGTTGCTCCAGGGCTTCGGCGCTCATTGGCTCCGCGCCGTCGGAAGGCACAAGTCGTACATCCCTGAGGGCAATGCGCAGGAGGTACTCCTTGAGCTCATGATCATCCTTGAGATACTTCTCCTCCCTCCCATGCTTGGCCTTGTAGAGAGGCGGCTGCGCTATGTAGATGTGGCCACGTTCGACCAGATCAGGCATCTGGCGGTAGAAAAACGTCAGCAACAGGGTCCGGATGTGAGAGCCGTCGACATCAGCATCCGTCATGATGATGATCCGGTGATAACGCAACTTGTCGGGGTTGTATTCGTCCTTGCCTATACTCGTCCCCAGGGCTGTTATCAGCGCTACGATTTCCTGGGATGAGACCAGCTTGTCGAACCTTGCACGCTCTACGTTCAGGATCTTCCCCTTCAAGGGGAGGATGGCCTGGAAGCGCCGGTCCCGACCCTGCTTGGCGGAACCACCGGCCGAATCGCCCTCTACGAGATACAGTTCACAGCGACTTGGATCCTTTTCCTGGCAGTCCGCCAGTTTTCCAGGCAGGCCGAAGCTGTCCATAACACCCTTGCGCCGCGTCATTTCCCGCGCTTTGCGCGCTGCTTCCCTGGCTCGCGCCGCCTCGATGATCTTCCCAATCACTGTCTTCGCATCTGCGGGCCGTTCCAGCAGCCAGTCCTCCAAACCTCTGGCGACTACGTCTTCCACCGGCGCCCGGACTTCGGATGAAACCAGTTTGTCTTTGGTCTGAGAGGAGAACTTCGGATCCGGAACCTTGACGGAAAGGACGCAGGTCAGGCCTTCCCGCATGTCATCCCCAGTGACCTCCACCTTCGCCTTTTTGTCGAGTTCGTTTCCCGTGATGTACTTGGCAATGGTGCGCGTCATGGCAGCGCGCAGGCCTGTCAGGTGTGTTCCACCATCCCGCTGAGGGATATTGTTGGTGAATACCAGGACGTTTTCCTGGTAGGAGTCGTTCCACTGCATTGCGATCTCGACGCCGATGCCATCTTTCTCACCGGAGATATGGAACACGGTCGGGTGCAGTACGGACCGGTGACGATTCAGGTATTCCACAAAACCACGAACTCCGCCGGAAAACGCGAAGTTTTCTTCCTTGCCGGTTCGTTGATCGATCAGTTCGATCTTGACCCCGTTGTTCAGGAAAGAAAGCTCCCGCAACCGTTTCGCCAAGATGTCGAAGTGATATTCAATGTTGCCGAAAGTCTGGGTTGCTGGCTTGAAATGGATCTCCGTACCCCGTCGCTCAGTGGTACCGGTTTGCGCTAACGGCGCTACCCTGTCGCCATGCCGGAATTCCATCGAATGAACTTTTCCATCACGACGGATAGTGAGTTTCAACCACTCTGACAGGGCGTTGACGACAGAAACGCCAACGCCATGGAGACCGCCTGAAATCTTGTACGAGTTGCTGTCGAACTTGCCACCGGCATGGAGCACCGTCATGACAATTTCCGCAGTTGACCTGCCTTCTTCATCGTCCGGATGGATGGCTGTCGGTATGCCGCGTCCGTTGTCGGCGACACTGATCGAATTATCACTGTGGATGACGATACGGATATCGTCACAATGTCCGGCAAGCGCCTCGTCGATGGAGTTATCCACCACCTCGAACACCATGTGGTGCAGTCCCGTTCCGTCGCTGGTGTCGCCGATGTACATGCCAGGCCGTTTCCGGACTGCCTCCAGGCCCTTGAGCATCTTGATGCTGTCGGCGTCGTAGCTGCTGCTGTCTTCCATGGAATTCCTGTGGGCGGTTCAGTGTAGCCGCAGTGACATGCGGTGATGGTCGGGTTGCCGCTTCGAACCTATGTCATATCCGCATCGGCATGACGACATATTTGAAGTCGTCCCGGTCTGGGAGAGTCATCAGCATGCTGGTGTTGGCGTCACCGAAAGAACATTGCACCTCAGGAGTATCCACGTTGCTCAGGACTTCCAGCAGGTACGTGATGTTGAAGCCGATGTCGATCACGTCCGCAGAATAGGCGATCTCGAGTTCCTCCTCGGCCTCTTCCTGCTCTGTGTTGGTGCACAGAATGCGCAGGCTGTCCGGACTGAGGACCCAGCGGACACCACGAAATTTTTCGTTGGATAGGATCGCCGCCCGCTGAAGGGCGTTCTGCAATACGGGACGTTCCAGTCTGACGTGCCTGGCGTAATTCGTAGGAACAACTCGGTTGTAGTCGGGAAACTTTCCGTCGATCACTTTCGTGACCAGGGTGATTCCGTCGATGTCGAATCGCACCTGATTCGGCATGATGGTCACAAGAACCTGATTGTCCGTTTCGCCAAGCAGACGGGACAACTCGAGCACCGCCTTTCGCGGAAGGATGATCTCATTCCTCACATAGCTGTCCAGGAG
>JBEICA010000300.1:0-4462 GCA_040373665.1 Burkholderiales bacterium | reverse complement strand
GGGACGAGGGGGTCGACGCCACGCCACGGACCGACCCCTGATGCCACCGCGCGGTGCGGCACTCCCGCGCAAAGGTCATGGCCACCCGGAGCATGCCCCGGGACCACGCCGTCATCCCCAGGGGCCCAAGGCCTGAGGAGGGCCTCGCCGAAGTACCGGTTCAGAACCGGATGGTGACCTTCCCCGCGTGGCTCGCACCGAGCAGGTGTTCATAGGCCCCTCGCGCGTCCTCGAAATCGAAGCTGCGGTCGATGGGCGGATGCATCCCGGCGGCTGCGATGGCTCGGTTCATCTCCTCGAACATCTCCCGGGAACCGACGTAGATGCCGTGCACCCGGAGGTGACGCCGCAGGATGGCTGCCGTCGACACCGTCCCTGTGACACCGGTGAGGACTCCGATCATGCACAAGTGTCCGCCGAGTCGCAGGCTCGCCACGGACTTGTCGAAAGTGCCCACGCCGCCGACCTCGAGCACGATGTCCGCACCCCGGCCGTCGGTGAACTCCAGGACCGCCTTCTCCCAGTCGGGACGACTACGGTAGTTCACCGTCGCCTCGGCGCCCAACCGCCGCGCCAGTTCAAGCTTCTCATCGCTGCCGGACGTGACGATGCAGCGTGCGCCGTGCATCCGGGCGAGTTGCAGCCCCAACAGAGACACCCCGCCGGTACCGAGGAGCACCACCGTGTCGCCCGCCTTGATGTGGGACTCCCGCACCAGGGCATTCCACGCGGTCACCGCAGCACAGGGCAGGCAGGCCGCCTCCTCGTCGCTCAAGTGGCCGGGAACCCTGACCACACCCTGCTCCGACAGGAGCACGTACTCGGCAAGCATGCCGTCGATGGCCCCGCCAAGGGCGGACGTCGTGGCCTCTGGCGTGATCTCACCGGCGATCCAGTCCTGCATGAAGCAGCCAGCCACCCGGTCCCCGGCGTGAACCCGGGTCACACCGGGCCCTACTTCGATGACCTCGCCGGCACCATCGGACAATGGGACTAGCCCGGCCCGCGGCGGACCGCCGTAGGCTCCGCGTGCCACCAGGGTATCGCGGAAATTCAGGGAGCAGGCTCGCACCCGCACCAGCACCTGACCGGGCCCGGGACGTGGGACGTCCCGTTCAACGCGCGTCAGGCTGTCCAGGCTCTGCAGAGCCTGCAGTTCATAGGCTTTCAAAGGCATTCTCCGGAGATCCCGCGTGACACTGCGCCCACCGGGCCTGGATTCACCCTGGCCACGCTCGTGCGCGGGTGGCGGGGTTCAGAACGGGATGTCGTCCTCGAGATCGTCGAACTTCGACCCGGACCGGGCCGGCGCAGACGACCGCGCGGGGGCACCCTGGCGGGAGGGCGGGGGGGCTGCATCCATCTCGGCGGCATCACCCATGCCCATGCCTCCGCGAGAACCCAGCATCTGCATGCGATCCGCGACGATCTCGGTGGTGTAGCGCTCCTGACCTTCCTTGTCCTGCCACTTGCGGGTCTGCAGGCGGCCTTCGACGTACACCTGACTGCCTTTCTTGAGGTATTCGCCGGCGATCTCCGCCAGCTTGCCGAAGAAGGCCACGCGGTGCCACTCGGTACGCTCCTGCTTCTCGCCGCTCTTGTCACGCCACACATCGGTGGTCGCGATGCTCACATTGGTGATGGCACTGTTGTCGGGCGTGTAACGGACCTCGGGGTCGCGCCCGAGATTGCCCACGAGAATCACTTTGTTGACGGAAGCCACTCTGGCACCTCCCGGTTGATGAGTCGCAATGCGTGTCCCTCGTCGAATCGCCCCGCGTCCACCTTGAGCTGGGCAACGTCTCCGGACGACAGGATACGCGCCTCGCGCACGCCTGGCAGGGCCCGCAACTGCCTGACCAGACCATCGGCCTGCTCCGGATCGACAGGAGGGAAGGGAAGGGTTTTCAGGACCGGGACCGACATGCCCGCGGCCGCAGCCAACCACACCAGCGTGATGATGCCGCAGAAGGCAAACACGGCACCAGCACCCCAGTGCTGGGACAGCCAGCCCCCTGCAGCCGCACCGACGAAGGTGCCGAGAAACTGGACACTGGAGAACAATCCGGCCGCCGTGCCCTTGGCATCCGGCGGCACGGTACGCGAGACCAGCGACGGCAGGCTCGCCTCCAGGAAGTTGAAGCCCACGAAGAACACCGTCAATCCGGCGACAGCGCCACCGACGGATGCGGGCCACAGGTGCAGCAACCCCAGGGACACGAGCAGCAGAACGACGCTGGCGACGAAGGCAGGTTTCTGCCGTGACCGCCGCTCCGAGTAGCCGATCAGCGGCACGATGAGCAGAAAGGACCCGACCATCACGGGAAGATAGACCGTCCAGTGCTCGGCGGAGCCCAGCCCCGCATTCCTCAGGTTGAACGGCACCACGACGAAGACGGCCATGAGCAGGCCATGCAGAACGAAGATGCCGATGTTGAGCCGCAGCAGTTCCGGGTCACGTACCACCTGCCACACGGTGGCACGGCGTCCGGTGGGTGCCTGCACCGCAGCGGGAGGATCGGCGATGGCAAAGCGCACCATCAGGATCGCGCCCAGGGCAAGCACGCCGGTGAGGGTGAAGATGCCCGGCACGCCGATCCAGCGATCCAGCACCGGACCGAGCACCATGGAAATGGCGAAGGTGACGCCGATGGTCACCCCGATGATGGCCATCGCCTTGGTCCTGACCTCCTCACGTGTAAGGTCCGCCGTCAGCGCGATGACGGCTGCGGAGATCGCCCCCGCCCCCTGCAGCACCCTGCCCGCCATCACCCATCCGATGGACGGCGCCCAGGCCGAGAGAAAACTTCCGGCGGCGAAGAACACCAGCCCGGCATAGATGGCGGGCTTGCGGCCCCAACGATCCGAGGCCCAACCGAATGGAACCTGGAGCACCGCCTGGGTCAGACCGTAGGCCCCCAGCGCGAGCCCCACGAGAGTGTGGTCGGCCCCGCCCGGCAGGCGCTCGGCATACAGGGCGAACACCGGCAACACGATGAACATGCCGAGCAGACGCAGGCCGGAAATGCTGGCGAGCGCAATGCTCGATCGCAATTCGAACCTGGTCATGCGCGTGGCGCTGCCGGAACGGGTCACGGGGAGGTAACGGGCGGGTGGGAACGAACTGGGAGGGACATCCGAAGCTCGGTATATTAGCCGATTACCCCCTACCGGCCGAGCCGGACAAGATCCCATGGACCTGATTCGCGTCCGAGGTGCGAGAACCCACAACCTGAAGAACGTGGACCTGGACCTGCCGCGCGGCAGGCTGGTGGTGATCACGGGCCTGTCCGGCTCCGGCAAGTCCTCGCTGGCCTTCGACACCCTGTACGCCGAGGGCCAGCGGCGATACGTCGAATCCCTGTCGGCCTACGCCCGGCAGTTCCTGCACCTCATGGAGAAGCCCGACGTCGATCTGATCGAAGGGCTCTCCCCGGCCATCGCCATCGAGCAGAAGACCGCGGGCCACAACCCCCGCTCCACGGTCGGCACCATCACCGAGGTGCACGACTACCTCCGGCTTCTGTTCGCCCGGGTCGGCGAGCCGCGCTGCCCGACCCACGGCACCGCGCTGGCTGCCCAGACCGTCTCCCAGGTGGTGGACTCCGTTCTGGCCATGACGCGGGATACGCGGATCATGCTGCTGGCGCCGCTGCCGGCGGACCGGACCGGGGATGTGCAGGCCGTGCTGGAAGACCTGCGTGCCCGGGGCTTCGTGCGCGTCCGCCTGGACGGTGAGGTCCGCGAACTCGACGCGCCTGCGGTGGCGTCGCCGGGCGGGCAACCCGCCATCGACGTGGTGGTCGACCGTCTGCGCGTGCGCGAGGACGCCAGGCAGCGGCTCGCCGAGTCGGTCGAGACCTGCATGCGCCTTGGCGCCGGCCGGGTGCTGGTGGCCGACCTGGACCACGGCGGAGAACAGGCCTTCTCCGCACGCATGGCGTGTCCGCAGTGCGACTTCGCCCTCGCGGAACTCGAGCCACGCCTGTTTTCGTTCAACAACCCGGCGGGCGCCTGCCCCGCCTGTGGCGGACTGGGGGTGGCCGCCTTCTTCGACCCCAGGCGCATCGTCGCCTTCCCACAGCAATCCCTCGCAGCCGGTGCCATCAAGGGCTGGGACAGGCGGAACCAATTCTATTTCCAGATGCTCGAGAGCCTGGCGCGCCATGCGGATTTCGATGTCGAGGCCCCCTTCGAGACCCTGCCGGGGGCGGTACAGGATCTCGTGCTGCACGGCTCGGGGCGGGAAAACATCCGCTTCATCTACACCGATCCCAAGGGGTCGGTTCACGTCCGCGAGCACGCGTTCGAGGGCATTCTCCCCAACATCGAGCGGCGATACCGCGAAACCGATTCCCCGGTGGTCAGGGAAGAACTGGCGCGCTACCAGACCGTATCCTCCTGCCCGCACTGTCTGGGCACACGCCTGCGTCCCGAGGCACGCAACGTTTTCGTCGACGCG
>JBEICA010000122.1:0-9935 GCA_040373665.1 Burkholderiales bacterium | reverse complement strand
GACTCGGACTGGGCGGTGACGTAGCGCTCGCCGAAGAAGCTCGCCGCCACCGGCTCGACGCCGGACATGGCGCTGCCGAAGTAACCGCGGATGCCGTCGGGGAAGTGCCACTGGGTGGTCTCGAAACGCCCACCCTTCTCCACCCGCAGGCTGAAGCGTACGCCGGGCAGCAACATCGCCTTGGCGCGCATCAGCGCCGCCAGCTCGGCGGCCACGATGCGCGGTGAATCGAAGTAGCGCGCATCCGGCCAGAAGCGGATGCGCGTGCCGGTCTCGCGCGGCCCCACCGTGCCGGTCTGCACCAGCGGCTCCTTCACCTTGCCGTTGTCGCCGAACACGATGCGCCACGACGCGCCGTCGCGCCGCACGTCCACCTCCAGCCGCGTGGACAGGGCATTGCTCACGCACACACCCACGCCGTGCAGGCCGCCGGCGATGCGGTACACCGCCTCCTTGTCGGTCTTGCGGAACTTGCCGCCCGAGTGCAGCGTCGTGAAGATCACCTGCACCGCCGGCACCTTCTTCAGTGGGTGGATGTCGACCGGGATGCCGCGCCCGTCGTCGGTGACCTCGGCCGAACCGTCCTCGTACAGGGTCACCACCACGTTCTTCGCGAAGCCGGCGAGCCCCTCGTCGGCGGCGTTGTCGAGGATCTCCACCAGCGCGTGGTTCGGATTCACCGGATCGGTGTACATCCCGGGCCGGTGCAGGATCGGCGCGAGGTCTTCCAGGATCTCGATGTCTTCAGCGGTGTAGCCGCCCGTCTTCTTCGTCATGATGTCCCGTCGTTCATGTCAAACCTGCCGCCCCCGCGCGCGCCTGTCAGGCACGTCCGCGGGCGGAGGCAGCGCTCCTGCCTGCGCCGCCGACCCTCGACAACACCCCCTCTCCCGCCGTGCCCAGACGCCGGCGCAGATGCCGCACCGCCACCTCACGCACCCGGTCGGGCCCGGTCCGTATGCCGTCCACGAGCGCCAGGAGTTCGTGCAGCACGGGATCCCGCTTCGCCGCCACGGGCACGCACCGATACAGGGGCTCGATCGGAACCCCGCGCGTCCCGCCTTCCGGGTCGGGCCAGACCAGGGGCGCGTCGCCCCGGGGCGGCAGCGCGTCCGCCAGCGGCGCGGCCGACGCGCCGGTCGGCGTGCCCAACACCAGTGTTTCACCCGGGACTGCAGCCCAGACGTAGCGCACACCGTGCACCAGCAACTCGTCCAGGCCGGCGGCATCCGGCACGCCCCAGCCGGCGTCGATACGCAACAGCCCGGCGTCCGCCGCACGCCGCACACCAGCGTGCACTTCCGAGGCGGACATGCCGAGTTCCCATGCCAGCTGGCCGTAGCTCCAGGGCACAGGGCCCCTGGCCACGATCTTCAGCAGCACGACCACATCCTGGGGTTTGAGCAACGGCAGACCTCCGCCACGCCGAGGAGCCCGGGCCACCTGACGCACCCGGACCCTTATTCTATTCGCGAATCACGAATGACGCGTGCGCGGCGGTGCGCACGCGGCCAGGGCTCACGGCGAGCGAGGCGCCCGGATGGCGCGACCCGGCAGGGCAGCCTCGCGCAGACGGCCATCCCAGACCACGGGCGTGCCGGCGACGAACACATAGGCCACCCCTTCCGAGAAGCGCTCCGGGGCCTCGTAGGTGGCGCGATCGATGATGCGTTCCGGGTCGAACAGCGTCAGGTCGGCATCGGCCCCGGGCCGGATGCGCCCCTTGTTGCGCATGGCCGGCACCCGCGCCTCCAGACGCCGGGCCGGCTGGAGGGTCATCTTCTCCAGCGCCTGCATCAGCGTGAGCAGGCCGGCCTCCCGGACGTAGCGGCCCAGCACCCGCGAGAAAGTGCCGCTGGAACGCGGGTGCCCCTGACCCGGGGAGACGTCGAAGCCGTCGCTGGCGATCATGGTGAGCGGATGCGCCACCGCCGTCCGGATGACCTCCTCGGTGTTGGCATGGATCAGCACCAGCCCGCCCTCCCGGCGGTGACGCAGGAAGCTCTCGCGCGTCAGGCGCTCGCCCGTGGCCACCCACTGAAGGCGGTTGAAATCGGCGTCGGGACGGTCGACCCAGCTGTCGAACAGGAAGGACTCGATCCGCGTCGCGCCCGCCGTATAGGGATAGCACTCCGTGGTGACGTCCAGACCACGCTCGCGGGCACCGGCGATGACGTCGAGCATGCGCGCGGTCGAGGCCTGGCCGCTGCTCTGGATGTGCGCCACGTGCACCGGCGCACCGGTCGCGGCCGACAGGGCGATCACCTCGAGCAGTCCCGCCTCGCGGTCGGCGTCCATGCCCGCGGCGCTGGACGCACCCCGGACGTGCACGTGGGTGAAGGCGCCATGGCGGGCCGCGGTGCGGAACACCTCGAGCAATTCGGTGCTCCGGGCGGCCGGCGTGTAGGCGATGCCCAGCCCCACCGCCACCGCCCCCTGGCGCAGCCCGTCGTCCAGGCCCTGCAGCAGCGCGGCCAACTCGGCGTCGGAGACGCCGTCCTTGGCCCCAGGGCCGCTGGGCAGGAAGGTGCCGGTGTCGTTCTTCACGGCAATGCGCACGGGAATGTGGCCGACCGCCACGCCGTAGTGGATGGGCTCGCGTCCCGCCCGGGCGCGATACCAGCCGTCCACGTCGGCCACACCCACTTCGAGTTCGAAGGACGCGGTGACGCCGTCCATGGCCTGATGGCGGTGCGACTCGGGGCGCACACCGTGCCAATGCAGATCGATGAAGCCCGGGGCCACCACCAGGCCGCGGGCGTCGACCACCTGCGCGCCGCGCAGTGGCGTCTCGCTCACCGCCTGGATGACGCCATCGCGGATGCCGAGATGCCGCAGTCCGTCGAGACCCGATTCAGGGTCCATCACCCGGCCGTTCGCGATCACCAGATCGTAGGGCTCGGCGGCGGCGACCCCGGGCGTGACCGGCATCAGGGCGACGGCGAAGAACAGGAACCACGAACGCGCTCGGACGAACATCGGTTGGAACCTCCGGCAATGCGGCAAGCGGCACCAGGCCATCCCGGCCCAACGCGGGCCGTTCTTGACCCAGATCAGCCGGCGCCGCCGCGAACCCTGCGACACTTGGCCATGACGACGGCGGCTCCGGCCCACCCGTCGGATCCTACAGGAGACGCGTGATGACCCGCCTGACACATGAGCAACGGTCCGACATCGAGCAGCGCCTGCGCAGCCGGAGGAGCGAACTGCTGTCCGAGATCCGCGCGGCGCTGGTGGAGAGCGGCGACCAGACCTGGGCGGAACTCGCCGGCCGGGTCCACGACAGCGCCGAAGAAGCCGTCGCGGACGTGCTGGCGGACGTCAATGCCGCCCGCATCGACCGTGAAGTGACCGAACTGCGCGAGACCGAGTCAGCGCTCGAACGCCTCGCGGGGCCGGCCTATGGCAGTTGCGCCGACTGTGGCGGGCACATCCCCGTGGCACGTCTCATGGCCCAGCCCGGCGCCCGGCGCTGCATGGATTGCCAGACCCGCGCGGAGCATGGCCAGGGTCGGCCGCCGAGCCTGTAGCATCGCGGTTCAGCCCAAACCACATCGGAAGATGCGCGGACCATGATTCCGGAACTGATCGTCGGCAGTCGCACCCTGGACCAGGGCTTCGAATTCCACCTCGCCCCGGCCGACCAGCCGGCGCGGGCGCTGTGCGGCGAGACGGTGACGCCGACGCAGATCCCCACGATGTTCTATGGCGTGGACTCGGCCATCGAGGGGCGCTGGTGCGAGCGTTGCGAGCGGCTGGCGCGCCAGCCGCCGGTACAGGAGAACGGCGCCGAGGCAGCAGCCGGCGGCTGAGGCTGCCCGCCTGCAGCGGGTCAGTCGATGCCCAGCTGGTCGAGCCGCTCGAATGCGGTGGCGGACCAGGCGCGCAGGATCTGGTTCACCACGACCGGGTCGCTGACGAAGCCCATGATGCGTCCGGCGCGCCGCATCACCTGTCTCGGGTGGAAGAAATCATCCTCGGATACGCTATCGGACGCAGTCCCTTCGAGCCGGATGGCGGCGAAATCCATCCCCGCGCAGTATTCCAGCCGCTGCAGGCGCGCGTCCGCCTCCCCCGGGCTGTCGACGACCTGGTAGCAGGCCCCCACCACCCGCTCCATGCCAGCCGCGCCCTCGACGCGGTGGGTTGAGACGGCCGCGCCGACGGCCGCGTCGATGTTGGCGTCGTGGTCCCAGTCGGCGGCCGGGGCGGACGCGCAGACGATCAGGCTGGCCAGCACTGCGGCAACGATCCTCACGACACACCTCCGCGGGTCGGCATCAGGGTTCGAGCGGCGCCCTGTCCAGCAGGGCGAAGCGCAGGATGCGCCCCTCTCCGGGCTGCTCCAGGAACAGCGCGCCGTCGGCAAGGTACCACGAGTCCACGCGCCCCAGCGCATCGGTGAAGGCCCGGCCCAGCGACGGAACCGGGCAGGTGTCACGACTCAGCGACAGGCGGCCGATGCTCATCTCGGCCCCGCTCGCACTCCACGCCCCGAGGCCGCGATTGCAGTCCGCCAGCACCACCAGACGGTGATCGTTGCGGAACTCGATGACGTAGCGCTCGGGATGGGGGACGGCAACCGCCTCGCCGCGGATGACAGCCGCCTTCAACTGCCAGCTCGTCCCGAGCAGCGTGGCGTAGGGTCGCAGCGACTCGTCGCCACCGCGCACGTCCTCCAGCCACTTCTGCCAGGACGAACAGCCGCCGAGCCACAGCGCGGCCAGCAACAGGGCGCTGCGTCCGGCCACCGCCGCCCGCCACGCACCGTGGCCCGTGGCGCGCCGCACGGAAGCGGTCAGGCGCCCGCCTGGTTGCGGGTGTTGCGCCGGATGAAATCGGCCATGCGCGCCACCCCGGCCTCGATCGCCTCGTTCGACGCGGCATAGCTGAACCGGATGTGCTGCCCCTCGTCAGGCACACGAGGCCCGAAGTGGATGTCGGCCAGCACCGCCACGCCGGCCTCGTGCAGCAGCCGGGCGCGCAGTTCCTCGGAGTCGCGCGCGCCGATCATGCGGCAGGCCTCGGTCACGTTGGGCCAGGCGTAGAAGGCACCGCCGGGGTTCTGGCAGGTCACGCCGGGGACTTCGTTCAACAGACGCACGATCAGGTCGCGGCGAGCCAGGAAACTGTCGCGCATGCGCCGGGCGTCGTCCTGCGGACCATCGAGCGCCTCCACCGCGGCCCACTGGCTGATCTGCGAGGCGCAGGACTCGGTGTTGGTGATCCAGGTGGTGAAGTACGGCGCGAGCGCCCGATTGACGGCGAAGCCGATGCGCCAGCCCGTCATGGCCCAGGTCTTGGAGCAGCCATCGGCGATGATGGTGCGCTCCAGCATGCCCGGCAGGGTGGCGATGGAGGTGAACTCGCCGTCGTAGACCAGGCGTCCGTAGATCTCGTCCGCGAACACCCAGACCTGCTCGTGGCGCCGGAGGATGTCGGAGATGGCCTCCATCTGCGCCCGCGGAATGATGCCGCCGGTGGGGTTGTGCGGCGAATTGAGGATCAGCAGCCGGGTGCGTGGCGTGATCCTGTCTTCCAGCTCCTGAGGGTCGAAGTTGAAGCCGCGCGACTCCTTCAGATGGATGGGCACCGGCACTGCGCCGTTGGCCCGGATCTGCGATTCGTAGATCGGGAAGCCGGGATTGGGGTAGATCACCTCGTCGCCGGCGCCGAAGTCGGTCACCGACAGCACCGTGTAGCCGATGAAGGGCTTGGCGCCCGCGGCCACCACCACGTCCGACGGGTCCACGGTCAGGCCGCGGGTGCGCTGGATGTCGCGCACCACCGCCTCGCGCAGTTCGTTGATGCCGGCCGAGGGCGTGTAGCCGTGACGCCCGCCGCGGATCGCAGTCACCGCTGCGTCCTGGATGTTCACCGGCGTCGGAAAGTCCGGCTGGCCGATGCAGAAGGAGATGATGTCCCGGCCGCTGCGGATGAGGGCGTTGACCTCCGCAAGAACCACGAATGCGTTTTCGGTACCGAGCTGACGCGCCCGGTTGCTCACTGCCGGCATGTGCCGATCCTCCCTGTCCGCGCCGTGGACGCCCCCTTTGGTGCGGCGCCCGGCGCGGTGTCGTGTGATGTGTGCTGTGACGTGCGTGGATTGCGCCCGGCTGACACCGAACGCGGCTCGGTTGTATAGCACGCCCCGAAAACCAGGGTCAATTTCAGACCGCGGTGAGCCACTGGCGCAGCGCCTCCGTCACCTCCCCGGGGCGTTCCATCGGCGCCATGTGGCCGCAATCCTCCAGCACGACCAGGCGGGCGCCCGGGATGCCGGCTGCCAGTTCCTCGTGTACCGCCACCGGCGCGCGCTCGTCCTGACGTGCCGCCAGCACCAGGGTGGGACAACGCACGGTGGCCAGCGTCGGCAGGCTGTCGGGCCGCGACAGGATGGCCGTCTGCTGCCGCACGTAGGCCTCGGCGCCGACCCGCTGCGCCATGGCAACGATGCGGCCCGCCAGCACCTCGTCGCCCACGCGGTCTGGGTGCACCAGGAACGACAGCATCGTGCGCGTGATCGGCGAGAAGCCCCTGGGCTGCGCTGCGAGCTCGATGAAGCGGCGGCGTTCGGCCGCGCGCTCCGGCGTGTCGGTGCGTGCGCTGGTGCCGATCAGGGCGAGGCGGGCGATGCGCTCCGGCGCCTGACGCATCAGTTCCAGGGCCACGTAGCCGCCCATGGAGAAGCCGGCCACCGCCAGCGGCCCCGGCGGAGCCTCGGCCAACACGCGCCCGGCCATGGCGGCCATGCTGTCGTCCCGCGTCAGGTCGGCCACCACACAGGGAATCATCTTCGACAGGGTTGGCCGCTGGGCGGACCAGACGTCGGCGTCGCACAGCAGGCCGGGAAGGAGGAGCAAGGTCATGGGAGCGCGCTGGCGTCTGAGGGTGGCGCGAGTGTACGCCGTGGCCGATCGGCCCGGCCAAGGCGATACGGCGACCGCGAGACCGGCTGCCGCGCACCACCCAGTAATCGCTTTTTTGCCGATTTTTGTAGTACTTTCGCACATCGCCATGCGCCACCTGTATGACTCATGACTATTTCTTCTGGAGCCATGCAGGTCCTCGCTCTGCGCCCCGTCGATTCCGGACCAGTCGGTGTCTGGCGGGACCCCCAATGGCGCCGGATAACCTCGCCCGGCCAGCGCGATTTCCTGAAAATGCGAAGAGTGACGTCTCGGCATGCGTGCGCCGTTCCCGAAGCCGGGGTCCTGGCGATGCCTGGCGCGCAAGAGCATCGGAACCAGGTCCCCCATTCTGACCAGGGCGCCGCCTCGTTCCATGTCGACTGGATGCGGCCCCGGCCCGGACGCATATGCCTGCGGCCGGCGCCGGCGAGGCAGGCCGCGTGGCGCCACGCCGTCGCAGGTCTGGCGCTTGCACTGGGCGCCCTGGTGCCTCTGACCCCGACGAGCGCCCAGGCTCAGCAGAACCCCCTCGCAGGCGCAGCGCCACCCGCCGGGCGCGTCGTGCCCGAGACCTTCGCGCCGCAGCCGCAACGTGCGCGACCCCTCATCGACATCGGCCGCTTCGCCCCTCTCCAGCCCCCTGCCGGCGCCGAAGGCATCGAGATCGAACCGGGCGAGGTGCTGTTCGTCGGCGACCCCGCCCCCCTGCCCACAGAGACCGTGCGACTGCGTGATGAACTGCTCGCCCGCGCCTCACGCAGGCCGCGGGCCACGGTGGCAGATCTTTACCGGTTCGCCAACGCCCTGGAACGGGCGCACGCAGAGGCCGGTTTCGTACTGGTCCGCGTGGTCATTCCCCCACAGCGCATCGCGCCGGGCGCCCCCGTCACCATCAGCATCGTCGACGGCCGCATCGAATCCGTCGACGTCAACGGGCTCGACGAGGTCATCCGCGCACCCGTTGCAGCGACCCTCGCCCCGCTGGTCGGCCGGGCCTCGCTGCGGCGGGAAGACATCGAACACGCCCTCCTCCTGGCCGGTGACCTGGGCGGCCTGACGCTGCGCAGCACCTTCGCGCCGGGCGAAACGCCGGGCGGCACGCGTATCGTTCTGGACGGCGCCTTCCGCCGCGTCACCGGCAGCGCCGGGTTCAACCATCTGGCCAGTGACGCCGTCGGCGGATGGGCAGCCACCGCCTCTGTGGCAGCCAACAGTGCGTTCGGTGGTGGCGAGCAGGTCTATGTCGCCTATCAGGGTGCACCGGACCGGGCGTTGCAGGACAACGCGCACATGCACATCGCCGCCGTCGGCGCAGTCCTGCCGATCGGTACCGCCGGCGCTACCGTGTCGCCCGAACTGGTCTGGGCGCGCATCATGCCCATCACCCTGGCGGGGGTACCCGAGACCGAGAACGGGATGGTGCGGGCGTCCCTGCGGGTCGCCCGTCCCTGGGTGCGAAGTGTCGATGCCACTGTGATCGTCCAGGCGACCGTGGATGCCATCTCGCAACGCGTCACGGCCACGGGATTCGACCGGGCGCTGTTCTCGGACGCCTACGCGGCAGCCCGCCTGTCCCTGGAAGGGCAGACCCTCCTGTCTGCAGGCACCACACTGTCTGGCGCCCTGAGGCTGTCGCAGGGACTGGGCGGGATCCGCTCGGCATTTCATGTCGACGATGCCGTGCCCGGCACCCGCGTCGGCGCAAGCTCGGACTTCTCGCGCGTCAACGCAAATCTCGCGCTCGGGACGAGTGTCGGGCGCATGACCGTGTCGCTCGCGAGCCGGGCGCAGTCGTCCTTCGGCAAGCCCCTGTTCGGTTCAGAGCAGTTGACCCTCGACGGGACCGACGCGCTGTCCGGGCTCTCTCCGGGTCGTTACGCCGTCGACGAAGGCGCCACCCTGCGCAGCGAACTCGGGACCATGTTCGGATTCCCCGGTATCGCGGTGGCGCCCTACGCCCTGGCGGCGCTCGGCTGGGGACGCGTGCATCAGCCGACTGCGGTGGAGGCACCCACCCTGCGCGCGGCGGCGCTCGGGGTCGGCGTGCGCCTGCGCATCTTCGGAGCGCCGTCGCCCGGTCGATCCGCCCTGCTCGTGCTCGAGACTGCGCACGCCCAGCTCGCCGGGCTCGTCACGCAGCGCCTGGCGCGGGTCAATGTCGCGCTGACCTGGAACTTCTAGCCCGGAAATTTCAGCAGCCCACGGGATGATGGCGAGGTGCGTTGCGAGGCAGGCCGCGCATCCCGCGCCAAGCCAGCAGCGAAGCCTATGGGCGCGAATCAGGGGCGCGGCATGACCGCAAGGCGTCCGCCAGCGCCCGTGGCGGCCGGCAGACCCAATCGTACCGGCAGCCGATTCGCCGCAAACGCGATGGACATCGGTGCGCAGCGCATTTCCGGGGCCGCCCTGGTGAACTATCCGAACGGGCGCAGCGCTTCAGCTGCCCGACAACAGGGCGACGAGTCGGCGCCGGGGCGGGGGCAAGTCTGGTGAACGACTGACCGGACGTCTTCGGTCACATCGCCGGAAACGGCCCCCCCTGCCGCCATCGCCCCGCCCCCGGGGAGGGTCATGCTCGCCGCCCAGACGGATGCCGCAACCCTCCTAAATCCCTACGCCGGTCCGCTCAAGAAAACCGAACAGACGGACGTTAACGCTCGTTATGTCCGTAGACCGCACATCCACGCGCCAGCCGCCGTCCCACCGGTCCGAGCCACTCTTGCGCGCCGGTCCCAGGGGCCGGCGTCGGCGCAGGTCGCCGGTGACCACGGCGAAGGCACTGCGACTGCGGCCTTTGGTCGCGGCGGTTGGTCTGGCCCTGGGGTTCATGGCAAGCGCCTGGGCGGCAGACCCGGTCCTGCCCACGGGGGGCAGCCTGGCTGCCGGCAACGCCACGATCGGCATCGCCAACGGCCAGATGACGGTGCACCAGACCACCGACCGGGCGGTCATCGACTGGCAGGGGTTCTCCATCGGACAAGGGTCCGGCGTCACCTTCGCCATGCCCTCGCCCGCGTCGGCTTC
>JBEICA010000143.1:0-9028 GCA_040373665.1 Burkholderiales bacterium | reverse complement strand
CCAGCACCGACGGTGAGTCAGGAGCGGATGTCGTCGTGATCGCCGACGGCGGTGGGGAATGGCTCGAAGGCGCCGGGTTCTCGACTCGACGTCACGACTACGGCGTCGACGCTTTCGTTGCCACGGTAAAGGTGCCGCAGGCGGACCGCACCACCGCCTATGAGCGTTTCACGACGTCGGGTCCGCTGGCCCTGCTGCCAGCGGCGCAGGAGCATTCTCTGGTCTGGGCCATGCCTCCGGAAGAGGCAGCCGGTTTGCTGGCCAGCCCGATGATGACGCAGATCGAGCGCATCCAGCAGGCGTTCGGCTGGCGGGCGGGACGCTTCACTGCCATCCGGGATCCTGCCACCTTTCCGCTGTGCCTGCGCACCACGCAGCCGCTGGTCCACGGGCGGGTGGCGGTGATCGGGAACGCGGCGCAAAGCCTCCACCCGGTGGCTGGCCAGGGGCTCAACCTGGGCCTGAGGGATGCATGGTCGCTGACCCGCGAACTCGAAGCACGACCGCAGGATCCGGCCGGGGCGCTGGCTGCGCATGCGGCCGCGCGACGCCGGGATCGCGCGACCACCATAGGCTTCACCGATACGCTGGTGCGCCTTTTCTCCTCCGGGGTACCGGGATTGGCGGCCTTGCGGGGCGCCGGTCTGCAATCACTCGACCTGCTGCCCCTGCCCCGACGGGTGTTCGCCACGACCCTGTCGTCACCGGCAGACCACTGACCCGAGCGCAGAGCCGGCACCTTCTCTCATCGGGGACCCACGAAGCACCGGCCACCACCGCGCGCGCCATCGAAAGCGCCGGTTTCTGATTACAATACGCGGCTCTTTGCCTCTCCCACGCGCGAGCCCCCGCATGCAGATCGGCCCGTATCGACTCCGCAACCGGCTCGCCCTGGCACCCATGGCCGGAGTGACCGATCGCCCGTTCCGGCTGCTCTGCAAACGACTGGGCGCCGGCTATGCGGTTTCCGAGATGACAAGCGCCGACGAACAACTCTGGCACACCGAGAAGAGTCGCCGGCGTCGGTCGCATGAAGGCGAGCCCGAGCCGATCGCGGTGCAGATCGCCGGTACCGATCCAGTCCGCTTGGCACAGGCAGCCCGGCTCAACGTCGAGCACGGAGCCCAGATCATCGACATCAACATGGGCTGCCCGGCAAAGAAAGTCTGCAACGTGCTGGCAGGGTCCGCGCTGATGCGTGATGAGGTCCTGATCGGAAACATCCTGTCGGCCGTGGTCGCGGCGGTCGACGTGCCCGTGACCCTGAAGATGCGCACGGGCTGGAGCAGGGAGACGCGCAATGCCGTCCGGGTGGCCCGCATCGCGGAGGATGCGGGCATTGCGGCTCTGACGGTGCATGGCCGCACCCGTGAAGACTTCTACAGTGGCGCGGCTGAGTACGACACCATCGCCGAGGTCCGACGCGAGGTGTCCGTCCCCTTGATCGCCAACGGTGACATCGACTCCGCCGAGAAGGCCCGTGCAGTGCTCGATCGGACCGGTGCGGATGCCGTCATGATCGGCCGTGCCGCCCAGGGGCGACCGTGGATCTTCCGGGAGATCGCGGCCGGCCTGGAAGGGTCTGTCGCGCACGGCACGCCCACGGCCGTGGAACTGCGCACCATCCTGCTCGAGCACCTCGAGTCCCTGTATTCCCTGTATGGAGGGCTTGCGGGATGTCGCGTCGCCCGCAAGCACATCGGCTGGTACTCCCGCTGGCTGCCGGGCGGCGAGGAACTGCGTCGCCAGGTCAATGCTCTCGAGACACCGGCGGACCAGATGGCCGCGATCGAGTGTTTCTTCCAAAAACCCCTGACGGTCGTCCGGATGACATGGCAACCAGACCTGCGCGCCGCGTAGTCAACGACACCGACATAGGCAGATGCGTGCAAAAGGCACTAGATGCCTATTTCCGCGATCTCGACGGTGAACGCCCTGCGCCCCTGCACGACATGGTGATGGCCTGCGTGGAGCGCCCACTCCTGGAATATGTCATGGCGTTGGTCGAGGGCAACCAGACCGAGGCTGCGGAGGTGCTTGGCATGACCCGGAACACACTTCGAAAGAAACTGAAGGCCTATGGGCTGCTTTGAGCCATGCGCGGTGACAGGCAGCCCGACGGCGTGCAGCCTGTCTCGATCACCGCGCAGCGCCCGCCCGGGCGCCACGACTTCATTCATGCACTTGTTGTGCAACTGTTCTCTCCGACATCGCATTTCCTGAGCCGCACGTCATGACGAACAAACGGCAAGCCCTCATCAGCGTATCCGACAAGACGGGGGCCGCCGCCCTCGCCAGCGCCCTTCACCGTCTGGGAATCGGCATCCTGTCGACTGGCGGAACGGCCGGGCTGCTGGCGGAGGCCGGCAGTCCCGTGACGGAGGTCGCGTCCTACACCGGATTTCCGGAAATGCTCGACGGCCGGGTGAAGACCCTCCACCCGAGGATTCATGGCGGCATTCTTGCCCGGCGGGATCTGCCCGGCCACATCGACGCGATGACCAGGGAAGGTATCGGCTACATCGATTTCGTGGTCGTCAACCTCTACCCGTTCCGCGAGACCGTTGCGAGACCCGGCTGCACCCTCGAAGACGCGGTCGAGAACATCGATATCGGCGGTCCCGCCATGGTGCGGGCGGCAGCCAAGAATTATCAGCATGTGACCGTGGTGACCGACCCAGCCGACTACCCGGCGATCATCGCGGAACTCGAACTGACGGGCGGCGCGATCAGTCTCGAGACCCGTTTCGCGCTGGCGCGCAAGGCGTTTTCCCATACGGCCACCTACGATTCGGCCATCAGCAATCACCTCGGCGCCATTGCCCGTGACGGAACCCGCATGGATTTCCCGGAGCGATTGAACCTCGCGTTCGTCAAGACACAGGATCTGCGCTACGGGGAGAACCCGCATCAGCGCGGCGCCTTCTACCGCGACGAGCAGGCCGTGCCGGGAGGCATCTCGGGGTATCGCCAGATTCAGGGAAAGGATCTGTCGTTCAACAACATTGCCGATGCCGACGCCGCGTGGGAGTGCGTCAAGGCCTTCGCAGACCCCGCCTGCGTCATCGTCAAGCACGCCAACCCCTGCGGTGTCGCCCAGGCCGGCTCGCTCGAGCAGGCCTACCGGCGCGCCTTCGAGACCGATCCGACCTCGGCCTTTGGCGGGATCATCGCCTTTAACGGCGTGGTCGAAGCGGCCACGGCGCAGGCCATTGTCGGCAACCAGTTCGTGGAGGTCGTGATCGCGCCGGGCTATGCCGCGGAGGCCACCGCCGTGTTCTCGGCCCGGGCCAATGTCCGCCTCCTCGAGGTGCCTCTCGCACGCGACACCCAGACACTGGATATCAAGCGGGTGGGCGGCGGAATACTGGTCCAGACGACCGATTCTCAGGACATCGCGTCCGGGGAACCACGCGTGGTTACACGCGCGGTGCCCACGCCAGCACAGATGGCGGACCTCACGTTCGCTTGGCGGGTGGCGAAATTCGTGAAATCCAATGCCATCGTGTTCTGCCGCGACGGCCGCACGCTGGGTGTCGGCGCTGGCCAGATGAGCCGCATCGACTCCGCGCGCATCGCCTCCATCAAGGCCGGTAACGCCGGCCTGTCGCTCGCCGGAGCGGCGGTCGCCTCTGATGCCTTCTTTCCGTTCCGGGACGGTCTCGATGCGGTGGCCGAGGCTGGCGCGGTGGCCATCATCCAGCCCGGCGGCAGTGTTCGCGACGACGAGGTCATTGCTGCCGCTGACGAGCGCGGGATCGCCATGGTTTTCACCGGAGTGCGCCATTTCCGTCATTGAGCCCTGCCGAGGGGGTCGACGGGCGATCGATGGCGAGGGATTCGGCGAACGCAACTTCAAGTACAGCACGGGGACGCAGGAATGAATCTTCTCGTCATTGGTTCAGGCGGTCGCGAACACGCGATCGCGTGGCGGTTGAGCCAGTCGCCACGGGCGGCACGGGTGTTCGTGGCGCCGGGCAATGCGGGCACGGCCCGTGAGGATGGCATTCACAACGTCGACATCACGACCATCCCCGACCTTGTGGAATTCGCGAAGCGGGAAGCGATCGGACTGACGGTCGTCGGTCCGGAGGCGCCTCTCGCGGCGGGGGTGGTGGATGCTTTTCGGGCGGCCGGGCTTCGGATCTTCGGCCCGACACAGGCGGCTGCCAGGCTCGAGTCATCAAAGGACTTCGCGAAGGAGTTCATGGTCCGTCACGGCATCCCGACGGCTGGCCATCGCACATTCACCGATGCCGAGGCGGCCCACGCGTACGTCGACACGAAGGGGGCCCCCATCGTCGTCAAGGCCGACGGCCTCGCCGCCGGCAAGGGGGTCGTGGTCGCGATGGAGGCGGTGGCCGCCCATGCCGCCATCGATGACATGCTCGTGGGCAATCGCATGGGGCAGGCCGGGGCACGCGTGGTGATCGAGGACTTCCTGGAAGGCGAGGAGGCGAGCTTCATCGTCATGGTGGATGGTCGCCACGTCCTGCCGCTCGCATCGAGCCAGGATCACAAGCGGCTGCTCGACGGCGACCTGGGGCCCAACACGGGCGGCATGGGTGCTTACTCGCCCGCCCCGGTCATCACCCCCGAAGTGCACGCACGGGTGATGCGCGAAGTCATCCTGCCCGTGGTTCAGGGGATGGAGGCGGAGGGCAGCAGATACTCAGGCTTCCTCTATGCAGGCTTGATGGTGTCGCCCGCAGGGCAGGTGCGTGTTCTGGAATTCAACTGCCGGCTTGGCGATCCGGAGACGCAGCCCATCCTGATGCGCCTCAAGTCCGACCTCCTGGGCCTCCTGGACCATGCCGTGAGCGGCACCCTGGATCACGCCGATGCCCAGTGGGACCGCCGCTTCGCCCTCGGTGTGGTGCTGGCGGCGGCAGGTTACCCGGAGAATCCGCGCCGCGGGGATGTGATCTCGGGCCTTGGTCCGGATGGGGACGACGTTCACGTCTTCCACGCCGGCACGATGACTCAGGCAGGTCAGGTATTGACCGCTGGCGGGCGGGTATTGTGTGTCACAGCCCTCGGAGACACTGCGCGCGTCGCCCAACGGCGCGCCTACGACGTGGCGGACCGGATCCAGTTCGATGGTCGTCAGTTGCGTCGCGATATCGGTCATCGGGCAATCGGAGCCCGGAGGAGCCAGCTATGAGCACACGGTCGACGACGGCGCCGGACATCGCCGGCGTGCGCGAATTCCTGCTGGGGCTGCAGGCGGACATCGTTGCCGGCCTGGAAGCCGAGGACGGTCGCACCTTCCGTCGAGACGACTGGGTCCGCCCCGAAGGCGGGGGCGGCAAGTCCTGCCTCATCGAGGAGGGCAATGTCTTCGAACGGGCAGGGGTGCTGTTCTCCCATGTGCGGGGACCAAGCCTGCCACCTTCAGCCTCCGCGGGGCGCCCGGAGTTGGCCGGACGCGGCTTCGAGGCCATGGGGGTGTCCCTGGTCCTGCATCCGCGAAACCCCTACGTCCCGACCGTGCATCTGAATGTCCGCCTGTTCGCTGCCGTCAGGGAAGGCGAGCCGGCGGTATGGTGGTTCGGAGGGGGCATGGATCTGACCCCCTACTATGGTTTCGAGGAGGACGCGCGCCATTTCCACCAGACCTGCCAGGACGCGCTGTTACCCTTCGGACCGACGCGCTATCGCGAGTTCAAGCGCTGGTGCGATCGTTATTTCTTCCTGAAGCATCGCAATGAACCAAGAGGCATAGGAGGTATCTTCTACGACGACCTCTGCGAGCCGGATTTCGAGCAATGTTTTGCTCTGACGCGCAGCGTTGGAGGTCACTTCCTCGACGCCTACCTGCCGATCGTGCGGCGCAGGCAGCAACTCGCCTACGGCGAGAGGGAGCGCGATTTCCAGGCCTACCGCAGGGGCCGTTACGTCGAGTTCAACCTGGTGTTCGATCGGGGTACGCTGTTCGGGCTGCAATCAGGTGGGCGCACCGAATCCATCCTCCTGTCCCTTCCCCCCATCGTGCGCTGGCGCTACGACTGGCATCCGGAGCCCGGATCGCCAGAAGCGGTGCTCACCCAGGACTTTCTCACCGGCAGGGACTGGATACCGCTGGACTGATCGGCACCCGGGGCTTTGCTCCCCGGCACGTGCCTTGCGTCGAAGATCGCTGTCCCATGCCCGTTTCGGCAAGCTCGGATGCCGGTTGGGCATGCCGTCGGGGGGCATCTCAATTCTCAACCTTACCCGGCAGATGCCGACAATGGTTGGTCAGCTTTGGCGGCTGACACGGGCCATCCGTACGGCCACGCCGCCATCGGACCGGAAAAAGGGCGCCACGCCGACCAGACATGGCGGGAAACAACGAAGACCAGGAGAGGATCATCGAGAAGCTGCGCTCGCGCGTGGTCTTGCTCGAACAATTGCTCGCCGTGAACAACATACTCATCCCACCGGATGCCGATGCCATCATGGCGGCAGGACCGGCCCATCTTTCGTTCCCTGAACTGGATTTCTCCGAGCCGAAACGCAAGCCGCCCAGGAAGATCGAAGTCAAGGCCGCGCTGGAGGATTATTCCCACGTGATGGCCGCCATGACCAGCCTCTGGGGTCACGACGGCTTCGAGGAATACCTCGCCAGGCTCATCGTTGACGAACGTGGCAACCGCAAGGGTTTCAGCATGGAAGCCATGGAGGAGATGCTGGTGCTGGCCCGCGTGGCGCGCCAGCGCAAGGCTTTCTTCGGTATCGGCGCGGACGGAAATTCTGCTGCGATATGGGGCGAGGCTCAGGCCATCAGCCGCAAGGCAGCCTCCGCCACCTGAGCCACCCAGCCGCGCCGCGTCACCAGGTCGCGGCTCGAGGCAGGCCGGTCATCCCGCCGCCAGCCCGGGGAGGGATCATCGATTTCACTCATTCTCCCAGGTAGGCCTGCCGCACCTGGGGGCTTGCGAGCAGGGCGGCACCCGTGTCCTGCAAGGTCAGTGCGCCGGATTCCATGACATACCCGCGTGCCGCTGCTCCGAGTGCAAGCAGGGCGTTCTGTTCCACCAGGAGGATCGTCACCCCCTGCGCAGCGATGGAACGGACGACCTCGAAGATCTTCTGCACCATCAGGGGTGCCAGGCCCATGCTGGGCTCATCGAGCAGCAACAGCCGGGGGCGGCTCATCATCGCCCGCCCGATGGCCAGCATCTGCTGCTCTCCGCCAGAGAGCGTACCAGCAACCTGAGACCGCCTCTCGCGCAATCGGGGAAACAGATCGAACACCCGCTCGGTATCCGTCCGGACCGCCGGGCCGTCATCGCGGATGTAGGCACCCATGGCGAGGTTCTCCTCCACGGTGAGGCGCGCAAACACGCCGCGACCTTCCGGCACCAACGCGATGCCGCGTCTGATGAGGACGTGCGAGGGCAGCCCTGTTATGTCCTGACCGTCGTACCGCACCGCACCCGCGGATGGTCCGAGCATGCCCGCGATGGCCTTGAGCGTGGTCGTCTTGCCCGCGCCGTTGGCACCGATCAAGGCGACCAACTCACCTTCGCCGACGTCGAGGTCGATCCCGCGGACCGCCTCGATACCGCCATAGGCCACCTTCAGGCCACGTATCTCCAGCAGGCTCAAGAGTGCCCCCCCGTCTCGTGCACCGCTGTTCCGAGGTAGGCGGTGATGACAGCGGGATCGCGCTGCACTTCGCGTGGCGGCCCCTCGGCGATCTTCTTGCCATACTCCAGCACGGCCACACGGTCGCAGAGGCCCATGACCAGCTTCACGTCGTGCTCGATGAGCAGCACCGAGGTCCCATCCGCGCGGATGCGGCCGATCAGCTGACCGAGCGCCTGTCTCTCCGTCGGGTTCATGCCGGCCGCCGGCTCGTCCAGGGCAAGCAATTTCGGCTCGGTCGCCAAGGCACGCGCGATCTCGAGCCTGCGCTGGTCGCCGTAGGGCAGATTCCTCGCGGTCGTATTCGCATGTCTGTCTATGCCGACGTAGCGCAGGAGTTCATGGGCCTTGCGCACAACCCGGGCCTCCTCGGCCCGGACAGCACCCGTTCTGAGGATTGCACCCAGGACTCCCGCCCGGGTGCGCATGTGCTGGCCGACCATGACGTTCTCGACCGCGGTCATGTTGGCGAACAGGCGGATGTTCTGGAAGGTGCGAGCGATTCCGCTCGCGGCACAGCGGTGCGGCTTGAGCCCGGACAGTTCTCGTCCATCGAAACGGAACACGCCACCATCGGGCTGGTAAAGCCCGGTCAGCACGTTGAACATGGTCGTCTTGCCCGCACCATTCGGGCCGATGAGGCCGTAGATCTCCCCACGGCGCAGGGTGAGCGAAACCCCGGACAAGGCTGTGAGGCCGCCGAATCGCTTCTCGATGCCGACGGCCTCGAGGAGGACCCCGGCATCCGTCGCGGACATGGTCACGCCCCAGGCTCCCCGGTCAACTCGCGTCGACGGTTGCGCGAGGGCCAGAGACCGGCCGGGCGATACAGCATCATCAGGACGAGGGCCAGGCCGAAAAGCAGCATGCGGATCACCTCCGGCTCGACCAGAAGCCGCCCGAAGATGGCACGCTGCAGCGGCTCCACGGTGTAGCGCAGTATCTCTGGCACGAAGGACAGCAGGATGGCACCGAGAATGACCCCCCAGATGTTGCCCATGCCGCCCAACACCACCATGGCCAGCACCATGATGGACTCGACCAGAACGAAGCTCTCGGGGCTGATGAAACCCTGCATGGCCGAGAACATGCCACCTGCGATGCCGCCGAAACTGGCCCCCATGGCGAAGGCGAGCAGCTTGACGTTGCGCGTGTTGATGCCCATCGCCTTGGCGGCGACCTCGTCTTCGCGGATCGCCATCCAGGCGCGGCCCATCCGCGAGTTCTGCAGCCGGATGGTGATGAGGATCACCAGCACCGTCAGGACGAGGAACAGGTAGTAGTAGAGCTGCACCGACTCCAGCGTGAAGCCGGCGATCTCGAGCGGTTTTGAAAGGTCATGTCCGGCGATGCGCACCGGATCGATGTTGCTCAGGCCCTGCGGGCCATTGGTGAT
>JBEICA010000324.1:0-3832 GCA_040373665.1 Burkholderiales bacterium | reverse complement strand
GCGTGGTCAATCTGACCGTCAGCTTCGCCCTCGCCCTGATGCTCGCCATGCGTGCCCGCCGCCTGCACTGGCGCGAGATGCGCCACCTCGGTCGCCCGCTGCTGCGGCGATTGTGGCAGGCGCCGCTGGACTTCATCCGGCCCCCGGCGGAACCCGGCGACGAAGTGCCGGCGGGGCCGCCGGCACCCTGAAACAGACGTGGCGGTGCAGCCCGCCGGGCAACCGGCCGATGCTCGTCCACATTGCACTCGCCCAGGTCGCCTGCACGGTGAAATGTCCGGGTTACACTCCGTCATCATCGCAACCCAGCACGTGGAGAACCGCATGAACGCCCGCCTCGCCCCTCTCGCCCTCGCCACCGCCCTGGCCGCCACCGTTTCGCCGGTACAGGCTGCAGACGGCGGTCTTTACGCCGGCCTGGGAATGGGTCGCATGACCACCACGGACTACCTGCCGCCGGCACGTCTGGACCTGTTCGACGAGACCGCCAACCAGTGGCGCATCTTCGGCGGCTACCGCACGGGCATCGTCCCGATCCTGGATTTCGCCGCCGAGGTCGGCTATCGCAACGTGGGCGCCGCCAGCGCCACCATCAACGGCAACACCGGCGAATACAAGACCAAGGGACTTGACGCCGCCGTGCTGGCGATCTTTCCCTTCCTCGGCGCGGACCTGTTCGGGAAGGTCGGCGTGATGCAGTACGACCTCGACCGCACCGTCAACGGGACCCGTACGAGCTTCGACGGCACGGCCCCCCTGTACGGTGTGGGCGTGGGCTTCCGGGTCTGGCGCGTGGGCATCCGCCTGGAGTACGAACGCGCTGAAGTGGACGAACTCAAGATGCTCACCGGGGCTACCGCGAGCGTGCAGTTCCGCTTCTGATCCGTCCCGCCACCCATTCTGCCGAAGCCTGCCCCATGTCCTACGCCGAACAGCAACGCCAGGCCCGCCTGGACCTCACCGCCGCCCTGCGCTCCGCCGCCCGCCTGGGTCTGAACGAGGGCGTCTGCAACCACTTCAGCCTCGAACTGCCCGGCGAGCCGGACAAGTTCCTGATCAACCCCCAGGGTCTGCACTGGTCCGAACTGACGCCGGCCGACCTGATGCTGATCGACGAGAAAGGCATCGTGCTGGAAGGCAGGCACAAGGTCGAACCCACGGCCTTCTTCATCCACGGCCGCATCCACCTCGGCAAGCGCAAGAAGTGCGTGCTGCACACCCACATGCCCTACGCCACCGCCTTGTGCCTGCTCGAGGACGGCCGACTGGATACCACCGCCAATCAGAACGCCATGCGCTTCTTCGACCGGGTCGGGTACGACGCGGCCTATGGCGGCGTGGCGCTGGACGAAGCCGAGGGCGACCGCATCTGCAATGCCCTGGGCGACAAGGACGTGGTGTTCCTGGCGAGCCACGGCGTCATCGTCTGCGGCGACAACGTCCCCTACGCCTTCGACGACCTGTACTACCTCGAGCGCTCGTGCATGGTGCAGTTCATCGCTTCCAGCACCGGGCGCAAGCTGCGCAGCGTGCCCGAGGACATGGTGCGGAGGGTGTGCGAGCAGATCGAGGGCGAGCGGCAGCAGTCCGTGCTGCACTTCGACGCGCTCAAGCGCATCCTGGATCGCGAGCAGCCCGGCTGGACCGGGCACCGCTGAGGGTCGGGCGCCGTCACCCGGCGGGATGCACCTCGCCGGGTCGGTCGCGCCGATCGGCCGACGCCGCCCTTGCGGCGCACCCGCCTGGCGCAGACGGCCCCGCCACCGTCCGGACAGGATCGGTGGCGGGCGTAGGATCCACTCACTCCAGCCGGTTCCAGGTCTGGCTGCGACCGATCAGCGACACACCGATGAAGCCGCGCACCTTCAGCCTGCGGCCGTCCTCGATAAGCTCCATCTTGCACTTGTAGACCTTGCCGCTCTTCGGGTCGAGGATCTCCCCGCCCTTCCAGACGTCGTCGTCGCGCTTCAGCCCCCAGAGGATGGTCATGCCGACCACCGGCTTGTCCTTGCGCGCGCCCTCGCACTTGCGGCACAGGCCGTCCGGATCGTCGTCCGGCTGCTTGTTCAGCACCTTCTCCACCCGGCCCTCCAGCACACCACCGTTGTCGACGATGCGCACGTGGGACCGCGCCAGGCCGGTCTTGTCGTCGATGGTCTCCCACAGACCGGCGGGCGTATCCTGCGCTGCCGACGCCGACCCGACCATCCCCAAGGCCAGCACGGCGCCTGCCACGAATGCTTTGAACACGGATTTCATCCTTGCCTCTCCTTTCACGCCCCGCGCACGGACGGGGCGGGTTTCAGTTTTTCGATGGCCGCCGGGGCACTGCCGATGCCCAGTCCCGGTCCGAGGCGGGGATGGACGTGACCGACCTCGACGCCCACGCGGCTGGGGGTGATGACATCGATCCGTGGCGTAATGTTCCACCATCGCCCGGCGGCACTTCGTCCCGTCGGGCCATCCTCAGGCCCGCTCGAAGACGCCCGCCGCCCCCATGCCGGTGCCGACGCACATGGTGACCATGCCGTAGCGCCCGCCACGACGGCGCAGGCCGTGCACCAGCGTGGCGGTGCGGATGGCGCCGGTCGCCCCGAGCGGGTGGCCGAGCGCGATCGCGCCGCCCAGGGGATTGACGCGCGTCGCGTCGAATTCGAGTTCGCGCATCACCGCGAGCGACTGCGCCGCGAAGGCCTCGTTGAGCTCGATCCAGTCCAGATCGGCGACGCGCAGCCCGGCGCGCGCCAGCGCCTTGGGCACCGCCGCCACCGGGCCGATGCCCATGACCTCCGGCACCACACCCGCAACGGAGAAACCGACGAAGCGCGCCAGCGGCGTCAGGCCGAAGCGCTTCACCGCCGCCGTGCCGGCCAGCACCACGGCGCCCGCGCCGTCCGAGGTCTGGGAGCTGTTGCCCGCCGTGACGGAGCCGCCGGCGGCGAAGGCAGGCTTCAATCTGGCCAGCACCTCCGCGGTGGTACCCGGCCGTGGCCCCTCGTCGCGATCGGCCAGGGTGCGGCGCACCGCCACCTGCCGGGTGTCCAGGTCGGGCACCCGCGCGACGATCTCGTAGGGTGCGGTCTCCTCCGCGAATTCGCCCGCCTCGATCGCCGCCAGAGCCTTGCGGTGGCTGTGGACGGCGAACTCGTCCTGCGCTTCCCGCGAGACCTGCCAGCGGTGCGCCACCTTCTCCGCCGTCATGCCCATGCCGTAGGCGATGCCGATGTTCTCGTCGCGCGTGAACACGGCATCGTTGATGGCGATGTGGTGCCCGCCCATCGGGATCAGGCTCATGCTCTCCGTACCGGCCGCGATCATCACCTCGGCCTCGCCGAGGCGGATGCGCTCGGCGGCGATGGCCACCGCCTGCAGGCCGGAGGCACAGAAGCGGTTCACGGTCATGCCGGCCACCGACTGCGGCAGGCCGGCCAGCAGGGCGGCGATGCGCGCCACGTTCATGCCCTGCTCGGCCTCGGGGATGGCACAGCCGGCCACGACATCGTCGATCGCCGCCGGATCCAGCCCCGGCAGCCGGTCGACAGCGGCGCGCAGCACATGGGCCAGCAGGTCGTCGGGCCGGGTGTTGCGGAACATGCCCCGCGGCGCGCGACCCACTGGGGTGCGCACGGCGGACACGATCCAGGCGTCGTCGATGCTTCGGCTCATGTGCGGATCCTCGGGGGTTGCATGCAGGTCGGCCGGGCTGGGGCCTGTTCACACTCTGGACGCCAGTGCGAATGGGGTGCCACCCGAAAAGCCGCGCGCGTCGTTGCAAAGCCTCGCCGGGGCCCAACCCCGGCTTCGTCTTGCGCCTGGCTCGCGACTTTTCGGG
>JBEICA010000077.1:0-14019 GCA_040373665.1 Burkholderiales bacterium | reverse complement strand
CTCGCTGAGCAATAAGAGGGAGATCGCCTGGGGGCTCGAACCGTAAAGTCTCACCAACACGACGCGAAACACACAGGGCGTCGATGTCCGGGAAAGCAGGACTCACAGGGACTTCACGACAAGGAGCACGGCGATGAACACGAAAGCGATCAAGGCGGTGGTGGGTGTGGTGGCGATGCTGGCGGGTGCGGTGTCGGTGCAGGCGGCGGAGTGGGAGACGGTGGCGCGCGTGGGGGACGAGGCGGTGTATCTGGACCTGACGAGCCTGCGGGTGGTGGACGGCGGGGTGGAGGGACGTGTGCTGCACACCTACGAACAGGCGCGCACGGTGGGAGACGACGCCTACGCCCATCTGTCGCGGGAGATGGGGTATCGGTTCGACTGCGCCGCCGGGGAGCTGGGCTACCGCTCGTTCGCGATGTGGAGCGGTGAGCTGGGGAGCGGGACGGTGGTGTTCTCGGGGAAGGCGTCGGCGGACATGTATGCGGCCGGTGCGGACGTGGGAGACGTGGCGATGCTGGCGACGGCGTGCAGCCCGGCGAAGGTGGCGCGCGCGGAGCGTCAGAGCGGCGGCGTGGTGGCCACGGCGAAGTGAGGGCGTCCGGGGCGGTGGCCCGCGCAAGGTGCCGGCAGGATGGTGACGAAGGGGGCTGCGGCCCCCTTCGTCATGTCCGGACCTGCCGCCGGGAAAGGATCGGGCCAGCGCTCGCGTGAAAAAGTCACAGCGGGCGGTCGCAAACCGTCACAGCCGGGCCGACGGCCGGCGCGGAAGATGACGTCCCAAGGATGCGAAGAAGCTCTGTCGGCGCAGACATCCAAGGGAGGGAGAATGGAAGACGACGTGCGGAAACCCGGCCCGGCGCGGCCGGCCTTGGGGGCGGGGGGAGCTCCACTCCGGTCGCCGGAGGATGCCCGGCTGGACGGCGGGTCGGAGGGGCGTGAAGGCCTCACGCTCGAGGTGCTGGCGGGCCGGCTTCGACGTCGCCGTCTTGAGGCGGCGGCCGGGCGGGGGCCGGCCGAGTGGGACGAGGAACTGGCCCTCGTCGAGGCGGCGCTGGCATTGCATCGCGGGGACCTGCGCGGTGGTCGCCTCGCCCTCCAGACATGGCTTGAGCAGCGGTTGCGCTCCGGACCGGCGCGATTCGCCGACGAACTCGGCGCGGGCGGCCAACTGCTCGCGCCCCGCTCCGTCACGACCGCCGCAGGCGAGCCGCCGCCGAGTGCGGCAGACCGGGGCGCAGCGATCCAGATCAAACTCCTGGGTGGTTTCGAGCTCAAGGTGCAGGGGCAGGCGGTCCGGTTCCGCCGGCGACCGCCACGGCGCCTGCTGCTCCTGCTCAAGTGGCTGGCGGCGCAGCGCGAGGAGGGGGTGCCCATCCCGCTTCTGGCCGACGCGCTGTGGCCTGACTCCGAGGGCGACCACGCGGTCAACGCCCTGAAGGTGTCCGTGCATCGCCTCCGGGTGTTGCTGCGTGACCACGATGCCATCCTCATCACTGACGGTGTGGCAAGTCTGGACCACGCTGTCTGTGCCACTGACGTGCGGGATTTCACCCACGCCGTGGAGCGGGCCATGCGGTTCCGGGCCGTCGCAGACGGTGACGCCTTCGAGCACGCAGCCCTGCAGGCGTTCTCTCGGTACGCCGGTCCGATGCTGCCTGGCGAGGAGCCGTTCCCCTGGCTGATTGCCGCGCGTGATCGGACCGCCCGGCTGCTGGGCACGCTGTCGGTCGCGCTGGGCGAGCGCTTCGAATCCACGGGACGTGCCGACCGTGCCTGCTGGTTGTACGAGTCCGTCCTGCAGCACGAGCCGCTCGAGCAGACGGTATGCCGTGCCCTCATGAATCTGCACCTGCGTCATGGGCAGCACCGGGAGGCGGTGGCAGCCTATGAGCGCTGCAGGCGTGCGTTGTTGTCGGCGGTCGGGCTGCCGCCGTCCCAGGACCTCCAGGCCCTGCATCGCAGTGCCATCGGGCGGTCTCGCGAAGACGCGCTGTAGGGGCGTTTCCGTCCGGCGCGTGCAGACCGGCCCGCTGTGGTGTCGGCCTCGCCATCACCATTCCACCCGGGCAATCCCGGTCCGATCCCATGTGCGTCCGATCCGTGTCCGGCCAAGCCAGCGCGGTTTTCCTGCCGTGCCACGCGAGGGTGCTCGTCTGACTTGCGTTGTCGTCACGGACCGCCGCAGTCGGTTGCGTCATCGACGAGACCATCGGTGTGAATACATCACAGCGTGGATACGCATTCCTGCCATGCGACGACAGCGTGTCGGTCCGTAGAGTGTCTTCACTGTGATGCGCGATGTGTGCGTTTCACAGGACCCCGGCGCTGGTTTCCGAGTCCGGCCCCGGTTGAGCGGGGGCGAAAGCCCCCGGTTTTTTGCGGGGGGTGCGGCGGAGTGAGTGATGTCGGTCAGGGGTGCGGACGCGCTCGCGCAGGCGGGATCATGGAATGTGGACGAGGCGGATGACGCCCCTCCGATCGTGGTGGGTCTCAGGGCTGGGGAGAACGGACATGAACGATGAGCGGGTCGGGACGCCCGGCGGCGTCGCCCAGGAAGAGGATGTCGCGGTGTGGACGGAGCAGGGCGCGGTGACCTTGCGGTTGGTGGCTCGCGGCCAGGGTGAGGGGACGGGGTCGCACGAGGCCGAGATGCGGCGCATCGCCGCCCGGCTGACGCGGTGGGTCGAAGGACGGCGCAACCGGATCGGGGCAGGGGCTGGAGATCCCCATGATGGCGAGATCGCGATGGTCCAGACCGTCGTGTCGGTGGCGGAGGATGACGCGGCGACCGGCCGGCGGCGCCTGCTGTCGGTCCTGACCGAGATGCTGGCGGACGGCAGGGCACGCCATCCTCTCGCGCTGAGCCTCGCGGCACGCCTGCTGGCCCTGGGCATGCCGGATGGCAACGCGCGTGATCCGGCGCCGCAGTCCCCGCTGGCTCTGGTGCCGCGCGTCCACTTGCGCTTGTTTGGCCGGTTCGGACTGAGCGTCGACGGGGTGCAGGTGCACTTTCCTCGGCGGGCGCCGCGGCGCCTGCTGCTGCTCCTGCAGTGGCTCGCCGTGCGGGGCGAACGCGGTGTCCCGGTGATGCAGCTGGCCGACACCTTGTGGCCCGAGGCGGAGGGCGACCGCGCCCAGAACGCGTTGAAGGTGGCCGTGCACCGCCTCCGCGGACTGTTGCGCGACCCCGGCGCGGTCGTCGTCGACGACGGCGTGGTGCGGCTCGCGGCTGCCGCCTTCACCACCGACGTGCGTGACTTCGAATGCTTTGCCCAGAAGGCGCTGGAGCGGCGCGCGAGCGACGATCTGGAGGGTTTCGAACGCATTGCCCGGGCGGCGCTTGCGCTCCACGTGGCTCCGGTCCTGGCGGGTGAGGAGGTTGTGCCCTGGCTGGCGGAGGTGCGCGAGCGCGTCGGGAGACGCCTGGGTGAACTGACGGTCGCCCTCGGCCGGCATCTGGAACTGACCGGCCGCGGCGAGGACGCCCACGCCCTGTACGAACTGGTGCTGGAACGCGAGCCCCTGACCGAGCCGGTGCACCACGCGCTGATGACCCTGCACCTGCACCGCGGCCAGTTCCGCGAGGCGATCGGCGCCTACGAGCGTTGCGCCGTCGGTCTTCTCGAGGGGCTCAGGCTGCAGCCTTCGCCGCAACTGCAGGCGCTGCATCGCCATGCCGTGGCGCAGTGGCGATGCGAGTCGTCCTGAGGCAGCCTCAGGCTGCCTCCAGGCCCATACCGGTCCAGGCCTCGGAGCGCTCCCAGAGTTCGTGCGCCAGTCGCGTATCGCTGCCCGCGGTGGAGGGGGCCGCCGGCCGGCAATCGCTGTAGTACAGGCCTGTGTCGCCCGCCACCGCGGGTGAGGTGGCGCAGTGCAGAGTGGTCGATGCGCCGGCCGCCGGGCAGTCGAGGCGCAGCCGGTTCAAGGCCCGCAAAGGCGCGGGCAGCCCGCGCCAGATGTCGGTGTCGATCACCCCGGGGTGCAGGCTGTAGGTCCGCACGCCGGTGCCGCTCAGCCGGTGGCCGAGTTCGGCGCTGAACAGAATGTTGGCGAGCTTGGAGGTCGCGTACTCGCGCACGGCGAGCAGTGTCGCGGTCGGGCGTCGTACGGCGTCCCAGTCGATTCCGCCAGTGCGCCGGTGGGCGCGACTGGCGACGGTGACCACGCGCGCCGGAGCGGAAGCCTTCAGGCGCGGCACCAGCAGCGCCGTCAGCAGGAAGTGCCCGATGTGGTTCACGCCGAAGGCCATTTCGAACCCCGACGTGGTGAGACCGCGCGCACCGGCGAGGCCCGCATTGTTGACGAGCAGGTGCAGCGGCAGGTGCCTGGACAGGAAGGCGTCGGCACAGGCGCGTACCGAAACCAAGTCACCAAGCTCCAGCGGCAGGAATTCCGGCGCCGGCCCGGCGCGCAGGGCCTTGATCTCTTCGAGCACCGGCCGGGTGCGCTCCAGCGACCTTCCCGCCAGAAACAGCCGGAACCCCTCTCGCGCGAGCTCGAGCGCGGTCACGCGGCCGATGCCGGTGTTGGCGCCGGTGATCATGGCGACGCGCCCGAAGGTCATGCCAGGCGTCGCCGAGGGAACGCTGAACATGCCGTACCTCTTCCTTGGACCGGGGAAGAGCCTACCGCCCTGCCGTGACGATCCCGTGAAGCCTTCGACACGGAGGGTGTACCCTCCGTGTCACGCTGCGGGTCCGGATTGCCGGGAAACCGCCGGACAGCGGCTGGGCAACCGATCCGGTCGCGTCTGCCGCGACAGCGGGGACGAACGACGCCAGGGGGAAACGATGAGCAATGCTGCGGGACGCGCTGTGAGGCTTTGGGTGGCGGTGGTGTTGGCGGTGCTGGCGGCCGCATGGACGTCAGTGCCCGTGGCACTGGCCGGGGAGGCGGCGGACGAGGTCAACGACGTCGCCCTTCCGCTCACCGATCCGGCCGCACTCGAACTGGGCAGGACGCGCCTCGGGGAGAAGTGCAGCGGCTTCTGTCATGGCAGCGGCGGCAAGGGCGGCCGCGGGCCCTGCCTGATCTGCAACCGATTCAAGCGCGGCGGCAAGAATTCGGACCTGATCCGCAACATCACCGAGGGCATCAAGGGCACTCCCATGGGGGCGTTCGGCGAGGTGCTGACCAAGGAAGAGATCCTCGCCGTGACGGCCTACCTGCGGGTGGAGCAGAAGAAGCGCGAAGAGGGGCAGTGAGGCGGGCGCGAGACCAGTCGTCGCTCTGAATGCAGGTCCGCGTCCCCCGGCTGCGCGGGGTGAAGGCGTTCCCCGTCGCCTCCATTGGGTGGGGCCGTGATCGTCCGCTGTCGGTAGCCAAGCCATCCACCCCAGTTGGCCAGCCCCTGTGGTTCCAACATCCCATCGCCCTGCGCGCTTGTCCTGGCGCGCAAGCGCCTCAGCATACTTTTGAGTGTGTCGCAGCGAGGCGCGCGGCGCCATCGCCTCCAGAAGCTTGACGGATCTCAACGCGCATTTGTTCGGCGTGGTCCACTCTTCATAAAACTCGGCACGGGCCGGTTGTGCCCACCAGATCGACGCCGTGCGTGAGGAGGGCGGCCAATGCCTTCTGGGAGCGGGTCGCGCGTTGCGCCGAGCTCGGATGCAGTTGGGCTGCAACCTGCCGGCTGAATGGGCAGATTGATTGTGTGCGGTCGCCAAACCGTGCGCTTTGCCCGTACGGTGACGCTCCCCAGCGATCGCGCGGCGTTGGTTCGGCAGGCGCCTGGACCCTCCTTCAAGGGCATCCGAATGAGTCCTCTGACCACTTCCTGATCGTGACGTGGAGGTCCCCATGGCAACGCAGCGCAACAAGCCCGTCCGCAATGTCCGCCCGGACGAGCTCGATTTCCGCGACGTGTCGTTTCGTCCAAACGTGGCGGTCGCTCCCAGGCCGACGTTGTTCCCCGAGTTCCATCCGGCGGTCAAGGACCAGGGCAGCACCAGTGCCTGCACCGGCTTCTCTCTGTCGCTTGTCGTCGAGCACCTGCTGGCGCGGTCGCAGCGCGAGGCCGCCAGCATCTCGCCCTACATGCTGTACTCGATGGCGCGGCGCTACGACGAATTTCCAGGCTCGCGCGACGAGGGCTCCAGTCTGCGCGGAGCGCTCAAGGGCTGGTACCGTCACGGCGTCTGCGGCGATCATCTCTGGGCCACCGGCGTCGACATGCCGCCGGCTCCCAAGAGGGCCGAGGACGACTGGTGGCTCGACGCGGTGCGCCGTCCGCTCGGCGCCTACTACCGCATCGACGCACGCGCGATCTCCGACATGCACGCCGCGCTCAACGAGGTGGGTATCCTGTACGCGAGTGCGGTCTGCCACGCGGGCTGGGAGGGCGGCTACAAGGAGAAGAAGCCGCGCGCGCGTCCGCAGTCCTTTGCCGATGCCATCCATGTCATCCCGGAGGTCGAGCCCACTGCCGTGGACGGTGGTCACGCCTTCGCCATCATCGGCTACAACGAGACCGGCTTCCTGATCCAGAACTCCTGGGGCGAGCGTTGGGGCAGCCGGGGCTACGCCATCCTGAGCTATGCGGACTGGCTGGCCAATGCCATGGACTGCTGGGTCGCCCAGCTCGGCGTGGTCACCGAGGAGCACCTCGCCATCGCCCGGGCCCAGACGCTGCGCACCGATCCCAAGGGAACCCGGATCTCGCTCGCCGGAAGTACGCGGCTGCGCGACCGGGAGATCTCGCCCTTCGTCATCAACATGGCCAACAATGGCCGGCTGTCCAACAGCGGGCGGTTCCGTACCAGCGAGGATGACGTGCGCGCGATTGTCGAAGTGCACCTCGCCGAGGCCCGCGATCGCTGGGGCCTGCAGGGCAAGCCGCTGGACGTATGCCTCTATGCACATGGCGGGCTGGTGGGCGAGAAGGATGCCGCCGCCATTGCCGCGCAGTGGATTCCGATGCTCTACCGCGAGCGCATCTTCCCCGTGTTCCTGATCTGGGAGACGGACTTCCTCTCGACCCTGGTCAACCGCATGGAGGACGCCATCAAGGACATCCCGCGTGCGGCTGGCGCCCCGGCGGGCGGCGGCTTCTGGCGGCGCGCCGAGCGCTGGTGGAACGAGCGGCTGGAACGTCTGCTGGCGAAGCCGGGTTCGCAGATGTGGGGCGAGATGAAGCAGAACGCCGCCGCCATCAGCGGTGGTCCGGCCACCGGCGCTACCCTGCTCTACAAACACTTCGTGAAGGCGGGGGCGGCCACCGGGCCGCTGCGCCTGCATCTGCTCGGGCACTCCGCCGGCGCGATCGTGCACTCCCACATCATCGATTTCGTGTCCCGGCAGAAGGGTATGCAGTTCGAGTCGGTCAGTTTCATGGCGCCCGCCGTGCGGGTCGACACTTTCGACCGTCTGGTGGCGCCAAGACTCAAGGACGGGCGGGTCAGGCGATACCAGCAGCTGCACCTCACCGACAAGGCGGAGGAGGACGATCCGACCTGCGGTCCGTACCGGCGCTCCCTGCTCTACCTCGTGTCGCAGTCGTTCGAACAGCCCGAAGGCAAGGCGGGCCAGGGTGAGCGCTGGCAGCCCGTGCCCATCCTCGGGATGCAGCGCTACTTCGATGCCTATGCGCCCGGTCTGAAGAACACAACCGTGCACGTGTCGCCCGGACCGACCAGCGCCAGTTCGACCCACGGCGGCTTCGACGACGACGCGCTGTCGCAGCGGCGGGTGATCGAGTTCATCCACAAGAGGTGACGCGATGTACGAGGTCCGTTTCTACAAGGGGGACTACGGCGCCCGACAGCTGGCGGCCAATGCCGATGGCTGCGTCGCTTACGTCGAGCACCACTTCAACGCGACAGCGGGTGGGGGTGGCAACTACGCTTGTGTGGTGGTCGGGTCCAACGCATCGAACACGAGTAAGAATTGGGCCCGCTGGTATGCCCGCGCCGTGGCCGATTCGTTCGGCATCCAGCTCGGCGGCGATCAGGGCGTGCTGGTGGGCGGATTCAACGGGCGTGGCGACGGCAACGTGAAGTTCACGAAGATGCCCGCCATCCTGGTCGAGCCCCTGTTCGCCAGCAATCCCGATCACGCCGCGTGGATCCGCAGCGAGGCCGGGCAGGACAGGCTCGCCCAGATCCTCGTGGACAGCATCCGGCGCTGTTTCCCCGACGGGGGACGTCTGGCGTTCTCCATTGGGCACAAATACAAGACCACCAACCCCAACGATCGCGGTGCGGCGGTCCATGGTGGCGGCACGGAAGCCGATTACGCCGAGATCGTCCTGAGCAAGGCCGCGGCGCTGCTCGCGGTGGCCGACAGACCGGTTGCAGCGCGGGCGTTCGCGGTCATGGTCGGCAATCGCGAGGTGTGGCGCTACGACGCGGATCCCGACGCGGTGGTGCGCTGGGATGAAGTGCGCGGAATCCTCTTCATCGATGAGCCCGGCACCTTGGTGCCCAGGACGTCGGCGGCGCCGGTGCGCAGGGTCGGTACCCGGCAACGCGCCGCAGCGGTTGCCGGTGAGACTCGTGGCGCTACCCGGAAGCCGGCAACCAGCACGAAGGCCCGGCGCTCGGCTGTACAGGTGGGGGCAGCGAAGAAGGCGAGATGAACAGGCGCGCAGGGCGGCTGCCGGCGGCTCAGCCGCCTGCCAGCACCTCGTCCACCCACTGGATCCAGTGCCGCACCGGCAATTCCGTCCCGGTCTGCACATGCGTCTGGCAGCCGATGTTGGCGGTGGCCACGCCGACGGGCGTGCCGCTCTCCAGGGCCTTGACCTTGTTGGTCAGCAGACGCTGTGACAACTCGGGCTGCAGCAGGGAGTAGGTGCCTGCCGAGCCGCAGCAGAGATGCGCGTCGGGCACGGGGGTGAGGTCGAAACCCGCAGCGCCCAGGAGCGCCTCGGCGTGGCCGCGAATCTGCTGGCCGTGCTGCAGGGAGCAGGGCGGGTGGTAGGCGAGGCGGCGGCGCGTCCTGCCTGCGGCAGCACGTTCGAGCTGGGGTACGAGAGATTCGCGCTCGGCGGCGAGGATCTCGCTGAGGTCCCGGGTCGCTGCAGAGACACGTTCGGCGCGCGAGGCATCGGCCCCGTCGTGGGCCAGATGGTGGCCGTATTCCTTGACCGTGGAGCCGCAGCCGCTGGCGGTCATCACCACCGCCTCGACGCCCTGGTCGAGCAGCGGCAACCACGCCTCGACGTTGCGCCGCATGTGTGCGCGGCCTTCCTCCTGATGGTTGAGGTGGAAGGCGACGGCACCGCAGCATCCCGTCCCCTCGGCGCGGATGAGGGAGATGCCGATGCGATCGAGCACGCGGGCGGCTGCGGCGTTGATGTCGGGTGCAAGCGAGGGCTGGACGCAGCCTTCCAGGACGACCATGCGGCGGGGGTGTCGCGCTGCCGGCCAGGCGCCGGCACGGCTGGCCGCGGGGATCTTCTTGCGCAGGGTCGCGGGCAGCAGGCCACCGACGGCGCGACCCAGCCCGAGGGCGGGCGAGAACAGTGACGGGCTGGAGAGCACCGTCGACATGGCCCTGCGCTTAAGCGCCTCACCGGCCGGGCGGCCGACCTGCTCGTCGACGACCTTGCGGCCGATGTCCACCAGACGGCCGTACTGAACACCGGAGGGGCAGGTGGTCTCGCAGGAGCGACAGGTCAGGCAGCGGTCCAGATGCAGTTGCGTGGTGGCAGTGGCGGGCTGACCTTCCAGGACCTGCTTGATGAGATAGATGCGCCCCCGCGGGCCGTCGAGCTCGTCGCCCAGCAACTGGTACGTGGGACAGGTCGCGGTGCAGAAGCCGCAGTGGACACAGCGGCGCAGGATGGCCTCGGCCTCGCGGCCCTCGGGCGTGTCCTGGATGAAACTGGCGAGGTGGGTTTCCATGCGTGCGGTCAGAGATCCGGATGAAGGCGCCGCGGCCCGAACACGCCAGCAGGGTCGAGAGCCTGCTTGAGGCGCCGGTGCAGCGCCAGCACCGCTGGTGCAAGGCGCTGGATGCCGGCGCTGCGATCGGGCCCGCGGTAGAGGGTGGCATGGCCGCCCGCAGCCCGGGCGGCGGTGTGCACGGCCTCGGGCTCGGCCGCGGTGGCGATCCAGCGCAGCGCGCCGGTCCACTCGGTGAGTTGGGGCCCCAGGCCGAGCGGTGGTGTGGTGCTCTTGATCGACAGGCGCCAGAGCGTCGCGGCACCGTTGAAGAACGGATGGGTCTGGTCACGCACCGAGGTCCAGAAGGCTTCGCCTTCGGGCACCGGATCACCGCCCATGCGGGTGCGGCCGGCGGTGACGGCAGCCTGGGCGCCGGACAGTCGGACCCACAGTCGTCCATCGACATGGCAGGAGGCGGACAGGGGCAGCGGCTGCGCCGCCCACCGGTTGATGCGGTCCACCGCCTCGGCCTCGTTCAGCTCGAAGGCCAGGGTGAGTTCGGTCTCGGGTCGCGGCAGGACCTTGAGCGAGATCTCCGTCATGAGGGCTAGCGTGCCGCAGGAGCCGGCGATGAGCCGGGACAGGTCGAAGCCGGCAACGTTCTTCATCACCCGCCCGCCGAAGGACAGGTCGCGGCCCTGGGCATCGACCACGCGCACGCCCAGCACGAAGTCGCGTACCGAGCCGGCCGCAGCGCGTCGTGGCCCCGACAGACCGGCGGCGACCACGCCGCCGATGGTGGAGCCCGGGCCGAAATGCGGCGGCTCGAACGCCAGGAACTGGTTGCCGGCTGCGAGGGCCGCATCCACCTCGTCGAGCGGTGTTCCGGTGCGTACGGTCAACACCAGTTCGGCCGGGTCGTAGTCGACGATGCCGCGCCAGCCGCTGGTGTCGAGCACCTCACCGTCGAGGCGCACGCCGTAGAAGTCCTTGGTGCCGCCGCCGCGGATGCGCAGCGCGCGCCCCTGGGCGGAGGCCGCGCGCACGGTCTCCGAGAACTGTTCGATCATGGTCAGAACCGCGGGATGTCGGGGAAGCGTTCCTCGCCCCGGCGCACGTGCATCATGCCGAACTCGGCACAGCGGTGCAGCGTGGGGACGGCCTTGCCGGGGTTCAACAGGCCGTGCTCGTCGAAGGCGTGCTTCACGGCGTGGAAGGTGGTGAGCTCGTCGGGGGAGAACTGCACGCACATCTCGTTGATCTTCTCCACGCCCACGCCGTGTTCGCCGGTCACGGTGCCGCCGGCCTCGACGCACAGCGTGAGGATGCGCGACCCGAAGCGCGCCGCCTTCTCCGCCTCGCCCGGCTGGTTGGCATCGAACATGATGAGCGGGTGCAGGTTGCCATCACCCGCGTGGAACACGTTGGGGCAGGACAGCCCGAACTCCCGCGACAGCTCGGCGATGCCGGCCAGCACGGCAGCCAGCTTGCGCTTGGGAATCGTCCCGTCCATGCAGTAGTAGTCGGGCATGATGCGCCCGACCGCCGGGAAGGCGGCCTTGCGGCCCGACCAGAACTTGAGCCGCTGGGCCTCGTTCTCGGACAGGCGGATGTCGGTGGCGCCGCTGGCGCGCATCACCGCTTCCATGCGCTGGATCTCGGCCGCCACCTCCTCGGGGGTGCCGTCGGACTCGCACAGCAGGATGGCCTCGGCATCCAGCGGATAGCCGGCGCGCACGAACTGCTCCACGGCCTGGGTGGCGAGCTTGTCCATCATCTCCAGTCCGGCGGGGATGATGCCTGCCGCAATGATGTCGGCCACCGCCTGACCGGCCTTTTCGAGAGAGTCGAAGGACGCGAGCACCACGCGGGCGAGCTGAGGCTTGGGCAGCAGCTTGACCGTGACCTCGGTGACCACCCCCAGCAGGCCTTCGGAGCCGATGACCACGGCGAGCAGGTCGAGGCCGGCGGCGTCCAGGCCATCGCCACCGAGTTCGACCACCTCGCCCTCGATGGTGACCATGCGGACCTTGAGCACGTTGTGCACCGTCAGGCCGTACTTGAGGCAGTGCACCCCGCCGGAATTCTCGGCGATGTTGCCGCCGATCGAGCAGGCAATCTGGCTCGAGGGATCGGGTGCGTAATAGAGGCCGTGCACCGCTGCAGCCTCGGAGATGGCGAGGTTGCGCACGCCGGGCTGGACCCGGGCGATGCGCGCCACCGGGTCGATGTCGAGGATGGCCTTCATCTTGGACAGGCCGAGGGTCACACCCTGTTCGTGCGGCAGGGCACCGCCGGAGAGGCCGGTACCCGCGCCGCGGGCCACCACGGGCACGCGCAGCTGGTGGCAGACCTTGAGGACCGCCTGTACCTGGGCCTCGGTCTCCGGCAGGGTGACCGCCAGGGGGACCTTGCGGAAGGCGGACAGGCCGTCACACTCGTAGGGACGGGTCTCCTCCGGCGTGACCAGCAGGCTGGCGGGAGGCAGTGCAGCCCGCAGGCGGCGCACCAGTTCGGCGGTGTCGACCTGCGGAGCGGCTTCTGGCAGGGATTCGGGCTTGCCCATGGTCAGTTCTCGATGAGCACGGCGCGGAAGTCGTTGACGTTGGTGAGGGTCGGTCCGGTGACCACCGTGTCGCCCAGCGCCTCGAAGAAGCCGTGACCGTCATTATCGGCAAGGCGTGCCTTGGCGTCCACGCCGAGGGCGGCGGCGCGGGCCAGGGTGTCCGGGGTGACGATGGCCCCGGCGGTCTCCTCCGCGCCGTCGATGCCGTCGGTGTCACCGGCGAGGGCATGCACGCCGGGGGCGCCGTCCAGCGCCACCGCGAGGGCCAGCAGGAACTCGACGTTGCGGCCGCCGCGGCCCTGGCCGCGCACCGTGACGGTGGTCTCGCCGCCGGACAGGAGCACGCAGGGCGCCGGCACGGGCTGGCGGTGACGCAGCACCTGCCGGGCGATGCCGGCGTGCACCATCGCCACGTCGCGCGACTCCCCCTCGATGGCGTCGCCCAGGATCACAGGGCGCACGCCAGCCTCGAGCGCGACGGCGGCGGCCGCTTCCAGGGCCATCTGCGGGGTGGCGATCATGCGCACCTCGCTTCGGGCGAGCCGGGGGTCGCCGGGCTTGGGCGTCTCGTCCGCCGCGGCACGCAGGTGCTCCAGCACCTGGGGGGGCTCGCTGATGCCGTACTTGTGCAGGATGGCCAGAGCGTCGGCGAAGGTGGTGCGGTCCGCCACGGTCGGGCCGGATGCGATGACCGCGGGGTCGTCGCCGGGCACGTCCGAGATGGTCAGGGTGACCACCCGCGCCGGCGCCGCCGCAGCGGCCAGACGGCCGCCCTTGACGGCGGACAGGTGCTTGCGGACACAGTTCATCTCGGTGATGTTCGCACCGCTGCGCAACAGCGCGCGGTTGATGGCCTGCTTGTCCTGCAGGGTCAGTCCGGGCGCGGGCAGGGTCATGAGGGCCGATCCGCCGCCGGAGATCAGGCACAGCACCAGATCGTCCTCGGTGAGCCCCTTCACGGCGGCCAGGATGCGCTCGGCGGCCTCGCGCCCGGCGAGGTCCGGCACCGGGTGGGCGGCTTCGACGATCTCGATGTCGCGGGTGCGCACCCGGTGGCCGTAGCGGGTGACCACGACGCCACCGAGCGGGCCGGGCCAGTGGTCTTCCACCGCCCGGGCCATCGCGGCCGAGGCCTTGCCCGCGCCGACCACCACGGTACGGCCGCGCGGCACGGAGGGGAGGTGGCCCGGAATGCACTTGTCCGGCATGGCGGAGGCGATGGCCGCATCGAACATGCGGCGGAGCAGGTCACGGGGCGGTACGGTCATGGCGGTACGCTGATGGGCGGATGGCGGCGCCGGTGGGTCCGGCGCAGGGTGGAGAGAGCTTACACGTCCTCGTCCGGCGACTGGGGCCCAGCTTCGGCCCGCGACGTGACGTAGATGCCTGCCAGCAGCAGGCCGAAGCCTGCCAACTGCCCTGGCGAAGCCGTCTCGTCGAACAGCAGCCAGGCCAGCAGCGCGGCGCCGACGGGTTCTCCGAGGATGGCCATGGCAACAGTCGGCGCGGGCAGGCGCCGCACCGCCCAGTTGAAGGTGGTGTGGCCGATCAGCTGCGGGCCGGCGGCCATGGCCAGGATGCACCCGTAGGCCAGCCAGGACAGCCCGGTGAGGGCGCTCCCCT
>JBEICA010000214.1:0-6220 GCA_040373665.1 Burkholderiales bacterium | reverse complement strand
TGACCTATGCCCTGTTCAAGAAGCTGCGCAAAGGGTTCCCGGTGTCTGAGCTCCGGATCATCGACAGCACACTCCGAATGTACACCGAGCCGATGGTGGAGCTGGATGTGGATAAGCTGGAGGGTCACCTGACCGTAGTGCAGGCAGAGAAGCAGGCCCTGCTCGACACTCTTGGTGGCAAGGGCAAGGACATCCTCATGTCCAACGACAAGTTCGCCAAGCTGCTGCGCCGCTGCGGGGTGGAGCCGCCGACCAAGATCAGTGGCACCACTGGCAAGGAAGCCTTCGCCTTCGCCAAGACAGACCTCGACTTCCTCGCGCTGCAGGATCACCACAACCCCGTGGTCCAGACGCTGGTGGCCGCCCGCCTTGGGCTCAAGTCCACGCTGGAGGAGACGCGCACTGCCTCTCTGATTGGGGTGTCTGTACGCGGCCGGCTGCCCATCATGCTCAACTACTACGGCGCCCATACCGGGCGCTTCTCTGGTGGGGACAAGATGAACCTCCAGAACCTACCCCGTGGTGGCGCGCTGCGCCAAGCTCTCCGGGCCCCTGAGGGACACAAGATCATCAGCTGTGACAGCAGCCAGATCGAGGCACGCATGGTGGCCTACCTCGCTGGGCAGAGCGACCTTGTGCAGTGGTTCCGTGAGGGGCGGGACGTGTACTCCGAGTTCGCCACGGTCTTCTATGGCCGCAAGGTGACCAAGGCTGACAAGCTGGAGCGTCACGTCGGCAAGTCCGCCATCCTCGGGCTGGGCTACGGCATGTCAGCGGAGAAGTTCCAGCTGACCCTCAAGCGTGGCAAGCCACCCGTGGACATCCCCGAGGAGGACGTCGAGCGTCTGGTGCGCACGTACCGTACAGGCTACCACCAGATCGTGAAGCTGTGGGGTGAGTGTGGCTACGCCCTGTCCAGCATGGCGGCTGGACGCAGGGGGCGGATCGGTAACATCCTGACCTACGATTCCGACGGCATCCTCTTGCCCAACGGCATGCGGCTGCAGTACCACGGGCTCACGGCCGCCACCCGGCAGTTCACCTACATCCAAGATAGGCGCATGTTTGACAGAGCCATGAAGGCTCGACTGGCTGGCGACCCGAAGGACGCAGACAGCGGCACGATCCCCGGCCAGAGCCGCATCTACGGCGCGATGGTGGCGGAGAATGTGACCCAAGCGCTGGCCCGGATCGTCGTGGCCGAGCAGATGCTGGCGATCAGGGACGCCGGGTATCACGTCGCCTTCCAAGTCCATGACGAGAACGTCTGCATCGTGCCAGAGGATCAGGCAGAGCAGGCGGAGAAGGACATCGTGGCCATCATGTCTACCGCCCCCACTTGGGCACCCGACCTGCCCGTGGCCTGCGAGGCAGGCACAGCTTACACCTATGGAGACACGTGATGACCACCAGACTCGCCCACTCCTACACCGCCCTCAAGATGTACGAGAACTGCCCCAAGCGGTACTACCACCAGCGCATCACCAAGGAGGTCAAGGACAGCGTCGGCGAAGCCACGGTCTACGGTGAGCGGGTGCACAAGCAGCTGGAGGATGCCCTCAAGGGCACCGCCCCATTGCCTGCCGAGACAGTCGCATTGCAGCCGCTGTGCGATGTGCTGGCGTCGCACGTCGCCAAGGGTGGGGCCACCCTCACGATCGAGCAGGAGTACACCCTGACCAGTGACCTCCAGCCCACCGGCTGGTTCGACGAGGACGCATGGCTGCGGTTCAAGCTGGACGTGCTCATCATCCGGCCGGATGCCAAGGCCATCGTGGTGGACTGGAAGACCGGCAAGCGCCGCCCCGACTTCGATCAGCTGGAGATGTTTGCCCTTGCGACCTTCGCCTTCAACCCGGAGGTCACGTCTGTCACGTCCATGTTTGTGTGGACGAAGGAGAACGCGACCGACCGGGAGACGTACAAGCGGGAGCATGCCGACGGCATGTGGACCAAGCTGCTCACCCGGATCAACCGGGTAGAGAAGTCGCTGGAGTCGGACAACTGGCCAGCCAAGCCAAGCGGGCTGTGCAGGTATTGCCCGTGTAAAGGTTTCTGCGAGTTCGCATCTTGACTGTAAAGTAGAGGGGTGACACCATGGCTACTCCAGAGGGGCGCATCAAGACAGCGCTCGACAAGATGATGAAGGCTGAGCGGGTGTGGTTTTACCCCCCGCAGGCCGGACCATTTGGTAGTGCAGGTATTCCAGACCGAGTTGCGGTTGTGGAAGGCTTGTTTGTGGGTATCGAGTGTAAAGCTGACGCGACCAAGAAGCCGACAGCACTGCAGATCAAGTGCATGGCAGACATTGAGGCAGCGGGTGGGAAGTGTTTCGTGGTCTACGATAAGGCCACGATCGAGCAGGTAAGGGAATGGATACATGCTTGTCGTCGAGTCCGCGAGGGCCGTAGCCCTCAAACTGAATGACCCCAACAGGGTCCTAGAGTGCATACCCAAGTCACGGCAGCTGCCGTCTGACCCTAGCATCGTCGTGATCCCGCATCGTGTGCTGGAGATGCAGCGCCTCAAGGAGCTGGGGTTCAACCCGCCATCGCCCATCGGCTACCAGTACGACTGGCCCGGGCAGTTCACACCCTACGACCATCAGAAATCCACGGCTGACTTCCTCACCCTGCACAAGCGCTGCCTTGTGCTGAACTCGATCGGGTGCGTTGATGCGGATACGGAGTACCTGTCCCCGACAGGGTGGCGGTGCATCGCCGACTACGAGGGTGGGGCGGTGGCGCAGTACTGGCCGGACACCAAGCGGATTGACTTTGTCGCCGAGCCGCAATTCGTAAAGCTGCCATGCGACACCATGCTCAGGCTGAAAACCCGCTATGGTATCGACCAGATGCTGTCACCAGAGCACAGGGTACTGCTGCAGTCCAAGACGAATGCGGCCAAGGTCGAGACGACTACAGCCGTGGAGCTCCTGCACCGCCACGATGCTTGGGTCGGCGGCGACCGGGTGCAGAAGTCCGCAGACCGGGTCGGGTTCTCAGATGCCGCCATCCCTACGACATTCGCCGTGCCCGGCGGCGTCGGGTTGCCGCTGACCGACGCACAGTTGCGTGTGATGGTAGCAGTGATCGCTGATGGGTATATCCCGGAAGGCGGCAACCTTTGCTATGTCCGCGTCAAAAAGCAGCGCAAGAAGGACAGGCTGCGTGACTTGCTGGATGCTGCCCACATCCCGTACAGCTACAGGGAGTGTGCCCCCGAAGGGTTTCACAAATTGTCCTTCATGCCGCCGCTCAGGACCAAGGTGTTCGGGCCACAATTCTGGCAGGCTACGCCACACCAGCTGCAGGTCATCGCCGATGAGGTGCCGCACTGGGACGGGACTGTGCGGGAGAACAAGCCACGGGTGGAGTTCTTCACCTCTACCAAGGAGAGCGCGGATTTCGTCCAGTACGCCTTCGCTGCGTGCGGTTACACCGCGCGGCTGCAGACCCACGAGAGGAAGGAGCGCGGCACGATCGAGTATGTGGTGGGCGTGAGTACCACCAAGCGCGGCAGCGTAGGTATTCTAGGGGCCACGGGTGGCCGACGCCTGCGCTCTATGGAGTACGTCCCATCCACGGACGGCTTCAAGTACTGCTTCATGGTGCCGAGCACGTACCTGATCTTGCGGCGCAACGGGTGCATCTTCGCCACGGGCAACACGGGCAAGACAGTCAGCGCCTTGTGGGCGGCCGACTTCCTCATGAATGCTGGCGTCATCAAGAAGGTGCTGATCCTGTCGCCGCTGTCCACACTGGAGCGGGTGTGGGGTGACGCCGTGTTCAAGGAGTTCTATCACCGCAAGTCGGTCACCCTCTATGGCGACGCCAAGCGGCGCCTCAAGATGCTGAACACCGAGGCCGACTTCTACATCATCAACCACGATGGCTTCCCGATCATCGCCAAGGAAGCACTGGACATGTTCGACCTCGTCATCATCGACGAGGCAGCAGTCTACAGGAACCCGTCGACCCGGCGGTTCAAGCAGTTCTATCGCTGGCTGCAGGTGCAGCCCGACCTGAACCTGTGGCTGATGACCGGCACCCCCACCCCGAACGAGCCCACTGACGCATGGGCACTGGCCAAGCTGGTCAACAGCCCGCACATGTCCAAGAGCTACACAGGTTTCAGGGAGCAGGTCATGACCAAGATCGGCCAGTGGAAGTTTGTGCCCCGCCCGGACAGCGTGGACATTGTGAAGCACGTGCTCCAGCCATCCATCCGCTTCACCCGGGAGGACTGTCTGGACCTGCCTGACACTGTCATCCAGACCCGCAAGGTGGAGATGACCGCAGAGCAGACCAAGCACTACAAGCAGATGGTCAAACAGCTGGTCACCGAGGTGGCGGGCGGCACGATCACGGCGGTCAACGAAGCAGTCAAGGCGCAGAAGCTCATCCAGATCGCGCTCGGCGTGGCCTACGGTGAGCACGGCGAGAGGCTGGAGCTGGACTGCGCACCGCGCATCAACGCGGTCAAGGAGGTCATCGAGGAGGCGGGGGAGAAGGTCATCCTGTTCGTCCCGCTGACCGGCACGCTGCGCATGCTGGAGCGCGAACTGTCCAAGCATTGGACTGTGGCTGTCGTCAACGGTGAGGTGTCATCGGCCAAGCGCAACGACATCTTCCACAACTTCCAGAACGCGCGTGACCCCCGCATACTTATTGCACATCCTGCAACAATGGCGCATGGATTGACCTTGACAGCAGCGTCAACTGTTGTATGGTACGGACCTATCACCAGTAACGAACAGTATGTTCAAGCGAATGGCCGCGTCGAACGCATCGGTAAGAGACATGTGTCGAACGTAGTTCATATAGAAGCAACCGAGGTAGAGCACCGCATCTATGAGCGACTGCAGAACAAGCAGAAGCTACAGGGTGTGCTGCTGGACCTGATAGCCCAGATGGGAAAGGACTGACATGTCGTTTGAGATTGAGAAGGATGTGCCGCTGCCGCAGAAGAACGTGCGGTGGAAGTATCCGTTTGACCAGTTGGAGAAGGGCGACAGCTTCTTCGTCGCCAACAAGGACACTACGCAGATGTCCGCACTGTGCAAGCGGGCGAACACGCGCTACGGCGCCCGGTTCGTGACGTCCAAGGCGGAGAAGGGCGACCAGACTGGCGTCCGGGTGTGGAGGCTGGAATGAGCTTCACTGTCGAGCAGGTGGTGGAGACTTACCTCAAGCTTCGGAGGAAGAAGGAGGCTGTAGAGAACGAGACCAAGGACAGGGTCGCGGACATCAAGGCCAAGATGACCATGCTGGAGTCGTGGCTGATGCAGAAGGCTGGCGAGGATGGCGTGACATCCTTCAAGACCACCGCTGGGACTGCGTTCGTGACCACCACGGACTTCGCCAACGTCGCTGACTGGGATGCTGTGCTCACGTTCATCAAGGAGAACGACGCGTTCGACATGCTGGAGAAGCGCGTATCCAAGACCGCGGTCCGGGCACACATGGATGAGACTGGTGACGTCCCGCCGGGCATCACCTACGGCAGCAAGATCGGGATCAACGTCCGCAAGGCGTCAGGAGATGGCGAATGAACTGGCTGCGCAAGATCGTACGGCGCTGGCTGGATGCTGTGCCCGCCACGGGTGCTGAGAGTGCCATCAGCCGGGGCAACCTGCTGGATCAGATGGCCGATTACAATAATCCGGCTGCAGTCAGCGTAGTACCAGTGCGTAATGGCTTCCTGATCTGCCGTCGCATCTACAACCCCAATGGCCCGGACAGGGTGGACGCAGTCTATGCTGCCGCCATCGAAGACCTCGGGCCCCTGATCGTCGCCGAGTTGGCGATGGTTCGTCTCACCAAGTAACGCTCAGAGAGGACAACATGAGCAACATCGTACCTTCCAACATCCAAATCCCGGCACACCTCGCACGTGTGGTCGGTCAACCCTCTGCTCTGTCGGCCGCTCTGGCCGGCGGTCTGGCAGGTGGCGCGGAGTTCCCGCGCATCTCCATCAAGGGCAGCCGCTTCCGCATCATCGAGGGCGGTGCCGAGACTGTGCTTGAGGACACCAAGCTGGGCGACATGATCGTATCCAGCCGTGGACTTCAGCCACCATGTGACCGACAAGGTGCACACCACATTGTTGCATACACCGTGCATTGTGCACACTCACCTGCCTAGCTGGGCGACGCCACTGTGCTGGTGTCGCAGAGGTGATGTCGCTGTGGGGAGGTCGCTGGGGGGATGTCGCAGTG
>JBEICA010000295.1:0-4521 GCA_040373665.1 Burkholderiales bacterium | reverse complement strand
CGCCCGCCCGCGCGCGCGCCATGCGCAGCCGTCTGCTCGACGCAGGACTCGATCTCGAATACCGGGAATATGCGTCCGGGCACGACATCCCCGGCCAGGCCTTGCGCGATGCCGCGGCGTGGCTGAGCGCCCGGCTGGAGCGGGTCGCCGGGCTGGCGCCGCGGGTGCTTCAGTCGTAGCGCCGGGAGATGGTCTCCGCGACCATGACCGGCTTGGCCGAACCCTCGCGCTCCACCACGACACCGAAGGTGAGCTGCATCCCGCCCGCGATGCGTTCGAGCGCCGCCAGGGTGAAGCGCGCGCGAAGCCGCGATCCCGTCGGCACGGGGTCGGTGAACCGTACCCGGTTGAGCCCGTAATTCACGCCCATGCGCGAGCCGCTGTAGTCGAAGGTCGCGGCCGCGAAGCCGGCAAGCAGCGACAGCGTCAGATACCCGTGGGCGATGGTGCCGCCAAAAGGCGAGTCGCGCCGCGCCCGCTCGACATCCACGTGGATCCATTGATGGTCTCCCGTGGCCTCGGCGAAGCGGTCGACGCGCTCCTGCGTGATCTCCACCCAGTCGCTGACCGCCAGTTCCTCACCAACCCGGCTCTGGAGTTCGTCGAAACCACCGATCCGGACACGCGCCATCGGACACACTCCTCTGAGGATGAGAACACCGGCAGGGACCATCCCTGACTCTGCGTCACCCCTTGCCAGTCATGGACGGCACCGTCACGAACCAGGCGCTGTGGCGACACCGGCAGACCGCGGCAGCCAGGGGCGGAAGCGCTGCGACGTGCGCCGCCCGGCCCGGATATTTCATCAGGCCACGGGATGATGGCGAGGTGCGTTGCGAGGCAGGCCGCGCATCCCGCGCCAAGCCAATCGTCGAGCCTGGTGGCGCGAAGCGGGGGGGGGCGGCATGACCGCAAGGCGCCCGCCAGCGCCCGCGGAGGCCGGCAGACCCTGTCGTACCGAAAGCGGTTCGCTGCAAACCCAGTGGACATCGGTGCACAGCTCATCTTCCGGGCCGATCTGGTGAAATTTCCGGGCTCAAGGCTGCATGCCGTGGTAGTAGGCCGCGAGATCCTCGATATCCTGATCGGACAAGGCCATCACGTTCGGCGTCATCATGCCCGACAAGGCACCCTTGCGCTCGCCGCTGCGGTAGGCCTTGAGGGCGTAGGTCAGATACGCGAGGTTCTGTCCCGCCAGTCGGGGATACATGGGAATCTGTGCCTTGCCGTCCGAGCCATGGCAGATGGGACAGGCGGCCGACTTGGCCTTGCCTGCTTCGGGGTCACCGGCGGCCTGGGCATGAACGGTGGCGAGCGCGAAAACAGCAGCGACGGCAAAACGGAACATGGAAACCTCCGAAAAATGGAATCTCAGGCGACCTCGAGGACGGCCATCATCCCGCGGTCGCCGTGTTCGGCGAAGTGGCAGTGGTACAGGGTGCGCCCGGTGTGTCCGGTGAAGTGGATGCCGATGCGCACGGTGTCACCCTCCCGCACGTTGAACATGTCGCGTCTCGCCACGTAGGGCGGCGGCACGCCGTTCACGTCCAGGACCTCGTAGTGCCAGGTGTGCAGGTGGAAGGGATGGTCCATCACGTCGACATTGCGCAGCCGCCATATCTCGCGGCTCCCGAGCGCGGCACGGATGTCGACGCGGTCGGGTTCCATGAAGCGCCCGCAGATGTTGAATAGCGACAGCACCACATCCCGCTCCGCCACCGCCAGACCAGGCTGGAAAGCCTCCACCTCCACCAGGCGCGACGGGACACGCACACGCGTGGCGCTCGCAGGCGGAATCAGCGTCAGCACGGGCTGGGGCGCCGTGAAGGCCATGCCGCGACGCGGGGTCGGCAGGTAAATGAGCTGCACCGGCTCCGGCGACTCCAGCGCGACCAGCACCTCCGCGCGGGCACCGGGCACCAGCAGCAACTCCTGCACTTCCTGGGGTGTGGGGAGGTACCGGCCGTCATGGGCGAGCACCATGAAGGGCTGGTCGGCAGTGAGCCGCAGGCGCCAGTAGCGCGCGTTCGACGCGTTGAGCAGGCGCAGGCGCTGCAGGGAACGCGCGGCCCGCAACACGGGGCGCCGCACCCCGTTGATCAGCAGCAGCTCGCCCTCCTTGCCCACGGACCACTCCGCCGAACGGTGCGGCTGCACCCGGTCACCGTCGAGAGAGATGTCCTTGAGCACGAGCAAGCGGTCGTCGGCGTCGAGCTCGCGCTCGAAGTCGCGCTCACCCTCGACCAGGATCGGCCCGGCCAGTCCGGCGAACATCGCGCGCGCCGTGTACCCGTGGACGTGCGGGTGGTACCAGTGCAGACCGGCATCACCTCGCGGGACAGTGAACTCGTAGTCGAAGCTCTCGCCCGGCGGGACCTGGATCCAGATGTTGTCGGCCCGCCCGCCCGGAGGAATGGACAGGCCGTGGAAGTGCAGATTCGAGGCGTGGGCCAGCCGGTTGTCGAACCGCAGTTGCACCGTCTCCCCTTCCCTCACACGCATCAGGGGGCCGGGGAACACGCCGTTGTACGCGACGGTCTGGACCGTCCGACCGTCGATCTGCACGGCGCCCGGCGCGGCGGTGATCCGCCCGCGCGCCAGCCCGGGTTCGCTGCGGTCGAACGGGACCTCGGGCACCGGCGGCATTTCCGGCATCTGGCCGAGCGCCCGCCCGAGCCCCGCCAGCGACAGTGGCAGCGCAAGCACCCCCGTGGACCGGAGGAATCTGCGGCGCGCAGGCAGAGGCGGAGGTGTGATCGGAACCATGGAGGCCAAGGCGGTGTACGGTCAGTACCGGCCGGCCTGAAAGCTGAAGGCGAGCGTTTCGGCAGAGTCGACCACCCCGGCGTGCACGAGCCCCTCGACCACCTCCCGGCGCCGGACCGGAACGCTGGGAATGCGCTCGGTGCGCAGGGTGGCGATCTCATCCGCCGTGTAGGGTGCGAATCCCGCGGGGAGTTGTGCGGCGCTGAACTCCCGCACCACCCAGTTCAGCATGCCGGCAAGACGCTCGTCCGAGAGATGCGCCTGGAGGACATTGGGGACCTGCACGATGTAGGCGCGCCCCGCGGGCGTGTGGAGGAAGTAACCGACCCGATCCCGGAGCCGCGGCATCTCGGTCACCGACACGCCGAGGTGTCCGTGACAACCCTGACAGTGCCGGGCGTAATCCTCCGCTGCGCCATTCACGCGCGGCAGAACGGTCCGGTTCTCGCGCACCAGGACGTCGGGCACGGAAGCCGGATCCACGCCCTCCGCGCCGACGAGCGAGGGCGCCAGGGCAAGCGCGGCAAGCGCTGCCGCGCCTGCCGCCCGACCCCGGCGCGTCTCCAACCGATACCTCAGACCTGGCCGACGATGGCGGCGCTGGAGCAGTGATAGATCATCGAGCTGCCGCCGAAACACCAGATGATGTCGTTGTTCAGTTGCGGACGGTAGGTCGGCATCTCGCCCGCCGTGCCCAGACAGGCGCACTGGGCACAGGAGTCCTTGCCGCAGCAGTCGCGATACGCGATGAGGTACATCTTGCCATCGTCCGGGTTCAGGCAGCTGCCGACCCACGATGTCGGCGAGGGTGAGGATCCGGGCGGACAGGTGGCCGGCCCACCGCCGCAACACGAGCAGAGGTATCCGTCACTGGAACAATACCGCCAGTAGTTGCAGGCGCGCGGATCGTTGGTCTGCGCGCCAACGCGCTTCGCCCACTCGACGCCAGGGTCCTCGGCCGCCTGCGCCTTGCGCGCCACCGGCAGCACCGGCAACAGGCTGGCACCGGCGAGCGCCGCACCGACGTTGGCGACGAAACTGCGTCGCGAGATCCTCTGTGCCGTCTTGCGGCTCATGCGCTCGAAGAGCTTGTCGATCGCTTGCATCACCATGACCGGTTCTCCTGTCTAGTTCCCTCGTGTCCCTACGCCGCTTCCTTCGTGGGCGCGGTGTCGTCCTTGATGAAACCGCGCGCCTTCAGGTACGCCTGGATGGATCCGTAGCCCGTCTCCTTGGCAATGGCCAGGCTCTCCAGATGCTCGCGGCTGTTGACGAGGCCCTTGGCGCGGATGACGCCGTCCTCGTCGATGAGTATCGCGTAGGGCAGCTTTCCCACCTGGAAAGCCATGCCGACCTGCGGCGAATTGACGTAGGGGATTCCCTCGAGGCCGTTGGCACGGATCATCTCGCGCTGCTCCGCAACGTCGCCATCTCCGACGATGACCACGTCAAGACGCTCGCCGGAGGCGAACGAACGTGCGATGGGCAGCAGCTTCTTGCAGATGGGGCAGCTCGGAGAGACGAACAGCAGCAGCCGGCTGCGGCCGCCGGGCACCGGGCCGCCGATCTGCACCAGACCACCGTCCATGCCGGCGATCTTCATGTCGGGCGCCATCTCGCCCACCTCGGGCCCGCGGTCGTTCGCCAGCGCGCCCATGGGCGCGACACGCTCATGCAGGACCCCGATCTGGCGGACCATCCCAAACACCACCGCGCCCAGAACGAGCACAACCACCCAGAGCAGCAGGGTCGAAT
>JBEICA010000175.1:0-7239 GCA_040373665.1 Burkholderiales bacterium | reverse complement strand
CAGATCTGGTTCATCATCTTTGTGAGTTGGCCGGCGCCCGGTGCGCCGATCAGCACGCAACTCTTGGCGTACACCTCGAGCACGGGCCGGGCACGTTCGAACACATCGTCCTCGCCGCCGCACATGATGCCGAGCTGACCGTTCACCGCGCCGGCCTGGCCACCCGACACCGGCGCGTCGACGAACCCGATCCCCACGGCCTTGCAGGCGGCGTGGAGCTCGCGCGCCACCACCGCCGAGGCCGTGGTGTGATCCACCAGGATCGCGCCGGCCGACATGCCGGCGACCGCGCCCTCGGGCCCCAGGCTGACGGTACGTACATCGTTGTCGTTGCCCACGCACATCAGCACCAGGTCGCAGCCCTCGGCCGCGGCGCGCGGCGTCGGCGCGCTGCGGCCGCCGTATTCCGCCACCCATTGCGCCGCCTTGGCAGCCGAGCGGTTGTAGACGGTCACGTCGTGACCGCCTTTCCTGAGCAGGTGCCCCGCCATGGGGTAGCCCATGACACCCAGACCGATGAAAGCGACGCGCATGCGATGAATCCTCCTGTGGGTTGATGGAAGGCCGGCCAGCTGTGCGCCGTCCCTGCCGACCGGGGGCGGGCTCGCGCGCGCTTGTCGACCGCGACCTTCCGCGTGACGACGATCGACTGGGGCCCGTTCGCAATGGCGTCCTTAGTATGAACAGGCCCTGAGCATGCTCGGGGGGGTGCGGGGTCCTGTCAACCCCGGCCCGGGCGGCTGGCGTGGTGGTGCGCCGCGATCGCGCCGCCCATGGACACACCCCGGGGGTGAGCGCCGACGCGCATCCGGTAGTCTGGGCGCCCGCGCGGCCCGCCGCGCTTTCAGCGACCCGACGAGGCGACCATGGCCATCCGCAGACTGCTCATCGCCAACCGCGGCGAGATCGCCATCCGTGTCGCGCGTGCCGCCGCGGGCCTTGGAGTTCACACGGTCGGCGTGCATGCCGCCGACGAGCCGGACGGGCTCCATGCCGGCCGGGTCGATCGCGTGGTCGCACTCGCGGCCGCCGGGCCGGCAGCCTACCTGGATGCGGCGGCGCTGGTGCGCGTGGCCCGGGAGCATGGCTGCGACGCCGTGCACCCCGGCTATGGTTTCCTCAGCGAGGACGCCGGCTTCGCCCGCGCCTGCCGCGAGGCTGGCCTGTGTTTTGTCGGCCCCGCTCCCGACACGCTGGACACCTTCGGCGACAAGACCCGCGCCCGCGCGCTCGCCGCGTCGCTGGGTGTCCCTGTGACCCGCGGTACGCCGGGTCCGGCGACCCGCGAGTCGCTGCGCGCATTCCTGGCAGACGAACTGGCGCAGGGTGCCGTCGGCGTGATGGTCAAGGCGGTGGCCGGCGGCGGCGGGCGCGGCATGCGGCCGGTGCATCGCGTCGCGGACCTGGATGCCGCCATCGACCAGTGCGCAGCCGAGGCCCTGCGCGCCTTCGGCAACGATACCCTCTACGCCGAGACCCTCCTCCCCGGGTGCCGCCACATCGAGGTGCAACTGGCAGGCGACGGGCAGCGTCTGGCCGTGCTGGGTGAGCGCGATTGCAGCCTGCAACGCGGCCGGCAAAAACTCGTCGAGGTGGCGCCGGTGCCGCATCTCGCACCCCAGACCCTTGCCGCACTGCGGTCCCACGCGCTCGCGCTGGGCGCCGCCACGGCACTCGAGGGGCTGGGCACCTTCGAGTTCCTCGTGTCGGCTGGCGGCAGCGCGTTCGTCGAGGCCAATCCGCGCCTCCAGGTCGAGCACACCGTCACGGAGGAGGTGTTCGGCATCGACCTCGTGCGCGCCCAGCTCCTGCTGGCCGGTGGCGCCACGCTGGCCGATGCCGGTCTCGATCCGGACGACACGCCGGCTCCGCGGGGCTGCGCCATCCAGGTGCGCATCAACGCCGAGCGCCTCGCGGCCGACGGCCGGGTGCTGCCGGCCGGCGGCGTACTGCTGGCCTTCGATCCCCCGGGTGGGCCCGGGGTGCGCTGTGACACCCACGGGTATGGCGGGCTCGCACTGAGCACCGCCTACGATTCCCTGCTCGCCAAACTCGTCGTGCACGAGCGCTCCGGCGACTTCGCCGCCGCGCTCGGCCTGGCGCGGCGCGCACTGGGCGAGTTCCGCATCGAGGGCGTCGATACCAACGCAGCGCTGCTCGCGGCCCTGCTCGAACGGCCCGAGCTGGCCCGGGGCGAGGTGCACACCACCTTCGTCGAGGACCATCTGGCCGCCCTGCTCCACGCCGCCGGCAGTGGTCGCCCGGCCGTCTCACGGCCTGCCCGGCCGGGTGGTGCCGCCGGCGCGCCAGCCGCGACGGCCACCCGGCGCGACCCGACACCGGGGATGCTCGCGGTGGTATCGCCCCTGCACGGGACGCTCGTGGCCTGGGAGGTCGGCACCGGCGACATCGTTCAGGCCGGCCGGTGCCTTGGACTGGTCGAGGCCATGAAGATGCAGCACCCGGTGGTTGCTCCCGGTGCCGGGCGTGTGCGCTCGCTGCTCGTCGCTGCCGGCGCCACGGTCGTCGAGGGCGAGTGCCTGGCCGAACTGGAGGGTGATGCTGCGGGGGCGGCACCGTCGGCAGAGATGCCGGCCGAGGATCCGGACCTGATCCGGCCCGACCTCGCCGAGGTGCTCGCCCGCCGCATGAAGTTGCTCGACGCCGCCCGGCCCGAGGCCGTGGCGCGGCGTCATGGCGGCGGCACCCGTACGGCGCGAGAGAACATCGAGGACCTCTGCGATCCGGGATCCTTCCAGGAGTACGGCGGTCTGGGCATCGCCGCGCAGCGGTCCCGGCGCAGTCTGCAGGAACTCATCGATCGCACCCCCGCCGACGGTATGGTGGTGGGCACCGGGCGGATCAACGGAGACCGCTTTCCGGACGCTGTCGCGCGCTGCATGGTCCTGGCCTACGACTACACCGTGCTCGCCGGCACCCAGGGCACCGTCAACCACCACAAGAAGGATCGGATGTTCGAACTGGCGGCGCGGCAGCGCTGGCCGGTGGTGGTGTTCGCCGAGGGCGGCGGAGGCCGGCCCGGCGACATCGACACCACCCATGCCGGCAGCCTGCACATCCCTGCCTTCACGCGCTTCGCCCAACTCTCGGGCAAGGTGCCGCTGGTGGCCATCGTGTCGGGCCGGTGCTTCGCCGGAAACGCGGTGCTGGCCGGCTGCTGCGACGTCATCATCGCCACCCGCAACGTCTCGCTGGGCATGGGCGGGCCGGCCATGATCGAGGGCGGCGGGCTGGGCGTGTTTCATCCCGACGAGGTCGGCCCGGTGCGGGTCCAGCAGCCCAACGGTGTCATCGACATCGTGGTCGAGGACGAGGCCGGGGCCGTGCGCGTGGCGCGGCGCTACCTGTCGTATTTCCAGGGGCTCCTGGCACACTGGCGTTGCGCCGACCAGCGCCGCCTGCGCGCGCTGGTGCCGGCCAATCGTCTGCGCGCCTACGATGTCCGCCCCGTGATCCACACCCTCGCCGACGAGGATTCCGTGCTCGAGTTGCGGCCGGCGTTCGCGCCCAACATGGTCACCGCGTTGGCGCGCATCGAGGGCAGGCCTGTGGGCGTCATCGCCAACGACCCCATGCACCTGGGCGGCGCGATCGACGCGCCGGCCGCCGACAAGGCCGCGCGCTTCCTGCAGCTGTGCGACGCCTTCGGGCTGCCCGTGGTCTCGCTGTGCGACACCCCGGGCAACATGGTGGGCCCGGAGGCCGAGCGCACGGCCCTGGTTCGCCACTGCTGCCGGCTCTACGTGGTGGGGGCCAATCTCGGGGTGCCGATCGTCTCGGTGGTGCTGCGCAAAGCCTACGGTCTCGGCGCCCAGGCCATGGTCGGCGGCAGCTTCCATCGCCCCGTGCTGTCCGTGGCCTGGCCAACCGGGGAGTTCGGGCCGATGAATCTCGAAGGCGCGGTCCGGCTGGGTTACCGGAAGGAACTCGAGGCCATCGCCGACCCGGCCGAGCGCGCCGCGGCGTTCGAGCGCATGGTCGCCGAGGCCCATGCCCGCGGCGAGGCCCTCAACGCAGCCACGCTGTTCGAGATCGACGACGTCATCGACCCGGCCCATACGCGCGAGCGCATCGTCGAGGCCCTCCGCAGCCTGCCACCGGCGGAGGCGGGCGGAACCACCGGGCGGCGTCCGTGGGTGGACACGTGGTGATCGCCGGGGGAAGGCCTGACCGACGCGCGCGAATGTCTCTTCAGGTCGGCCCGGGTGCGAACGCCTCGCCGCCATCCCGAAGCCTGGTGGCATGTCCGGGCTGGGCAGACCTTTCCTGCGCGCTCCGCAGCGCGGCCGCCGCGGCGGCCAGGGTCGTGATGCCGGCCCAGTCCTCCGCCACCACGCGTTCCCTTGGCACCATCCACGAACCCCCCACGCAGGTCACGTTCGACAGGGCCAGATAGGCCGGGGCATTAGTGGCGTTGACACCGCCGGTGGGGCAGAAGCGCAGGTCGCCGATGACCGGAGCCAGCGAGGCCAGGAAGCGGGCACCGCCCGCCGCCTCGGCCGGGAAGAACTTCAGGTGGTGGTATCCGCGCTCCCGCAGCGCCATGGCCTCGGACACCGTGGCCACGCCCGGCAGCAGCGGCATGGGATGTCCGCAGGCCGCATCCAGCAGCCTCGCCGTCGCCCCTGGCGACACGGCAAACGCCGCCCCCGTCCGGTGTGCCTCTTCCAGTTGTCCCGCCTCCAGCACCGTGCCGACGCCGACGACAGCCTCCGGTACCGCCTCGCGAATGCGCCGCACCGCCTCCAGTGCCGCCGGAGTGCGCAACGTCACTTCCAGCACATCCAGTCCGCCCGCCACCAGGGCGCGCGCCAGCGCCGCTGCCTGGCTGGCGTCGTCGATCACCAGGACCGGGATGACGGGGCCGCGGCTCAGCACGGCGGAGACAGCTCGCTGGGTCGGTGTGGAGATCATGCCGGTTCGGGTCTGGTGGATACGGGTGTCGCGCATGGTTCACCAGGCGGTGGCATCGGCGCAAGGCATCCGGCCCATTCCAGGGACGGGCGGCTGGTGCGGCAGTCCGCAAAGTGCCCTTCCGGGAGGCGCAGATGACGGTGGCCATCGGCCGTATTGGACAGGGAGCGGCCCTCACACCCCGATGAACGGGGGAGATCCTGTCATTCGCATGGTCCTGTGCCGATGTCAGACCGCGGCAGTCGCCCGTTGTCGCATTGACGATGTACAATTCATGAACACGTAACACTGACTTGAACATGGACACAAACATGATGGACGGAAGCCAGCCGGGCTTTCCGATCGGGGTGGTGTGCCGGCTCACTGGGGTGGCGCAGGAGACGCTGCGGGCGTGGGAGCGGCGCTACGGGCTGGTCAAGCCCAACCGTGCGGGTGGTCGCAACAGGCTCTATTCGCGGGATGAGATCCGGCGAATCGCGATGGTGAAGGCGTTGGTCGATGCTGGTCATGCGGTCGGCTCGATCGCGACGCTGGACGACCGGCAGCTCGAGGCGCTGAAGGAGGCGACCGGGTCACCGGTGCGCGAGCCGGTTGCGGCTGCGCGGGTTGTGGCGGCTGCCGGTGCGGCGCCGGTCTTGGTGGTGGGGCAGGGGCTCGCGGCGCGTGTTCTGCGCGAGCCGAGGGCGTCGGGTCTGGAGGGGGCGGTGGTCGTCGCTGCGCCCGAGGATCTGGGGGATGGGCAGGCGGTTGGCGGGGTGGTGGTGATCGACATGCCGACCCTGCATCCGGGGGCGGCGGATGTCGTGGCGCGTCTGATCGCGCGCTCTGGGGCGCTGGGTGCGGTGGTGGTGCATGCGTTTGCTGGGCGCGATGCCATTGCTGCTGTCGAGGCGCTCGGGGTGGTTTGCATCAAGGGGCCGGTGGAGCCGGTGGCGCTGGGGCGGGCGTGTGCCTCGGTCGTGGAGGCTGGGGCGGTGCCGGCGCGGGAGGGTCTGGCGGCTGGTGGGGTGCGGCGGTTCACGCCCGAGCAGCTGGCGGCCATCGTGGCGCTCAGGCCGAGCATCGCCTGCGAGTGTCCGCGGCATCTGGCGGATCTGATCTCCAGCCTGGTGGCGTTCGAGCGCTACAGCGGGGAGTGTGAGCACCGCAGTCCTGCCGACGCGCACATCCACCGCGAACTGCAGCGGATGGCGGCGGCTGCGAGGGGGCTGGTGGAGGCGGGGTTGGAGCGGGTGCTTGCCTTCGAGGGGGTGGTGCTGGAGGGGAGGTGATGGGTGTGTACATCGTCTGTACTTAAAAAAGTGTTTTGACAGATGTACAGGACATGCGTAGGATTAACTCATCAAATTCTTCCTGCCTTCAACCTTACTGGAGTCGAACATGAAAACCCTGATCGCCGCTGCCGTACTTGCCTACTCTTCCCTTGCCGCCGCCGGTACCGACTGGATCGTCGTTCCGGCCTCGGGCGCGGAGCGTACGTTCCTGGACCGCGCGTCCTATGTCGAGGGTGCGTCGCTGACGGCGGTGACGGTGCTGCGCAGCTACGAGCGGGTGGTCACGCTGGGCGATGACGCGCAGACCGGTGAGGCGCTGTATCCGCACCGTTCGGCCAAGGTGCGCTACGCGGTCGACTGCGCGAGCCGCACGGTGGGGATGGAGTCGTGGGAGCTCTACAGCGGCAACCTCGGTGACGGCAAGATCGTGTGGGCCGACTCCGAGAGCGGCGAGCGTCACATGGCCAAGCCGGTGTCGACGGAAGAGCTGGTGACCTTCAACGCGGTGTGCTCGCCGGACGTCGCGCTGCGCCAGGTCGTCCGTCACTTCGCCCAACTCGCACGCTGAGCCATCGCCGAAGAACGGCGAGGTTCCAAGGGCAGACTCCCTTCAGGAGTCGGCCTTTTGTTTGGTGGGGTCCGACCGGGAATGGCGGTGCGTTGGGCTCGACCTGCGCCTCACCCGGGGCCGCCCGCACAGCCAGGTCAACGCCTTTCCCGGCATCAGGTCCCGAAAAGGTCGGGTTTTTGTGGCTCCGGCCGCTGCGCTTGATCTGCGCTGTGCGCAGATCAGCCTGTGCCGCAAGTTTTTTCGGTCCTGCGTCCCGAAAAAGGGATCTTGTGGCTGCGGCCCGCTGCGCTTGACCTGCGCTGCGCGCAGATCAGCCTGCGCCGCAAGTTTTTTCGGTCCTGCGTCCCGAAAAAGGGATCTTGTGGCTCCGGCCGCGGGGCCTTCTGAAGAGCGGAGAGGAGTGAAACATGCTCCGCTAGTTTGTACTTGACTGAGGGCGGAAAAGGGGTTCTTGTGGGT
>JBEICA010000213.1:0-6232 GCA_040373665.1 Burkholderiales bacterium | reverse complement strand
GCATCGACGGCGTGCAGGTCGGGACCGGCGCCGGCCGCAACGTGCTGGGCGACCCGCGGGTCGCGCTGACCTGGCTCGCCAACCGCCTATCCCGCTTCGGCACGCCGCTGTCCGCCGGCGAGATCGTCACGACCGGGACCTGCCTGGTGCCAGTGGCAGTGCGCAGCGGCCAGGTCGTGGTGGCGGACTTCGGCGTGCTCGGCAGCGCCCAGGTCACCTTCGACGCGTGAATCCCCGGGGACACGGCAGCCCGCCGACGGGTTAACCTTCGGGCGATGACCCGACCCCACCGACACACGGAGGCAACGCCATGATCCGAACTTCCGATCGCCGCCTCGCGGCGCTGCTGGTCGCAAGCCTGCTGCACCTGAGCGTGGCGGGCAGCGCGCAAGGCGCAATGGTGGCCACCGGGGACACGGTGACGACCCGCGCCTGTCCCGCCCTGGACGACGCCACCCGGCACGCGGATCTGCGCGACGCCCTGGTCGGCATGGGGATCACGCCCGACGAAGCCGCGGCCCGCCTCTGTGTCTGGGCCGCAAGCGACGCCGGAGCCTGCGCGAGACTCGAAGCGATGCCGGCCGGCCGCGGCGTGTTCGGTGTCGCCGTGTTCATCCTCGCCGCCCTCGTCATGACCGATGTCCTCGGCATCACCCGCATCTTTCCGTTCACGCGCACGATGCGGTAGCCTCGGCAAACCGCCCTCTTTCAAACCAAGGAGTCCGAGCCATGTGGCAATCCCTGCGCAAGACCATCGCCGCCGTCCTGATCCTCAGCACCGCGCATTTCGGTTTCGTCGGTGCGGTCCAGGCCGCCATGATCGGCACACCGGCCGTGCAGTCCGCCACGACGACGGCCGACGATGCGCGCGCCCGGGTGCGGTCGTTCCTGACGCGTGAGGACGTGGCGTCCCAGATGCAGCGCCTCGGCGTGGCGCCGGCCGAGGCCGCGGCCCGGGTCGATGCGATGAGCGACGACGAAGTGCGGTCCCTGTCCCAGCGCCTCGACACGCTGCCCGCCGGTGGCGACGCCTTCGGCACCATCATCACCGCCGCCGTGCTGGTGTTCCTGGTGCTGCTGGTCACCGACATCCTCGGCTACACCAAGGTGTTCTCCTTCACCAAGCCGGCCAAGAACTGAAGCCCCCGCGCTCACCCGTCCCGGGACGCGCTGCCCGCGCGGGCACGTCCCTGGGGCTGGTGTTGCTCCTGGCGGTGGGCTGCGCCAGCCCCCGGCTGGATCCGGCGCGTACCGCCGCCCTGCCCCAGCGCGTCGCGCTGGAGTCCACCCCGTTCCACCCCCAGGAAGTCAACCACTGCGGGCCGGCCGCCCTGGCCTCGGTGCTCGGCGCCGCCGGCATCACCGCGACGCCCGACGGCCTCGCCCCCGCGGTCTACCTCCCGGCCCGTGAGGGCAGTCTGCCCCTGGACATGCTGGGCGGCTCGCGGCGCGCAGGCGCCATGGCGCTGCGCACCGCGCCCGATCTGGAAGGGCTGATGGAGCAGGTCGCCGCCGGCATGCCGGTGGTGGTGCTGCAGAACCTGTCGCTGCAGTGGGTCCCGATGTGGCACTACGCCGTGGTCATCGGCTTCGACCGCCCGCGCAGGACCATCACCCTGCGTTCCGGCCGCGAACCGCGCCAGGTGCTGTCGCTGCGCACCTTCGAGCACACCTGGGCCCGCTCCGGCCACTGGGCCATGATCGCCTTCCGCCCCGGACAACTCCCGGTCGGCGTCCCGCGCGAACCCTACACGGAATCGGCCGTGGCCCTGGAGCGCCTCGGCCGGCTGGCCGAGGCGCGCGCCGCCTACGAGGCGGGGCTCACGCCCTGGCCGGGTGATCCGACCCTGGCGGTGGGGCTGGCCAACGTCGCCCACGCCCAGGGCGACCGCGGCGGCGCCGAGACGGCCCTGCGTCAGGCGCTGCAATACCACCCCCGGTCGGACGCCCTGCTCAACAATCTCGCCCACCTGGTGGCGGAAGACGGGCGCCTGGAGGAGGCACTCGGCCTGGCGGAGTCCGCCGTGACGCTCGCCGGCCCCCACCAGGCGACGGCGCGCGAGACCCGGGACGAGATCCGCCGGCGTCTGGACACCGGCGCGCGCTGAGCCCGACCGTTTTGCCTTTTTTGCCGGCTCACGCCTTGCCCTTGATAAGCTAGGCAACTATTATCCGGCTCATGTTCCAGGAAGACCTGTCGCGCAACTTCGGCTTCATCCTCAACGATGTCGCGCGCTTGATGCGCACCACCTTCGACCGCCGCATGCGGGCGCTCGGCCTCACCCGCTCCCAGTGGTGGGTGCTGAACCACCTGTTCCGCAACGGCGGCCTCACCCAGTCCGAACTCGCCGACCTGCTCGAGATCGAGAAGCCCACGCTCGGGCGGCTGCTCGACCGTCTGGAGCAGAAAGGCTGGGTGCGGCGTGAGCCCGACGCGCTCGACCGCCGCGCCAAGCGCATCCATCTCACCGAGGAGGTCGAGCCGGCCCTGAAGGCAATGCGCGCCGCCGCCGCCCAGCTCAGGCGCGATGCCCTCGCCGGGCTGGACGCCGAGCGTCGCGAGGTCTTCGTCGACACGCTGCTGGCGATCAAGGCCAACCTCTCGCGCATGGAGGCGGCGGGCGCCTCACGCCCGGCGCGCCGGGCGTCGGCGAAGCAGGCGGCATGACGCTGCGGCTGCGTCTTCCGGGTCGCCGGTTCGTCCTGCGACTGCTGCTCCTGCTGGTCGTGCCGGCCGTTGCGGCCTTCGTCGGCCTCGGCGTCTATGCCCGCAGCGGGCGCATCGCCGAGACCGAGAACGCCTACGTCAAGAGCGACATCGTGGCCGTCAGCGCCGAGGTGTCCGGCCGGGTGGTGGAGGTGCCGGTCAGGGACAACGAGTCCGTGTCGGTCGGCACGGTGCTGCTGCGCATCGACTCCCAGCCCTTCGAGATCGCCATCGCCCGGGCGCGCGCCCAGATGGAGGTGGTGCGCACCGACGTGCAGTCGCTGCGCGCCGAGTACCGCGCCAGTCTGCGCGAAGCCGAGGAGACCGAGGAGAGCATCGCCTTCCTGACCCGGCAGTTCCAGCGCCAGGAGAAACTGCGCGAGGCGGGCATGAGCCGGGCCGACGCCCACGACGAGGCGCGCCACAACCTCGAACTGGCGCGACGCCGCCTGGTGAGCGTGCAGGAGCGCACCAGCCGGGTGGTGGCCAGCCTCGCCGGCGACCCGAACCTGCCGGTGGAGCGCTTCCCGCGCTACCTCGAGGCCAAGGCCTCGCTGGACGCCGCCCAGGCGGACCTTGCGCGCACGGTGGTGCGTGCCCCCTCCGCCGGCGTGGTGAGCAACATGAAGCTGCAGGTCGGCGAGCATGTCGCCCGCGGTGTGCCGGTGTTCAGCCTGATCAGCAGCCAGACCGTGTGGGTCGAGGCGAACTACAAGGAAACCCAGCTCACCCACATGCGCGTCGGCCAGCCGGCCACGATCACCGTCGATGCCTACCCCGACCAGCAGTGGAAGGCGGTGGTGGCCTCCATCGCGCCGGCCACCGGGGCCGAGTTCGCCATCCTTCCGCCGCAGAACGCCACCGGCAACTGGGTCAAGGTGGTGCAGCGCATCCCGGTGCGTCTGGAGGTCGAGCAGGCGCCCGGCGCCGCGCCGCTGCGCGCCGGCATGACCGCCACGGTGCAGATCGACACCGGCCGCGCCAACGGCCTGCCACGCACCGTGCGCTGGCTGTTCGACCGCGGCGTGCTGCCGCGCTTCCTGCACCCGGCCGAAGCCCACGCCGGCGGCTGACGCCCGGTGAGCACGTCCTCGGCCCAGGCCCTGCCGCCGGTGGCTCGTCACCCGGTGCTGGTGACCCTGTCGGTGATGGTGGCCTCGCTGCTCTACTCCATCGACTGGACCATCGCCGCCGTGGCCCTGCCCCACATGCAGGGGGCCTTCTCGGCCAACCAGGACCAGATCGCCTGGGTCATCACCTCCTACATCGTGGCCTCGGCCATCGCCATCCCCACCGCCGGCGGGCTCAGCACGCGCTTCGGGCGCACCCGCATCTTCGGCTGGGCGCTGTCCGCGTTCACCGCCGCCTCGGTGGTCTGCGGTGCCGCCGACTCCCTGGCGGTGGAGGTCGGCGCCCGGGTGATACAGGGCATCGGCGGGGCGTTCATCATCCCGCTGTCCCACGCCATCATCCTCGACACCTACCCGCCGGAGGAACACGGCAAGGCCATGGCGCTGTGGGGCGCGGGCTCGGTGTCCGGGTCCTTCCTGGGGCCGACCCTGGGCGGTTTCCTCACCGAGCACCTGGACTGGCGCTACATCTTCTACATCAACGTCCCCTTCGGCCTGCTGGCCCTCGCCGGGGTGCTGATGTTCGTGCCGGAGACCGCCCGCAACCCGCGCCACCGCCTGGACTGGTTCGGTTTCCTCACGCTCGGGCTGGCGATCGGTTCGCTGCAGCTGATGCTCGACCGCGGCGGCAGCCTGGATTGGTTCGAGTCGCCGGAGATCGTGATCGAGGCCTGCCTCGCGGCACTCGGGTTCTACCTGTTCCTGGCCCACAGCCTGACCACGCGCCAGCCCTTCCTGCATCCCGGCCTGTTCACCGAGCGCAACTTCGTGCTCGGGCTGGGTTTCGTCTTCATGTACGGGTTGTTCACCGTGCCGCCCATCGTGCTCATGCCCCCCTTCCTGGCGGACATCCGCGGCTACCCCATCGACACGGTCGGCCTGCTGCAGGCGCCGCGCGGCATCGGCATGCTGCTGGCGATGGTGGTGGGCGGGCGCATCACCGGCCGCATCGACCCCCGCATCCTCATCGCCGCCGGCCTGGCCATGATCGCCCTCCCGGCGGCGGAGATGTCGACCTGGAACGCGGACGTCGGCGTCTGGCCGCTGACCTGGACCAATTTCATGCAGGGCGTGGGCTGCGGCATCATCCTCGTGCCCATCCAGGTGATCGCCTTCCCGGATGTGCCGGTGGCGCACCGCACGGAGGCGGCCGCGGTCTACAACCTGATCCGCAGCATCGGCGCCAGCCTCGGGGTGTCCACCGCGCTGGCCCTGTTCGTGCGCCAGGCCGGGGCGCAGCGCGCCCTGCTGACGGAACACGTCACGCCCTACCGCGAGGTCTTGCAGCACACCGAAAACGCGCTGGCCGGCCTGGAACCCGGCCGCCCGCTGGCGATGCTGGAGCGCCAGATCGACCTGCAGGCGGCGCTGATCGCCTACATCGGTGACTTCCGCGTGCTCTCGGTCGCCGCACTGGCCGGCATCCCGTTGCTGCTGCTGGTGCGCCGCCGGAAGACCGAGGGCCCGCCGGTGGTGCTGGAAGCCACCGAGGCGGCCTGACCCACAGGCAGACGCACGCCCATCCATGGAAACACGGAGACCACCATGCCGCTGTGCGACCTGACCGGAAAACGCATCCTCGTCACCCAGGCCGGCACGTTCATGGGCCCGGAACTGTGCCGGGTCTTCACGCGTCTGGGCGCGGAGGTGATCGCGGACGACGGTCCGCTCGACGACCCGGCGCGCCCGGCGCAACTGGTGGCCAAGGCAGGCCACGTCGACGCCCTGGTGGCCAACCTCGCCGTGCCCGCGCCCAGCACCCCGGCACTCGAGGCGGATGATGCCGAGTGGCAGCAGCTGTTCCGTCACATGGTCGATCCCCTGCCCCGCCTGTGCCGCGCCGTGCTGCCGCAGATGATCGCGCGCCGCTCGGGCCGCATCCTGGTGATGGGCAGCGCCTCGGCCCTGCGCGGCATGAAGCGCGCGTCCAGCTACAGCGCGGCCCGTGGCGCCCAGCTGGCCTATGTCCAGGCCCTGGGCGTCGAAGTGGCGCCGCACGACGTCCAGGTCAACGCCATCGCCCAGAACTTCGTCGACAACCCCACCTACTTCCCGCCCGAGGTCCAGGCCAACCCGCGTTTCCAGGAACGCCTGCGACGCGAAGTGCCGCTGGGCCGGCTGGTCGGAGCCGAGGAGGACGCCATGCTGGCGGCCTTCCTGTGCAGCGACGCCGCGCGCGCCTTCGTGGGTCAGGTGTTCCCGATGTGCGGGGGCTGGGTGACGCGTTAGCCCGGAAGCTTCATCAGGCCGCATGCTGCCGGCGAGGAGTGCAGGCACCAGGGCTCGGGGTCAGGTCTTGAGTTTTGCCCCCTGCAGCCGCCGCGAGGCTGGGCGCATCGCTCACGACCGGCGCGGAGAAGCGCTGCCGGGAACATCGCGCCCGACGGGTTGGACG
>JBEICA010000060.1:0-15636 GCA_040373665.1 Burkholderiales bacterium | reverse complement strand
GTGACCATCGATGGCGGCAAGGTGCTGTTCGACGGCCGCGACCTGACGCAGCTGACGGAAGCGGAGATGCGCGCCGTGCGCGGCTCCGGCATCGCCATGATCTTCCAGGAGCCGATGACCTCGCTCAACCCGGTGTTCACCATCGGTGACCAGATCGCCGAGGCGGTCATGCTGCATCGCCGGGTGCCCAGGCGCACGGCCCTGGAACGGGCGCGTGAACTGCTCGAGCAGGTCGGCATCCCGGAGCCGGGTCGTCGCCTGCGCGAGTATCCGCACCGGCTGTCGGGCGGCATGCGCCAGCGCGCCATGATCGCCATGGCGCTGGCCTGCGAGCCACGCCTGCTCATCGCGGACGAGCCCACCACCGCACTGGACGTGACGATCCAGGCGCAGATTCTCGATCTCATCGACGAACTGAAGGCGCGTACCGGCATGGCGGTGCTGCTGATCACTCACGACCTCGGCGTGGTGGCCCGCCACTCCCAGCACGTGGCGGTCATGTACGCCGGCCGGGTGGTGGAGCAGGCACCGACGGCGGAGCTGTTCCGCGAACCCCGGCACCCCTACACGCGCGGCCTGCTGGGCTCGATCCCGGCGCCCGGTCGCACCGGGGAGCGGCTCGCCGAGATTCCGGGCATGGTGCCGTCGCTGGCCGACATGCCGCCCGGCTGCGCCTTCGCGCCGCGCTGCCCGCGGGTGCAGGCGCGTTGCGCTGCGACAGTGCCGGGACTCACCGCGTCCGGGGATTCGCGTTCGGTCGCCTGCTTTGTCGCCGCGGAGGGGCTGGCCCGTGTCTGAGGCGCTGCTCGAGTTCTCCGATTTGCGCGTCCACTATCCGGTGCGTGGCGCCGTGGTCAAGGCGGTGGACGGCGTGAGCCTGCGGGTGGGCCCTGGCGAGACCGTAGGTCTGGTAGGTGAGTCCGGCTGCGGCAAGAGCACCCTCGGTCGCAGCGCCATGGGCCTGGTGCCGGTGACCTCCGGCGCCATCCGGCTCGATGGCCAGGAGGTTGCGGGACGCTCACGCGCCGCATTGCGTCCCCTGCGGCCGGTGATGCAGATGATCTTCCAGGACCCCTACGCATCGCTCAACCCACGCATGTCGGTGGGCCGCATCCTGGAGGAGCCGCTGATCGTGCACCATCGCGGCGACGCCGCCCAGCGGCGCGAGCGGGTGCGGTGGCTCATGGAAAAGGTGGGCCTGCGCCCCGAGGCGGCGGCGCGTCACCCGCACGAGTTCTCGGGGGGGCAGCGGCAGCGCATCGGTATCGCCCGCGCCCTGGCACTGGCGCCGCGGCTGGTGATCTGCGATGAGCCGGTGTCGGCCCTGGACGTCTCGGTGCGGGCCCAGGTGATCAATCTGCTCATGGACCTGAAGTCCGAGCTCGGGCTGGCCTATCTGTTCATCTCCCACGACCTGTCGGTGGTGGAGCATGTCTCCGACCGCATCGCGGTCATGTATCTCGGCCGGATCGTCGAACTGGCGGATCGCCGCACCCTCTGGACCCGGCCGCTGCACCCGTACACCCGTGCCCTGATCTCCGCCGTTCCCGCGGTATCCCCCGACGCGCCGGCAACGGAGCGCATCCGTCTGGTGGGTGACCTGCCCAGTCCCATCGACCCCCCTTCGGGCTGCACCTTCCGCACGCGGTGTCCGATGGCGGTGCCGGATTGTGCCGCCCGGGCGCCCGGACTGCGGGCGCTCGCGCCGGGGCACGAAGTGGCCTGCCACCGGGCGGGCGAGGTCTGAACGCGCATGCGCTTCCCGCGCAGGGCGGGCGCGCCCGGTGCTCAGAGCTCCGTGTACTTGGTGGCGCGGCCACGGGCGCGGTCCGCGGGATAGCGCTCGGCGTTGATGTCCAGCTTGCGCCGGGCGGCAGCCGCGAGGTCGACGTCGAGTCGGTCGGCGAGGCGCACGAGGTAGAGCAGCACGTCGGCCATCTCGAGGGCGACGCGGTCGCGCTGCCCGGGAGCAAGCTCGGCGTCCTGGCCGGTGGGGAGCCACTGGAAATGCTCTCCCAGTTCGGCAGCCTCGATCATCACGCTCATGGCGAGGTTTTTCGGTGAGTGGAACTGGTCCCAGTCGCGCTCGGCGGCGAAGGCGCGCAGCGCGTCGCGCAGGGTCTCGAGAGTTTCGGGTCCGGTCATGGTGCGTTGGCCTCGGTTATCCTCCGCGGCGTGCCCAGGCGACGCCGCGCCCCATCATGACCTCGCCCGCCGCAGGCATGCAAATCACCCAGGGAAACAACGCTTGATTCCTGTCCGCGACACCGATCGCGTCTGGGTCTTCGACCTGGACAACACCCTGCACGATGCGTCGCCCCACATCTTCCCAAGGATGAACCGGGCCATGACGGCGTACGTCAGCCGTCATCTGGCGGTGGATGAGTCGCGCGCCAACGAACTGCGCGTGCACTACTGGCGCCGTTACGGCGCGACTCTGCTCGGCCTGATGCGCAATCACGGCACCGATCCGCACCACTTCCTCTGGCACACGCATCAGTTTCCGGATCTGCGATCCCTGGTGATCGGCCATCCCGCACTGCGCAGCGTGCTGCTGCGCCTGCCCGGGCGGCGCGTGGTGTTCTCCAATTCGCCCGAACATTACTGCCGCGCCGTGTTGCGGGTACTGGGCATTCTCGACCTGTTCGATGGTGTGTTCACCATCGAGCACACGCGCTTCCGGCCCAAGCCGGACCCCCGAGGCTTCCTGCACCTCCTGCGACGTCACGCGTTGCCGCCCAGGCGCTGCATCATGATCGAGGACAGTGTCGAGAACCTCGTGACCGCGAAGCGGCTGGGCATGCGCACGGTGCTGGTGGGGCGGGTGTCGAGGCGGCCGCTGGGTGTCGACCACGTGGTGGGGTCGGTGGAGCGGCTGCCCCGGCTGTTGTGGCATCTGCACTGACGTCGACGAGGTCTTGCCCCGGCGGGGGACCGGGCACGGTGATGGCTTCTTCGGGATGGATGGATCATTCACGCGAACCAGGCCCGGAGTCTTCATGAGCGACATCATCCTGCATCACTATCCCCCGTCCCCGGTATCCGAGAAGGTTCGCGTTGCGCTCGGTATCAAGGGCCTGGCGTGGCGATCCGTCGAGATTCCGCGGGTGCCGCCCAAGCCTCTGCTCATGCCGCTCACCGGCGGTTACCGGCGTACCCCGGTCATGCAGGTCGGGGCCGACATCTACTGCGACAGCCACGTCATCCTGAGGGAGCTGCAGAGGCGACAGCCGGTTCCGGCCCTGGAGCCCCAGGGGATCGACGGTGGACTGGGATGGATGGTCAACCGCTGGGCTGATCTCGCGTTCGAGACGGCGGTGCGGCTGTCGCTCGGCGCCAATGCGGCGCAGCTGCCAGAGGCTTTCGCCCGTGACCGCGCACGCCTGTTCCTCGGCCCCGACGGTTCCCTCGACGCCCTCGAGGGGACGATCGGACATCACGCGGCCCAGCTGCGGGCCCAGTTCGCCTGGATCGATGGTCAGTTGCGCGCCGGCACTCCGTTCCTCCAGGGCCCGAGTCCTGGGGTCGCCGACGCGGCGTGCTACCACCTGATCTGGTTCCTGCGCGGACGCTGGTCCGGCGGACCGACCCTGCTGGCCAGTTTCCCGGCGCTCGAGGCCTGGGAGGCCAGGGTACGTGACATCGGCCACGGCAGCCCTTCGCCGATGACGCCCGAGGAGGCCCTTGCGGTCGCCCGCGGTGCGGAGCCGCTCACCCCCGAGTCGGCGGATCCCGCCGACCCGCAGGGGCTGGTGCCCGGCCGGATGGTCCGCGTCGTGCCGGACACCGACAGTGGCGAAACCGCGGTGCAGGGGGTGATCCGGCTCTTGGACCACGAGCGCATCGCGCTGTGGCGAGATGACCCCGAGGCGGGGCGGGTGTGTGTCCACTTCCCTCGTGCCGGCTATCGCGTCGAAATCTGACACCCGTCCACGGGCCCGAGGTTTGCTGGACGATACCGTAACAACCATGGGTATATCCTGATGAGCGGGCGCTCACTACAATGACAGACGTCATAGAAGCCACGGAGGCGCCCATGTCGAGCAAGCGGGGAGAGCGCAAGCTCCAGATTCTGCAGACCCTTGCGGCCATGCTGGAGGAGCCGGCAGGCGAGAAGATCACCACTGCCGCCCTGGCCGCGCGTCTGGAGGTGTCGGAGGCCGCGCTATACCGACATTTCGCCAGCAAGGCCCAGATGTACGAGGGTCTCATCGCCTTCATCGAGCAGACGCTGTTCAGTCTGGTCAACAAGATCATCGGTGAGGAGCCTGGCGGCCTGCGCCAGATCCAGGCCGTGGTGCCGGTGTTGCTGGGCTTCGCGGCCAAGAACCCGGGCATGACCCGGGTTCTGATCGGGGACGCGCTGGTCCACGAGAACGAGCGACTGCAGCAACGGATAAATCAACTGCACGACCGTCTCGAGGCGCAATTGCGGCAGTCCCTTCGGTTCGCGGTCACCCAGGGCGACCTCCCGGAGGACCGCGATGTGACCGCCCAGGCCAATCTGGTGATGGCATTCGTGGTCGGGCGATGGCACCAGTTCGCCAAGAGCCGCTTCAAGCGCAGCCCGGTGGACAGCCTGGACGTGCAACTCGGTCTGCTGTTGTGACGGGATGAACGGTGCCGGCGGCGCGCGGCGTCGAGACCTCGCCTGGGTACTGACGGCTGCAGTACCCGGGGTCCTTCTGCTGTTCGCAGCGGGAGAGGGCGCAGACGAGAATCGCGTGAGCGGCTCGCGCGGGCGGGCTGGGCCGGCCGCGTGTCGCGCCGAAGGGGATCGCGAGGACGTCCTGTCCCGGCATGCAGCCAGCGGAATGCCACCGGCCGCGCTGGCTCGGGAGCGTGGCCTGCTGGCGGCGATGCAGAGCGGCGGTGATGCCCGTCAGACTGTCCGGTCGGTGGTCGCCCGCGCGCTGTCGATGTCCGCGCGTGACCGCTATGCCCTCGATCCCCTGGTGCTCGAGGCAGACCAGCAGGTCCTGACACACGCCTTGCAGCTGTCGCCCGGCTTCCGTCGTGCTCTCAATCCGGCGCCGCCCAAGCCGCCTCCGCCGCGAATGCGGCCCCAGCAGTTGTCCACCGACGAGTCTCCCGAGACCACCAACGACCTGCTCGAAGCTTTGCGCGAATCGCCGAAGGGCGAACCGGAACCCGTACGCCGGGCACCGCCCCCAGACCCGTTGATGGAGGTGGCCCGCTTCGCCGTGGTATTGCAGGACGATGCGGTGAAGAGCGAACTGTTCCTGCTGACGTACCAGCGCGAACCGCAGGTGCTCGCACCGTTGTTCGCCCATCACCGCGGTGACTCGGATTTTCCCGCCCGATTCGAGACGGTGGTGCGGCATAACCTGAGGACGGAACTCCGGGGACGGCTGTCGGCCCTGATGGGCCGGGTGCTGGTGACGCTCGCGGCGCGCGGAGTTGCGCTGGATGAACTGGACGCCGTGCCACTGGCCGGGAGCCAGCCCGCGGCGCCTGCCCTGCGGGAGGAGATCATGGCCACTCTGGAACGCCTCGATGGGCAGGGCTGGACCTTCGACGTCAGTCAGTCGACCCTGCTTGCCAGGAAGGCCATGGGCCACTACCGGATGCGGGTGGTCATGCACCCGCAGGAACTGCTCGTCGCCGCAGCCGCTGCGCGCCGCAACGCGGCAGGCGGGCGCTGGTGGCCGGAGGACGGACTGCTCGCGGACGAGTCTCTGGTAAGGGCGCGGTTGTGCCACCAGGAACTTTGCTTCGGCAACGGCGGGTCGCACTGAGCGCAGCCGCGTGGCGACGCACGCCCGTGGCAGTCAGGGCGCCGCACCTCGTGCACCGCAGACCGCGCAGCCCGGGTCGCGCGGGACGCGCACCTGGCGCCATTGCATGGTCAGGGCGTCGAGGAGGAGCAGGCGGCCGGCCAGGGACGTGCCCACGCCGCCCAGCACCTTCAGGGCCTCGGCTGCCTGGATCGCGCCGATGATGCCCACGACAGGCGCGAACACGCCCATCACGGCGCACCGCATCTCCTCCATCTCCGTGTCTTCCGGGAACAGGCACTGGTAGCAGGGCGCATCGTCGCGGCGCATGTCGAAGACACTCACCTGCCCGTCGAAGCGGATTCCCGCCCCGGACACCAGGGGACGGCGATGTTTCACGCACGCGCGGTTTACGGCATGGCGTGTGGTGAAGTTGTCGCAGCAATCCAGCACCACATCCGCCCCGGCGACCAGTTCTTCGAGACGGGCGCCGGTGACACGTTCCTGCAGGCCGACGATCCTGGATTCGGGGTTGACCTGAGCGAGCGTGTCGCGGGCAGAATCCACCTTCGGTCGCCCGACCGATGCGCTGCGATGCATGATCTGCCGCTGCAGGTTGGTGAGGTCGACGGTGTCCGGATCGCACAGCGTGATCGTACCGACACCGCTGGCTGCCAGATACAGCGCCACCGGAGAGCCCAGGCCACCGGCCCCGATGATGAGAACCCGTGCATCCAGCCACGCCTGCTGGGCGTCGATGCCAACCTCATCCAGGAGGATATGACGCGAGTAGCGCAGCAATTGCTCGTCGTTCACGGCAGCAGCCCGAAAAAACGCTGCGACGGCAGCCGGGCGCGTGCCGGCCGCCGGTCGCAGGCATCCCTCACTTGCGGGTGACGATGCTCAGGGCCTTGAGCAGGTTCACCGCCTCGTTGAGCTGATAGTCGCTCTTGGAAACGATGTCGGGCGGCGCGTCGCCCTTGGGCTCCTCGGCAGGCTTGGCGGCACCGTTGCGCGCCGGTTCGTCCTTCGGTGCGGCCGCACCGTCCTTCTCCTGCGGGTTGGACAGACGCCGGCCGAGATCAGCCTCGCGCACACGCACGCCCTGTTCCTCGGATTCCTTGATGGTGGCTTCCTCCACCAGGATGTCCGGAGTGATGCCCTTGGCCTGGATGGAGCGGCCAGCCGGGGTGAAGTAGCGCGCCGTGGTGAGCTTGATGGCGGTGCCATTGCCCAGCGGCAGGATGGTCTGGACGGAGCCCTTGCCGAAGCTCTGGGTACCCATGACGATGGCGCGCTTGTGGTCCTGCAGGGCTCCGGCCACGATCTCGGACGCCGAGGCAGAGCCGCCGTTGATCAGCACCACCATCGGCACTTTCTTGAGGTCAGCCGGAAGCTTCCGGAGATAGTCCTCACGGGATCCGCGCAAGTAGTACTCGGGGACGGCGGTGAGCTTCATCTTCGCGTCCTCGGTACGTCCCTCGGTGTAGGTCACCAGGGTTCCCTGGGGCAGGAAGGCGGCCGACACGGCCACTGCGGCGTTGAGCAGGCCGCCAGGGTCGTTGCGCAGGTCGAGCACCAGGCCCTTCATCTGACCATTGCTCTGCTTGTAGACGGTCTCGATATTCTTGGCCAGCAACTCGCCGGTGTGCTCCTGGAACTGCGTCACGCGGAAGTAGCCGTAGCCGGGCTCCAGCAGCTTCGCCTTCACCGACTGGATCTGGATCACCGCCCGATTCAGCGTGATGACCCGAGGCTTGCTGTCGCCCTTGCGCACGATCGTCAGCGTGATGGGCGTGTTGGGTTTTCCCCGCATGCGCTTGACGGCATCGTTGAGGCTCATGCCCTTCACGTTGGTGTCATCGAGCTTGATGATGAGGTCACCGGCCTTGATGCCGGCCCGGAAGGCAGGCGTGTCCTCGATGGGGGACACCACCTTGACGAAACCATCCTCCATGCCCACCTCGATACCCAGGCCGCCGAACTCGCCCTGGGTGCCCACCTGCAGGTCCTTGAAGGCATCGGCGTCCAGATAGGCCGAGTGTGGATCCAGCCCGGACAGCATGCCGTTGATGGCTTCGCCGATGAGCTTCTTGTCCTCCACAGGCTCGACGTAATCGGCCTTGATGCGGCCGAACACCTCGGTGAACGCGCGCAGATCCTCCACGGGCAGCGGACCGGGCTCTTTTTGGGCGACAGCCGAGAAGTGCAGGCTGACGAGCGCGCCGAGCACGACGCCCACCACCACCAGTCCTACCTGTTTGACACGTGTGACCATGCGGATCTCCGAAAGACGTCTTAATGGTTGGGGGCACCTGCGCCGGGTGGGCGTCGCCGCTTCACGCCCCGCGAAGGCCCGGTCGCGCTGCCAGGGCAGGGCTCCGGACGCATTTCGACCGCGGCCCGCGCCCGGTGTTCAATGTCAAAACGCACGGACCGTTCCCGCGGCTGCACTCAATGGGGCGGTGCCCACCCCAGGGGATCGAAAGGCCTGCCCTGATGCCTCATCTCGAAGTATAGCCCCGGCGTCTCCTGTCCCCCGCTTGCACCGACCGAGGCGATCGCGTCGCCGGCACGCACACTGTCGCCAGGCTGCCGCAGCAGGGCCTCGTTGTTGCCGTACAGGCTCATGTACCCATCGCCATGATCGACGATGACCAGGTTGCCGAAGCCTCGCAACCAATCGGCGAACACGACGCGGCCTGCGGCCACGGCCTTCACGTCCTGCCCGGCCCGGGCACGGATGAACACGCCTTTTCGGGAAAAGCCGTCGTCTCCCGGAGGACTGCCGAAGCGACTCGCCAGTTCCCCGGCCACGGGCAGTCGCAGCCTGCCCCGCAGGGCACGGAATGCGGCGCCGTCCTGCATCGGCGCGGGCGTCTCGCGGTTCGCCACGACCGGCTCGCTGCCACGGCGTCCCGGCTTGGCGGGCGGTGGCTTGCGCGCCAGCGCTCTGGCGAGTTTCTCGAGCAGGCGGGTAAGCCGCTCCTCGTCCTTCTTGAGCGTGGCGTATTCCCGGCGCTGCTTCGCCAGTTCCGCCGACACCGAAGCGAGCACGCGCTGCCGGTCGCTCTTCTGGGACTCGAGCACGCGCTTCTCGCTTTCCTGGGCCCGCTCCACGGACTGCAGATCCTGGCCCCGTGCCCGGGTCGCCTCGGCCAGACCGGCAAGTTCCGTGAGGCTGCGGCGAAGGTCTCCCACGACGCCAGCCCGGGCGCGGGACACGTAGGTGAGGTAGTGCAGGTCGCGCGCGACTCGGTTCGGATCCTGGCGTGCCAGGACCAGCCGCAACGGTTCGGCCTGGCCGGTCACGTACCGGGTGTGCAGCATGCGCGCGATCTCGTCGCGTTGGGTGGCGACACGGCTGCCGAGCTCCACGCTCTGCCCGGAGATGCGCCGCAGGTCCTGCTGAAGATCCCTGCGCTGGCGTCCCAGTTCACGCAGCCGTCTGTTGGCATCGCTGATGGCCCGCTCGGAGGCCTTCAGCCGGTCTGCGGCCTCCTCCCGGTTTTCCTCGCTTTCGCGCAGTTCCTTCTGCAGGGCCTGCAGGCGGCCACGCACCTGATCCAGTTCCTGATTCGGTGCCGCCGAGGCCGGCCCGGCGCCGAAACCCGCGATGGCCAGCAGTGCCAGCCCGAGCGTACCGACGATCGCTCGCCTGCCTTTCAAACCCGCAGTCACGCGCGCGCTTTGCCCTGGGCTGCCACCGCCGCCACCTTCGCCTCGATCGCGGCGCTGTCGCCCAGGTAGTGGTGACGAAGCGGGCGCAGCTGCGGGTCGAGTTCGTACACCAGGGGCACCGCTGTCGGGATGTTCAGCCCGACGATGTCCTCGTCGGATACGCCATCGAGCATCTTGACCAGTGCACGGATCGAATTTCCGTGGGCGGCGATGAGTACCCGGCGCCCGGCACGCACCTGTGGCGCGATGACCTGATCCCAGTAGGGCACCACCCGTGCAACGGTGTCCTTGAGGCATTCGGTGAGCGGAATCTCGCCGGGTTCGAGGCTCGCGTAGCGCGGGTCGTGGCCGGCGCAACGCGGGTCCGAAGGGTCGAGGGCCGGCGGTGGCATGTCGTAGCTGCGGCGCCACATCAGGACCTGATCGTCACCGTACCGGGCCGCCGTCTCGGCCTTGTTCAATCCCTGCAGGCTGCCGTAGTGGCGCTCGTTCAGGCGCCATGAGTGCTGCACCGGCAGCCACATCAGGTCCATCTCGTCCAAAGCGAGCCAGAGGGTACGGATCGCCCGCTTGAGCACCGACACGTGGGCCACATCGAAGCCGAAGCCCAGAGAGCCCAGAAGACGGCCAGCCTCCCTGGCCTCTTCGCGACCCTGCTCGGTCAGGTCGACATCGGTCCAGCCAGTGAAGCGGTTTTCGCGATTCCACTGGCTTTCACCGTGGCGGAGCAGGACGATCTTGTACGTCATGTGGCGGACCCTCGGGCAGATTCAGGTGGCGGCTCCGGTGCCGCACTCCGCGTGGATTCTATTGCACCGCGGGGCGGCTTGGCGGGTGGGCGGGCCGGCGGTCTGCCCGGATCCGGTGCCACGGCGCTTGGTGGCGTGGCACGGCGTGACCTAGAATGCTCGATTGAACGAAGAGCCGGGGAGTTCCTCGGCGGCGTCACGGAGCTGGAGGCACTGCGTGGGTTTCCTGAAGGACAACTGGTGGCTGGTGGTTATCGCTGTCGCAAGCGGTTTCGGTGTCGTTTGGCCGAGCATCGCCAGGATGATGTCTGGCGTGCCGCAGGTCGGCGTGGCGGAAGCGGTGAACCTCATCAACCGCCGCGATGCCGTCGTGCTCGATGTCCGCACCCAGGGCGAGTTCGGTGCCGGCCATCTGACGGGTGCCCGCCACATTCCTCTCGGCGACCTCAAGACCCGCATGTCCGAACTGGAACGGTACCGGGAGCGCCCGGTCCTGGTGCACTGCGCCAGTGGCAGCCGGTCCCAGGTTGCGGCCAAGGCGTTGAAGGATGCCGGCTTCAAGGAGGTGTTCAATCTGCAAGGTGGCATGGGTGCCTGGACCCAGGCGGGCATGCCGACGGAAAAGTGACCATGCCAAACATCCTCATGTACTCCACCGCGGGATGTCCCTACTGCGTCGCAGCCGAGCGGCTTCTGCGTTCGAAGGGCGTGCAGCACATCGAGAAGGTGCGCGTCGATCTCGATCCGGCGCGTCGCGAGGAAATGATGGCCCGCACCGGCAGACGCACCGTACCCCAGATCTACATCGGTGAACGCCACGTCGGTGGGTTCGACGATCTGGCCGCGCTGGACCGTGAAGGGGGGCCTGGTGCCGCTGCTGACGGACTGAACCGGGTCCGCGAAGTCCGCCCTTGAATCCCGCAGGGGCGGACGCCACCTGATCTCCACAGTCGCCTGTCGGAGGTCGAAATGCACGTCGTCTGTCCCACTTGCCTGTCCGTGAACCGCCTGCCACCGGAGCGTCTGCACGAAGGGCCCCGCTGCGGAAGCTGTCACGATCCCGTGCTCGCCGACCGGCCGCTCGACCTGCGCGCCGCCTCGTTCGACCGTTTCCTGGGTCGCAGCGGACTGCCCCTGGTGGTGGACTTCTGGGCCGCGTGGTGCGGACCCTGCAAGATGATGGCACCGGCATTCGCCCGCGCGGCCCGCGAGCACGCCGGGCGGTTCGTGTTCGGCAAGGTCGACACGGATGCGGAGACGGATCTGGCCGGTCGCTTTGGAATCCGCAGCATCCCGACCCTGATCCTCTTCCGCGACGGGGTGGAGCGCGCGCGCGTGTCGGGCGCGCTGGATGGAAATGCGCTCGGCCGCTGGCTGCTGGCGAATGCCTGAGCGGTCGCCGCGGGCCCGACGACGCGGCGGGTTCCGTTGCGCCCGTGACCGGCGACGCACACGTGGATCCGAGGCGGGCTGGGTTACACTAGCGGCCATTTTTGAAACCGCCCCCCGGAGCGTCAGTCCATGGCCGAGCAGCAGGCAGCGCAAGCCCAGTTCAACATCGAGAAGATCTACGTCAAGGACGTCTCGGTGGAAATCCCCAACGCGCCCCAGATCTTCCTGGAGCGTGCCCAACCCGAACTCGAGTTTTCGTTCCGCAACGAAGGCCAGGCCATCGGCAACGACTTCCACGAGGTGGTGCTGACGGCCACGGTGACGGCGAAGATCAAGGAATCGGACAAGACCGTGTTCCTGATCGAGGCGAGCCAAGGCGGGATCTTCCTGATGCGAGGCATTCCCGCGCAGGATCTCGAGATGGTCTATGCCATCACCTGCCCGACCATCCTCCTGCCCTATCTGCGGGAGACGGTGTCCGACATGTCGGTGCGTGCCGGCTTCCCGCCGGTTTTCCTGGCGCCGATGAACTTCGAGGCCCTGTACCGCCAGCGGCAGCAGGCAACCCCCGCTGCGTCGGAGCAGTCACACTGAGCGCCGGACTCCCGGGCCGGCTTTCCGCGGTCCTTGCCGCCGCCCTGCTGCCGCAGGTCGTCGGCGCCGTCGAGTTCCGGGCGGTCGGTACGAGTCCCGCGGTCCTGTTCGATGGGCCCTCCGTCAATTCGGCACGTATCCTCCTGGTCAGCCAGGGGTCACCCGTGGAAGTGCTCTCGAGCATCGAGGGCTGGACGAAGGTGCGGGAGCATGGCGGACGCGTCGCCTGGGTGGAGTCGCGTGCCCTGACGACCCGTCGGAGCGTGCTTGTGTCCAGCCCTGCCGCAACGGTGCGTGAGGCGGCGACGGACGCGGCGCCTGCCGTATTCGACGCGCAGCGGGGCCTCATATTGGACATCGTCGAGGTGGCGGGCGGCTGGGTGCGCGTGCGGCACCGTGATGGACTCGCCGGCTACCTCCGCGCAACGGAGGTCTGGGGACTGTGAAACTCGGCGTCCTGGGTGCCGGGGCGTGGGGTACCGCGTTCTCGCTCGCACAGTGTGGTCGTCACCGGACAGCCTTGTGGACCTGGGATGCCGCCCACTGCGCGGCGATGCGGGCGACCCGGGAAAACCATTTCCTGTCCGGCTTTCCCCTGCCGGAATCCGTGGCCCTGGAGCATGACCTCGCCGCGGTGACCGCGGATGCCGACCTTCTGGTGGTGGCCACGCCGACCGCAGCGCTGCGCGGCGTGCTGGGGCGGGTAGCGGGGAGCGGGCGCGTTCCTCCGGTCATCTGGTTGTGCAAAGGTTTCGAGCCGGAGACGGCGTCTTTCCCGCATCAGGTGGCGCTTGAGGTGCTGCCCGATGCGGTACCACGGGGGGCGCTTTCCGGCCCCAGTTTCGCCGAGGAGGTGGCGCGTGGCCTGCCCGCCGCCATCACTCTCGCATCGCCTGATGCCGCGTTCGCCGAGCGTCTTGCTCGAGAACTCCACGGTCCGCGGCTGCGGGTGTATTCCAGTTCAGACCTCACCGGCGTGGAGGTGGGCGGGGCGGTGAAGAACGTGATGGCCATCGCCGCGGGTGTGTGTGATGGCATGGGCTTCGGCCTCTCGGCGCGTGCCGCCCTGATGACGCGCGGTCTCGCCGAGATCACGCGGCTGGGTTTGGCGTTGGGGGGCCGGCTGGAAACGTTCATCGGTCTTTCCGGCGCTGGTGACCTCATTTTGACCTGCACGGGGGACCTGTCGCGCAACCGACGCGTCGGTCTTGCGCTTGCGCGTGGCGAGAGGCTGCCGGACATCCTCGCCGGCCTCGGACACGTTGCCGAGGGTGTCGGGACGGCGCGCGAGGTGCGCCGTCTCGCATCGCGTCTTTCCATCGACATGCCGATCACCGAGGCGGTCTGTCGTCTGCTCGATGGCGACATGACCCCTGGTGATGCGGTCGAGTCTCTCATGCGTCGCGACGCCAAGCCCGAGACGCCCTGAGGCGCCACAGCCGGCATCCGGCAGCGGCACCGATGCATCTTCCCGTAGTGGCCGCAGCCAGTCCTCAGTTGCCTCCTGAACCTGCAAATCCCGCCTGACGCCATGCCTCGAACACGGTGACCGCCACGGCGTTGGAGAGATTCAGGCTGCGGTTTCCCGGCACCATCGGCAGACGCAGGTGGCACTCCACCGGCACTCCATCCAGCACCTGGTCCGGCAATCCGCGCGTCTCCGGTCCGAACAGCAGCGCATCCCCGGGCCGAAACGCCGTGTCGTAGACGCTTCGTCGCCCCCGGGTGGTCAGCGCGTACAACCGGGGCCGACCCAGAGTCTCGAGGCAGGTCGCGAGATCGCGGTGCACCGTGACCCTGGCCATTTCGTGGTAGTCCAGCCCGGCACGGCGCACCTCCTTGTCTCCCATGCGGAATCCAAGTGGTTCCACCAAATGCAGCCGGGCGCCGGTATTGGCGCACAGCCTGATGGCATTCCCGGTGTTGGGGGGGATCTCGGGCTGAAACAGGATGACATCGAACATCGCAGGTGTTCCGTGGCATTCGTGGGTTCGCGGTCCGACCGTCAGCACAGCCGCAGTGTGCGGATCCCGCGCGCATCGGCCCAATACCCCTAAAGGTCGGCGGGTGGGTCGTCGTTAACGACGCTGAAAGGGGCTTTCCGGCAGCCGTGGCCTGCCGCCCGCTCGATCGGGGTGTCGGCGCCACGCACCGCAACGGTAGATACCGGGGAATTCGAGATGAATCAACCTGCACTTGCATCCGGGCGCTGTCCGCTCGTTCTGGCCTTGCAGGCCGACGGGCGGCCGGGAGGTCAGGGCGTCGAGCCGCATTTGCCGAGGATGGGCACCGTGGGCGCGGCGGAGGCGGGGCGCTCCGCGACGGACTGCGCGGAGCCGGACCGACGAACAATGGAAACGGGAGGGCCAGCGCTTGGCTGAGCTCATCTACGGGCGCCACTTCGGGCTTCGCGAGGCGCCGTTCGGGATCACCCCCGATGCCTCCTTCGCTTACGACTGCAGGGCGCATCAGGAGGCGTTCAACGTGCTGATGGTCGCCCTGCGCACCGGCGAGGGTTTCATCAAGGTCACTGGCGAGGTCGGCACCGGCAAGACCATGCTCTGCCGTCGCGTGCTCGCCGCGCTGGGTGACGAGTACGTCGTGTGCTATCTGCCCAACCCGCTCCTGGAGCCACGCGGCCTGCTGGTGGCGCTCGGCCGCGAACTCGGCCTGCAGGTCAGTGCTCGCGATGACCCCCACCAGTCGCTGGCTGCCTTGAATGGCGCCCTCGTGCGCCTGATGCAGCGCGGGATGCGGGCGGTGGTGCTGATCGACGAAGCCCAGGCCATGCCGCTGGCAACCCTCGAGACGCTGCGGCTGCTGTCCAATCTCGAGACCGACAAGAGCAAGCTGCTGCAGGTCGTCCTGGTCGGGCAGCCGGAACTGGATCGCAATCTGGAGAACCCTCTGGTTCGGCAACTACGGCAGCGTATCGGCTTTCATTACGTCATCGACCGCCTTGCACGGCGTGAACTGGGTCAGTACATCCGGCATCGCCTGCAGGTCGCGGGATGTGCCCGCCCGCCTGTGTTCTCGGCGCTTGCGCTGTGGTTCCTCTACCGTGCGAGTCGAGGGGTTCCGCGCCTGGTGAACATCCTCGTCCACAAGGCACTCCTGCTGACCTATGCGCGTGGCGAGGGGCGTGTCGGAATCCGACAGGTGATGATGGCGGCACGCGACACCTCCTCGGCCAGCCGCATCCTGATTCCATGGCTGGTATGAGCGTCATCAACAGAGTGCTCCAGGATCTGGAGCAACGAAACGCCGGTCTCGATGGTGCGGATGCCAGCCTCGCCGCGGTGCGAGCTGTCTCGACGCCCCGCGCGCGCAGTCGCCGTTTCGTGCCGATGGCAGCCATCGGCGTGGCGGTACTGGCCACTGCGGCGTGGTGGGCTGCACGACCGACCGGGGAGTCGGGCAAGTCCGGTCCACGGGTCAGCCCCATGGTGTTCATGGCCTCGGCGGAGGCGGCGGCGCTGGTG
>JBEICA010000306.1:0-4242 GCA_040373665.1 Burkholderiales bacterium | reverse complement strand
GTGGTGGACTACCCGCCAGAGGAGAGTGGCGAACTGACCGCCTGCCTGCGCGGGTGCGACATCGACTCCATCTTCCTGCTGTCCCCGACCACCGAGGATGCGCGCATGGACCACGTCGCCAGGCTGGCGAGCGGCTACGTCTACTACGTCTCGCTCAAGGGCGTCACCGGAGCGGCCCACCTGGACCTGGACGAAGTGGCGGCCAAGGTGCCGGCCATCCGACGGCATGTCGATCTGCCGATCGGCGTAGGCTTCGGCATCCGTGACGGCGCCACCGCCCGTGCCGTGGCCGGCGTATCCGACGCGGTGGTCATCGGCAGTCGTCTGGTGCAGGAGATCGAGTCCTCCCCCCGGGACCAGGTGGTGGCGAATCTGGGCGCGCTCGTGAGTTCCATCCGCGAGGCCATGGATGCCTGAGCATCCGCGCGGCTGGCCACCGGTCCGGCACGTCGGTACGGAATACAGGAGGCGTTGACATGAGCTGGTTGCAGAAGCTGCTGCCGCCCAAGATCAAGCGCAATGCCGGCGCGGCGCGCAAGGCGGTCCCCGAGGGCCTCTGGAGCAAGTGCGAGGTCTGCGAGACGGTCCTCTACCGCGCCGACCTCGAGAAGAATCTCTGTGTCTGCCCCAAGTGCGGCCACCACATGCGTCTCACCGGACGCGAGCGCCTCGACCAGTTCCTCGATCCGGAGGGGCGCTTCGAGATCGGCGCCGAGGTCGTTCCGGTGGACTTCCTCAAGTTCGTCGACAGCAAACGCTACTCCGACCGCCTGCATCAGGCCCAGGCCGAGACCGACGAGGAGGATGCACTGGTGGCGATGCAGGGCAGCCTGCGCAACATTCCCGTCGTCGCGGTTGCCTTCGAGTTCCGTTTCCTCGGCGGCTCCATGGGGTCTGTGGTGGGCGAGCGCTTCGTGCGTGCCGTCCAGACAGCGGTGGAGCAGGGCATGCCTTTCGTCTGCTTCAGCGCCAGTGGCGGCGCGCGCATGCAGGAGGGGCTCATGTCTCTCATGCAGATGGCCAAGACCACGGCTGCGCTGACCCGCCTCGGGCGGGCAGGTCAGCCGTTCATCTCCGTCCTGACCGACCCGACCATGGGGGGCGTGTCCGCGAGTTTCGCCATGATCGGCGACGTCGTCATCGCCGAGCCGAATGCCCTGGTCGGTTTTGCCGGTCCGCGTGTGATCGAGCAGACCGTGCGACAGACGCTGCCGGAGGGGTTCCAGCGCTCCGAGTTCCTGCTCGAGCACGGCGCCATCGACATGATCGTCGACAGGCGCGAGTTGCGGGACCGCATCGCCAACCTGCTGTCCCTGCTCGGCCGGCAGCCCCCTCCGGGCGCATGAGCGGCGGCATCCCGCCCGCCGTCCGCCCGTGAGCTCAGGGACGCGGCCGGCCCCGCCGCGCGGTGAAGAACGCGATCTTGCCGGTTGGCTCCGGCTGATCGAGGGGCGCCAGCCCGGCACCATCCGGCTCGGTCTCGATCGGGTGCGCGAGGTGGCGCGCCGCCTCGGACCGGTCCCCGACTTCCCCATCATCACCGTGGGCGGTACCAACGGCAAGGGCTCGACCTGCGCCATGCTGGAAGCCGTGCTCGATGCCGCAGGCTTCCGCGTGGGCTGCTACACCAGCCCGCACCTGCTCGCCTACAACGAACGTGTGCGCGTGTCGCGCCGTCCGCTGGACGACGGTGCCCTGTGCGAGAGCTTCGCGGAGGTCGAGGCGGCGCGTGGCGAGGTCGAGCTGACCTACTTCGAGTTCGGCACCCTGGCCGCCGTCCGCGAGTTCGTGCGCTGCCGTGTCGACGTCGCCATCCTCGAGGTCGGGCTTGGTGGCCGGCTTGACGCAGTCAATGTCTTCGACCCCGACTGTGCCATCGTGACCTCGGTGGGCATCGATCACGTCGAGTACCTCGGTCCGACGCGCGAGAGCATCGGTTTCGAGAAGGCCGGTATCTTCCGCAGCGGACGTCCGGCTGTCGTGGCGGACCCGGATCCCCCGACCACCCTGCTTGCGCATGCCCGCGCGATCGGCGCCGGCCTGCGGGTGGCGGGATCGGATTTCCGCGCCGTGGCCGAGTCTGGTCAGTGGCGCTACGAAGGTCCTGGCGGCATGCGTGCCGGGCTACCCCATCCGGCCCTGCGCGGTGCCTACCAGCTGGGCAACGCCGCTGCGGTGATCTGCGCCCTGGACATCCTGCGCGATCGCCTGCCGGTGAGCAGCGGGGCGCTGCGTGAAGGCCTGCTCACCGTGGCATTGCCGGGGCGTTTCCAGGTGCTGCCGGGTCGTCCGGTCACCGTGATCGACGTTGCCCACAACCCGCATGCAGCGCACTGCCTTGCCCAGGCGCTGGCGGCGAGGGAGATCACCGGCCGCACGCATGCTGTGTTCGGGATGCTGCGTGACAAGGACATGGCCGGCGTGGTGCGCGCGCTGAAGTCCGAGGTTGACCACTGGCATCTCGCGCCACTTCCCGGCCCGCGCGGTGCGTCGGTGGAGGAACTGCAGGCTGCCCTCGACGCCGCCACGGTGCTGGACGAGGTGAGCGCCCATGAGAGCGTTGCCGCAGCCATCGCCGCAGCCCGGGCGATCGCAGCGCTCGATGATAGAATCATAATCTTTGGTTCCTTCCTGACCGTCGGCGAGGCACTGTCCACCAGAGCGCTTCCGACGGCTGACTGATGCCCCAGCCGCAAGCCGTTTCCGACGAAGAACTCAAGCTGCGAAAGCGCGCGCGCCGCCGCCTCGTGGGTGCGATCTTTCTGGTCGCGCTGGTGGTGGTGGTCCTGCCGTGGTTCGTCGACAACGATCCTCCGCCACCGCTGAAGGACGTCAATGTCATCCTGCCGCCCATCCCACCCGTCGAGCAGAAGTTCCCTGGCGAGGCGCTGCCGCCCCAGGCGGTGACGGCGGAGCCTCTGCCGCCGATCGACAAGCCGGTCGCGGATGCGGCGCAATCCCGCCCGCCCATCGAACAGCCTGCCGAGGCGGCTCCCCCAGCGCCCCCGGCGGACGTTCCTTCACCGCCCGTGGCCACACCGGCCCCTCCGCCCGCCGTGCCTGCGGCAAACGCCCAGGGGTCGTCCCCGCGTGCCGGTGACAGGGCGGTTGCCCAGCTCCCGCCACCTGGCGCGCCCCAGCCGCCCGCGAAAGCGGCTGCCGACGTGGCGCGTGGCAGCTTCGTGATCCAGGTCGGCGCCTTCTCGTCCCGCGACAATGCCCGTCAGCTGCTCGATCGCATGCGCGCCCAGGGTCTGACCGGATACCTCGAAGGCGTCGAGGGCGCCAAGGGTGCCACCGTGCGTGTGCGAGGCGGGCCCTACCCGAGCCGTGAGGCCGCGATGAAGGCACGGGACAAGCTGCTTGCGGCGAAGCTCGCGAGCGGGGATCCCAGGGTCATCCCGCTGGCAGGGCGATGACCTGGTTCGACCTCGCGGTTCTGGGCATCATCGGTGTGTCCGTCCTGCTCGGCGTGTTGCGCGGACTGGTGAAGGAGGTGTTCTCCATCGCCGGCTGGTTGCTCGCGTTCTTCCTGGCGCGACGCTTCGCCGAGTCGGTCGCGGTGCTTCTCCCCGCTGCGCTCCAGCCGGCGGATCTGCGTCTTGCGGTGGCCTTTTCCCTGGTGGTGGTGCTCACCGTACTGGTGTGCTGGGTGGGAGCGCTGCTGGTGGCCGAGGTCATGAAGGCCACGGGGCTCCGACCCATGGATCGCACCCTCGGCGCGGTGTTCGGTCTGGCCCGGGGAGCTCTGGTTGTCGTCGTCGGGGTTCTCGTGGCAGGTCTGACCGCATTGCCCGCGTCGCCTGGCTGGCGCAACGCCTGGCTGTCCCCCCCGTTCGAGCAACTGGCGCTCTCGGCACGTGCCTGGCTGCCGGACACCGTCAAGTCGAACATCCGATATGATCGCCCCTGACCCGGCAGCCCCGGGGAGCGGGTCCTGCGGAGGAAGTTAGTCACCATGTGTGGAATCATCGGTGTCGTGGCGAGCACCCCGGTCAACCAGTTGCTCTACGACGGGCTGCTCGTTCTGCAGCACCGCGGCCAGGATGCGGCGGGCATCGTCACCGGCGAAGGCAACACCTTCCACATGCACAAGGGCAGTGGCCTGGTGCGAGACGTGTTCCGGACCCGCGACATGCGCAACCTGCAGGGCACGGCTGGCATCGCCCACTGCCGCTACCCGACCGCCGGATCGGCGTCCAACGCCGCAGAGTCGCAGCCGTTCTACGTCAACTCGCCCTT
>JBEICA010000160.1:0-8069 GCA_040373665.1 Burkholderiales bacterium | reverse complement strand
GTCACCACCAACGGCGGCGGCACGCTGTCGCTGAGCTTCAACGCCGCCGCCACCACCGCATTGCTCGACGCCGCGGTGCGCCAGATCGCCTACGCCAACACCAGCGACGCCCCGCCGGCCTCGGTGCAGATCAACCGCGTCTTCAATGACGGCAACACCGGCACCCAGGGCAGCGGTGGCGCGCTCAGCGTCAACAGCCCCGTCACCGTAAACATCGCCGCTTTCAACGACGCCCCGATGCTCGATGACAGCCGAACCCCGCCCGTCATCGAAGCGACGAAGAACGCAGGCGTTCCCGCCGGCGCCGTGGGCACCCTGGTGTCGACCCTGGTGGATTTCGCCTCACCCGCCGGGCAGGTGGACAACGTCACCGACCCGGACGACGGGGCGCAGCTGGGCATCGCCATCGTCGCGGCCGACGCCACCCACGGCGACTGGTACTTCAGCATCGACAACGGCGGCAGCTGGGCCGCCCTGGGAACCCCGGGCGCGACCACCGCACGGCTGCTGGCAGCCGATGGGAGCACCCGTCTCTATTTCAAGCCCGACGCGGGCTACGTCGGCATCGTGGACGAAGGTCTCACCTTCCGCGCCTGGGACCGGACCTCGGGCAGCAACGGCGGCACCGCCAACGCGTCGGCCAACGGCGGCATCTCCGCCTTCTCCACACAGACGGACACCGTGGCGCTGACCGTGGCCCCCGGCAACGGTGCGCCACGTGCGCTCCCGGTGGCCGGTGCGGCGGCGGCCTACGACTTCGAGGGGGTGGGCTCGGGCGAGACCGAGGTCGCCTCCCACGTGCCGGGCGGCGCCGCGATGTCGCTCAGCGGCAGCGCCACCCTGACGACCGACGCGGCCCGCCCCGGTGCCGCGGCAGGATCGGTCGGATTGTCGCTCACGGACACGCGGAACAGCGTGGCCCCGCAGGTCACCCTCGGCCCGCTGCCCGGCGCGGACACCATGACGGGCTTCAGCTTCGCCGGCTGGGTCCGCTTCGCCACCGACGGCACGGGACAACCCTGGGAGCGTGTGTTCGATTTCGCCAGCGGAACCGGTTACGGCTGGCTGGCGCTGGCACGACAGGGGGCAACGAATGACCTGATTCTCCACTCCGAGGACAACACCGGGGCGGACGCAGGATCCGGCTCGGTGATCGTGCCCGACGTGATCCAGCCCGAGCAGTGGTTGCACCTGGCCGCCACCGTCGACACGCTCGGGTCGGGCGATCAGAACGTCACCGTGTACGTGAACGGAGCCTCGGGGGGGTCCTACACCATTGCCCAGGCCAGCCGTCTCGAGTTCGACAACTGGAGCATCTACCGCCTCGGCTCCTCCAACAACAACCCGGACTCGGAACTCCAATTCCGCGGTGCGATGGACGACATCCACCTGTTCGAGCGCGCCCTGTCGGCCAGCGAGGTCGCGCGGCTGGCCTCGACCACGCCGGTCACGGTGGCCACCAGCGAAGGCGCCGCACCCTTGGTGCTGGACGCCCTGGGCTCGGTGGTGGACCCGGAACTGGCCGCCGCCGCAGCCGGAGCTGGAAGCTACGCGGGCGCCACGCTGACCGTGGCGCGCCAGGGCGGCGCCCAGGCCAGCGACGTGTTCTCCGCCACCGGCACCCTCGGCGCCCTCACGCAGGGCAGCAACCTCGTGGTCGGTGGCACCACCATCGGCTCCGTCACCACCAACAGCAACGGCACGCTGTCATTGAGCTTCAACGCAGCCGCCACCACCGCCCTGCTCGACGCTGCGGTGCGCCAGATCGCCTACGCCAATTCCAGCGACGCGCCCCCGGCCTCGGCACAGATCAACCGCGTCTTCAGCGACGGCAACACCGGTGCCCAGGGCGCCGGAGGCGCGCTCTCCGTCAACAGCCCGGTCACCGTGAACATCGCCGCCGTGAACGACGCGCCGCTCGCAGACGGCGAGGCCGCCCTCGGCGACGTGGAGCGTGACGAGACCGATCCGGCCGGCGCCACCGTGTCGGCGCTGTTCGCAGGCCTCTACGACGATACGGCGGACGGCGCCGGGGCGACGGCGCTGAGCGCCGTGGCCATCGTGCAGAACGAGGCGAATGCCGTGACGCAGGGGCGCTGGCAGTACTCCGCCGATGGTGCGGCTTGGGCCGATGTCCCCGTGACGGTGTCAGACGAAGCAGCCCTGGTACTGCCCGCGGACTATCGCCTTCGCTTCGTGCCGGCGTCCGGCTACGCGGGCATGCCCGGCGTGCTCAAGGTCCGTCTGTCCGACGGCACCGCTGCGGCGGGCACCGGGTTCGACGCGGCGCGCGACATCACGACCGCGACCGGCGGCACCGGCCCCTGGTCGAACGACGCGGTGCCGCTCGGGGTGACCGTGGTGGCGATCAACCGGGCCCCGACGCTGGGCGGCGCCAACGACCTGCCGGACATCGACGAGGACACGACGAACAATCCCGGGCAGACCGTGGCGGCCCTGCTGGCAGGCCATGCGGCCGACGCCGATGGCGACACCCTGGGCATTGCCGTGACCGGCGTCGACAACAGCCACGGCACCTGGCAATACAGCCGGGATGGCGGCACGACCTGGACCGCGTTCGGCACGCCGACACCGGCCGCCGCGCGGCTGCTGGGCGCGACGGCGCGGGTGCGCTTCGTGCCCGCGCCAGACTGGAACGGCGAGGTGGTGGCCGGCCTGAGCCTGCGCGCCTGGGATGGCGCCATCGGCGTCAATGGCGGCACGGCAGACGCCAGCGCAGGTGGCGGGCGGCGGGCGTTCAGCGAGGCCACGGCCACCATCGGCGTGACCGTGAATGCAGTGGCGGAAGCATCGGACAGGAATCTGCTGCTGGCCGCCGCAGCGGCCAGCACCGCCACCACCTCGGGTAACTCGGGGAGTGCCTCGACAAGTGCCGACGGCAGCGGGTCCGACGCGTCTGGCTCGGGCGGCCGCAGCCAGTCGGAGTCCGAATCCAGGTCCAGCGCGCGCACCATCATGACCATGAGCGTACCGCGCACCCCTGCGTCCGGCGGCCGACCCAAGGCGGCGAACGGCAACACAAAATCGGGCGACAGCCGCAACGATGACGACGGCACGGCGATCGACCCCACCCAGGGTGGCCAGACCACCGTGGCGGTCAAGGACGTGCAGGGCAACGCAGGCTCGGGTGTGGGCGGAAACGGCACGGCGGTGCCGGGCCTCGCCGCCCCCGGGGGCACGCTCGGCACGGGTCCGGCGCTGCTGACGCAGTCCTTGGGCACCGCCACGCTTCCCGGGAGTGATCTGCCGGCACCCACCGCCGAGGCGCTCGCCGCCGCCCGCAGCGCTCTGGCGGACGCGCGCTGGATGGCCGGCCTGGAGAAGGCCCAGGAGGCCGCGCGCGAGGACGCCAAGGTCGAGCAGATCGTGATGGGTTCGGGGGCTGCGGTGGCGGGATCGCTCACCGTCGGCTACGCCAGCTGGCTGCTGCGTGGCGGCACCCTGCTGTCAAGCCTGCTGGTATCGATGCCGGCCTGGCGCATGTTCGACCCGCTGCCCGTCCTGAAGCGCTCCGGACTCGAGGATGGCGACGGCACCGACGACCCGCTCGAGCGCCTGTTCAGCCGCGCGCGCTCCGCGCTCGCCAAGCCGCGCCCGACCGCTGCGGGCACGGCCACCACGCCCGCCGCTGGCGACGGGTCGCAGTATTCGCAGGAGGTGTCATCTTGAGACGCACGCTCTCACGGTTGCTGTCCCGGCTGCCCGTCCGCCGCCCCAGCACCCGCTTCTTCATCACGCTCGGGCTGTGCTCGATGCTCTCCAGCGCGCTGCTGATGGCGGGCTTCGTCGGGCTGACACCCGATCGGCTGAGCGCGCAGCGACATGGCCACGTGATGCTCGCCGAAACGCTCGCCGCCACGGTGGCCGATCTGGTCGAGCGCCGCGACACCGCGCGGCTGCGGGCGATGCTGGAGTTTGTGGAACGCCGCAACCCGGAGCTGTTCTCCGTCGGTCTGCGCAGCACCACCGGACGCATCGTCATGGCGGCCGGACCGCACGACAGCGAGGAGACTGCACAGACCCCCGAGGCCCTGCGGGTCGACGTGGCGATCCAGAAGCAGGGGGCCGAGTGGGGCACGCTGGAACTTCGGTTCCAGGCGGTGGGCTGGCTGGACCAGCTGGTGTTCGCCGGCATCGATCCCCGCATGCTGCTGGTGGTCGCCGTGGTGGGACTGTGTTTCTTCGGCTTCCACCTCTACCTGGGCCGGGTGCTGAGGCAGCTCGACCCGTCGCAGGCGATTCCGAACCGGGTGCGCAACGCGCTGGACACCATGGCCGAAGGTCTGCTGGTGGCCGACGCCACGGGGCGCATCATGCTGGCGAACGCGGCCTTCGGCTTCCTGAGCGGCAGGCCGTCGGAGAACGTCGTCGGCAGCCGCATCGATGACCTGCCCTTCGAGGACCTCGAGGGCGGCGCGCTGCTGGACGACGACCGCCCGTGGAAGGCCGCGCTCGCAACGCGCATGACACAGCGCAGCGCACGCTTCCGCCTGCTGGACGTGACCGGACGGCCGCGCACCGTGCTGGTGAACTGCTCGCCCGTGCTCGGTGCCGCCGACGTGGCCAGCGGGGTGCTCGTGAGCTTCGACGACGTCAGCGAGCTCGAGGAGAAGGAGATCGAGCTGCGTGTGGCCAAGAACGAGGCCGAGGCCGCGAACCGGGCCAAGAGCGAATTCCTGGCGAACATGAGCCACGAGATCCGCACACCCATGAACGCCGTGCTCGGCTTCACCGAACTGCTGCGTCGCGGCTACCACAAGAGCGAGGCGGACATGCGCCGCCACCTCGACACCATCCACGCCAGCGGCAGCCACCTGCTGCAGCTGATCAACGACATCCTCGATCTGGCCAAGGTCGAGTCCGGCCGGCTCGAGCTCGAGTCCCTGCCCTGTGCGGCGCACGACGTGTTGCGCGAGGTCGTCACGGTGATGGGCGTCAAGGCGCGCGAGAAGAGCATCGGCCTGGCCTTCGAGTGCACCACGCGGGTCCCGGAGAACATCGCCACCGATCCGACGCGGCTGCGCCAGATCGTCACCAACCTGGTGGGCAACGCCATCAAGTTCACGCGCGAGGGCGAGGTGCGGGTGTGCCTCGCCATGCGCCGCGTGGACCAGCGCATCCCGATGGAGGTGCAGGTGCGCGACACCGGCGCCGGCATCCCCGAGGACCGGCTGGAGGCGATCTTCGAGCCCTTCACCCAGGCGTCGGCATCGACTGCACGCACCCACGGCGGCACCGGTCTGGGCCTCACCATCAGCCGCCGCTTCGCGCGCGGCCTGGGCGGGGACATCGTCGCGACCAGCCGACCCGGCGAAGGCAGCACTTTCACCCTCACCCTCGACCCGGGCCCGCTCACCGGTGCCCGCTGGATCGAGCCCGAGGCTGCGATGCGCAGTGCCGATTTCGGCAGCCGCCCGGGCGAGGAGTCGACCTGGTCCTTCCCGCCGCTCAAGGTGCTGGTGGTGGACGACGGCCAGCCCAACCGCGAGCTGGTGCGTCTGGTGCTCGAACCCGCCGGACTGCAGGTCGAGGAGGCCGAGGACGGACTGCAGGGCGTCGAGAAGGCCATGTCGGGCGGGTTCAGCCTGATCCTGATGGACATGCAGATGCCGGTCATGGATGGCTACGAGGCCACGGCGACCCTGCGCGAGCGTGGCTGCGAAACGCCGGTTTACGCGCTGACCGCCGATGCCATGAAGGGCTTCGAGTCGCGCCTGATGGAGGTGGGCTGCAAGGGCTTCCTCACCAAGCCGGTGGACGTGGACCTGCTCATGCGCACCATCGCCCCGGTGCTGGGTGGCCGGCTGGTGCCAGCCGCCTCCCGGCCGCGTGCGGAAGCTCCCGCCGCGGCGGCACGGACCGAGACCGGCGCCGTGGTGTCGCGGCTGCAGGACCACCCGCGGCTGCGTGCGGTGGCCCAGTCCTTCGCCCGCCAGTTGCCGGACCGCACTCTCACCATCCGCCAGGCGTGGGCCAAGCGCGACTACGAGGCGCTGGCAGCGCTGGGCCACTGGCTGAAGGGCACCGGCGGTACGGCAGGCTTCGACGCCTTCACCGCGCCTGCCCAGGCCATGGAAAAACTCGCCAAGGCCGGCGATGAGGCCGGCCTGTCGAAGACGATCGACGAACTGCTATCCCTGGCCGACCGCGTGGTCGTGCCACCCGAACTGCAACTCCAGGAGGAAGGACGACGTGCCTGATCCCGACAACATGACAGCGCCCCCGACCGGCGGGGACCCCATCTTCGGCGCAGCCCCGGCCACATCGGACGCGGCCCCCACGTCTGGGTGGAGCGGCTTCTCCGCCTCGCAGCACGCGACCATCATGATGGTGGACGACGACGAGGTGATTGTCTCCGCGGTCCAGGCGTTCCTGGAGTCCGTCGGCTACAGCCAGTTCGCGTCCACCACCCGCCCGGCCGAGGCACCGGCCATGGTGGAGAGCGTCAGACCCGACCTGCTCCTGCTCGATCTGCGCATGCCGGAGATCGACGGCTTCGAGGTGATGCGACGTGTGCGCTCGAGCGAGACCGGCCGCTATCTGCCGATCATCATTCTGACCGGCGACACCGACCACTCGACGCGGCTGCGCGCCCTGGAAAGCGGCGCGACCGACTTCCTCACCAAGCCGGTGGATCCCAGCGAACTTCAGTTGCGGGTGCGCAACACGCTCGCCTTCAAGGCCTACCAGGACCAGCTCGCCGACATGGACCCGGTCACGGGTCTGCGCAACCGGCGCCGCTTCGAACTCGACCTGTGCAGAAACCTGACCGAACTGACGGCGCCGGCCAACCAGTGCGCCCTGCTGCACATCGACCTGAGCCGCTTCAAGCAGATCAACGACACCTTCGGGTATCGTGTCGGCGACAAGCTGCTCGCCATGGTCGCGAGACGGCTGGAGCTCATCTCAAGTGACGTGGAGCTGGGGCTGACCTCGACCATGGGCGAGACCGCAGCCCGCGTCAACATCGCTCATGTCGCAGGCAACGGCTTCGCCATGATGCTCACCGGCCTGCGCGATCCCGAGCACGCGCAGCGCGTGGTGCGTGGCGTGCTCAAGGGGTTCACCCTGCCTTTCTCCATGGACGACAAGCACCCGCCGCTGCGCCTGTCGGCCTGCGTCGGCGTGGCGATGTACCCGGTGGACGCAGCCGACGCGGCCACGCTGCTCAAGCACGCCGAGATCGCGATGTACCAGGCGAAGAAGCGCGGGCCGGACAGCCACACCTTCTTCTCCGCCGACTTCAACGCCCGCGCCATGGAGCGCGTCGCCCTCGAGACAGACCTGCGTCAGGCCATCGAGCGCCGCGAGCTGGAGTTGTACTACCAGCCCAAGGTCGAAATCAGCAGCGGCTTCCTCACGGGTGCCGAGGCCCTGCTGCGCTGGCGCCATCCGGTACGCGGCATGGTGAGCCCGGCTCAGTTCATCCCGCTGGCCGAGGAGATCGGCATGATCGGCGACATCGGCCGCTGGGTGCTGTTCGAGGCCGGGCGCCAGATCCGGCGCTGGCACGACGCCGGGCTGCCGCCGGTGTCGGTGTCGGTGAACGTGTCGGCCGCCCAGTTCAAGCGCGCGGCCATCCTGCGCGACGTCAAGCAGGTGGTGGCGCTGATGCGCGCCGACCCGAGCATGCTGGTGCTGGAGCTCACCGAGAGCCAGTTGATGGAGGACCTCGACGGGACCCTGGCCCTGCTCAACGCCCTGCGCGGCCTCGGCGTGCGGCTGTCGATCGACGACTTCGGCACCGGCTATTCCTCGCTCGCCTACCTGCGGCGCCTGCCTCTGGACGAACTCAAGATCGACCGCAGCTTCGTGATGCAGCTGCCGGGCGGCAAGGACTCGCTCGCCATCGTCGGCGCCGTGATCGCCATGGGACGCGCCCTGAACCTGAAGGTGGTGGCCGAGGGCGTGGAGACCGAGGGCCAGCTCGCCGAGCTGCGCCGGCTGCGCTGCAATATCTACCAGGGCTTCCTCTACAGCACGCCGGGCCCGGGGGCGGAATTCGAGGCCTTGGTGGTGCGGGACGGCCGCAGGGCCTCGAACGCCCG
>JBEICA010000121.1:0-9952 GCA_040373665.1 Burkholderiales bacterium | reverse complement strand
GGCGCACAACATGGTGTTGGCACCGATGTTCACCCAGTCCCCCTTCGCATCGCCGGCCTGGTCGGTCTGGATCCACATGCGACCGAAGTGGTCGAACCACAGGCCGTCGGGCGCACCGAAGTCGGCGCCGTTGATGTTGCCCTTGTAGCCATCATGTCCCGCGGCGGTGTAGCTGCCACCGAGGGTCTTGGTGGTGGCCTTGTCGCCGCACTGCACGAAGATGTCCCACTCGAAGCCCAGCGCCTTGACGGTGTTGCCGTCCTCGCGCCAGCGGATGATGTGGCCGTAGTCGTTGTCCGGCCGGGGGTTGGCAACGTCCACCGGGGGATTGGCGGAGGCGGCGCCGGTCGAGCCGTTCGGGTTGTTCGACGACACCGGCGTATTGCCGCGGCGGGAGTTGTTGGTCAGCGTGCAGTACACCTCGAGCGGCATGTTGGGGCCGTAGCTGTACAGGCTGCCCGGGCGGTTGCCCGTGGAGTAGGTGCGCAGCGCGGTCCACTCGGGACGGTCCATCATGGTGGCACCCACGGCGTCGGCCGCCATGCGCGTCTTGATGAGGATGAGGGCCTGCACTTCCGCGTCGGTGGCGGCGGCGAACTCGGGGTTCTCGCGCAGGGCTTTGCCGTCCAGGCCGATGGTGCCCGGCACCAGGGCGATCCACTGCCCACGGAAGGTGTTGCTCTTGCCGGCCACCGGCGTGCTGGTGAATCGGGCCACGTACAGCGTCCCCTGATCCAGCAGGTTCATGTTGGCCTTGCGGTTGCGCGGGTTCCACGGCTGGGCGCAGACGAACTTGTAGATGTACTCGTTGCGCTCGTCGTCGCCCATGTAGTAGCCGACCGAGTTGTCGGGGCCGACGGCGACCTGGGCGCTCTCGTGCTTGAAACGGCCCATGGCGGTGCGCTTCACCGGGACACTCTTCGGGTCGAAGGGGTCGATCTCCACCACCCAGCCGAAGTTGTTGGTCTCGTTGGGGTTCTTGCGTACGTCGAAGCGATCGTCCCGCTCGTGCCACTTGTAGCCGAAACCGTTGGCGCTCACGCCATAGCGGCGCTCATTCCTGGTCTGCGTGAACGGAGTGGCGGTGGTGCCGAAGTAGCCGTTCCAGTTCTCCTCGCAGGTGAGGTAGGTGCCCCAGGGCGTGAAGCCGTGGGCGCAGAGGTTGGCGATGCCCACACCCTCGTGACCGTTGCTCGTGCCGTTGGCGACCGATCCGGTGGGCGTGATGTCGTACTTCACCGACTTCATCAGGTCGTGACCCGCTGCAGGCCCGGAGATCCGGACCGGGGTGTTGATCGTGACGCGACGTCCGAAGGGCGACATGCGGTTCACGCCCCACTTGCCACCGGTGCGGCGGATCTCCATCACCGACACACCGTTGGCCGCCTGGCTCTTGCGGACCTTGCCGATGGTCAGCACGGACGACGGGATACCCGTGCTCGCGTCCAGACCGTCCGCGTGGAGGATGGCCTCGTGGGTGTACTCGTGGTTGACGCACAGCAGGCCGCGCTCGCTCGACTGGCCGTTGCCACCCGCGGTCGGGAAGGGGAAGTAATGCATGCCGTCGTTGTGCATGCCGTACTGCTGCTCCTGCGCGGCGGCATCCTGGGAGGCGTCGTCCAGCCAGTTCGCGCCCAGCGGCGTGATGGGGTCGCCCCAGGCGGCCAGCACCTCGACCTTGTAGCCGGGCGGCACGGTGACCTTGTCGGCCACGGGCGCGAGGCTCGGGGGGATGCTCTCGAAGCCGATGCCGGCAAAGCCGCCACCGGCGGGGATCGGCGCCGCCTCGACCGTCTCGACCAGGCTGCCGGCGGTCACGCCGCCGATGGCAGCCAGGGCCGTGCTGCTCACGGCGGTCTTGACGAAGTGGCGACGCGACTCGTCGATGCGGTCCAGCACATCGCGGATGGACTCGTTGCCGGACGGGTTCAGTGTGACGTCATTGGTGGGATGGCCACTGCCTTTCATGGGACTTGTCTCCGGTGGTTGAACCGCTGCGACACTCGGGCTGATGTCTTCGCGGCAAATGCTTCGGGGGAACATCGAAACCCTGACACACCGCGAGTTTCGGCTGGCCGTATTGCACTGGAGGCCGTGGGCACCCCCCTGTTTCATGGCCCCGAAGAACCGGTTGGCCGTCATGCTTCTGCCATGAAACCCCGACGCGCTCGCGGGAATGGCCTTTGCGTTCACGCCCGTCAGGGCGATCCCCCCGCGGTCGCAAAAACCGAAATCCCATGAAAATTCATCCGGTAGTGCTCAGCGGCGGTTCCGGCACGAGGCTTTGGCCCCTGTCACGGAGTGCCTATCCCAAACAATTTCTGCGACTGGCCTCGGAATTCACCATGCTGCAGGAGACCCTGCGGCGGCTTGACGGGCTGGAGGACGTCGCGGCGCCCATCGTCATCTGCAACGACGAGCACCGCTTCCTGGTGGCGGAGCAGTTGCGCGCCATCGGGGTGAGGCCGGAACTCCTGCTGCTCGAACCCATGGGGCGCAACACCGCCCCGGCGGTGGCGGCTGCGGCGCTGGCCCTGGCCCGGACCGACCCGACGGCGCTGATGCTGGTGCTGCCCTCGGACCACGTGATCCAGGACCTGCCCTCCTTCCACCGGGCCATCCGCCTCGCGGCCGGGGCGGCGGGTACCGGACTGCTCACCACCTTCGGCATCATCCCCGACGCGCCCGAGACCGGTTATGGCTACATCGCCCGCGGCGACACCCTGCCCCGCCTGGAGAGCACTTTCGCCATCCACCGCTTCGTCGAGAAGCCGGATGTCGCGACGGCGCGGCGCATGCTCGAATCGGGCGAGTATTACTGGAACAGCGGCATGTTCATGCTGCAGGCCGGCGCATTCGTCGAGGAACTGCGCAGGCACGCCCCGGAGATCGTCACCGCGGTGCAGTCGGCGCTCGAGCAGTCCCGCTCGGACCTGGATTTCTGCCGCCTCGACAAGGACGCGTTCGCGACCTCGCCGTCCATCTCCATCGACTACGCCGTGATGGAGAAGACCACCCGCGGCGCCGTGATCCCCGTGACCATGGGCTGGAGCGATGTCGGCTCCTGGGATGCGCTGTGGGATGTGCTGGACAAGGACGCCGCCGGCAACGTGCTCGATGGCGACGTGGTCGCCTCGGACGTGCGCAACACCTTCATCAAGGCCGAGCAGCGCATGGTCGCCGCCATCGGCGTCGAGGATCTGGTGATCGTCGAGACCGCCGACGCCGTGCTGGTGGCGAGCCGCCAGGCCTCACAGGACGTCAAGGCGGTGGTCGACCAGCTCAAGGCCAAGGGGCGGAACGAGCACGCCTTCCACCGCCGCGTCTATCGTCCCTGGGGTTCCTACGAGGGCATCGACGCCGGCGGGCGTTACCAGGTCAAGCGGCTGACGGTGAACCCCGGCCAGAAGCTGTCTCTGCAGCTCCACCACCACCGGGCGGAACACTGGATCGTCGTCAGTGGCACCGCTCGGGTCGTCCGCGGCAACGAGGAGATCCTGCTCACCGAAAACCAGTCGACCTATATCCCGCTGGGGGAGAAACACCGCCTGGAGAACCCCGGGCTGGTGCCGCTGCAGCTCATCGAGGTGCAGTCGGGAAGCTATCTCGGCGAGGACGACATCGTGCGCTTCGAGGACGTCTACAACCGGTGAACAGGCCCCGGAGCCGCGCTGACGTGCGCCGACGCGGCCGGCGTGTGGCGGGCCGTCGCCCGCGGGCCTATTTCAGCGTGCCCTGCAGGCGGCCCACCTCGGCCTCGTTGAGGGTGACCGGATTGCGGTTGTTGAGCAGCGTCAGATAGGCCTGCTCGGTCTCCTGGGCGCGCCGCAGACGCAGCGCGGCGACGATCTGGTCGCGCACCTCCGGCAAGGGCCGCACACCCTTCTCGCGCACATCCTCCAGTCGCACCACATGCCAGCCCTGGGCGGTGCGGATCGGGCCGGCGATGTCACCCTTCTTGAGGGCGGCCACAGGCTCGCGCAGCTCCGGGATGAGGTTCTGCTCCGCCACCCAGCCCATGTCTCCGCCCTTGGCCGCGCTCTCGGCATGTTCCGACACGCCCTTGGCCAGGGCGGCGAAATCCGCCCCGCGCTTGCGCGCCCGCTCGGCGGCATCGGTGATCTTCGCCTGCGCCTTGGCGACGCCCGTCTTGTCCGATTCCGGCGGCGCCAGCACGAACACCTGCGACAGACGGTACTGCTTCGGCGTGGCAAACAGGGTCGGGCTCTGGTCGTAGGCCGCGCGGATGTCCGCCTCCGCAGGGTAGGACTCGGGCGGGCGCGCAACGCTGTTCATGTAGCTCGAGACGAGCACCTGCTCCCGGGCCCGCTCCATTTGCGTGGCAACGTCGGGACGCTTGTCCCAGCCCTTGGTGCGCGCCTCGGCCGCCAGCACCCGGCGCAGCAGTTCGCTGCGGATGATGCGGTTGAGCTCGGCCGGCGTCTGCGCCAGCTGGGCCCGGACCTCGGGCGCGGCGGCGTCCAGCAGGGCCTTCAACTCTTCGGCACGGATCTCCGCCTCTCCCATCTTCGCCACCACACCGGGGGCCAGCTTGTCCTGCGCGACGGCAGGCAGGGTGAGGATGGCAAGAGCCAGGGCGGACAGCGTGCGTTTCATGGGGTCGGAGCTCCGGTGCAGGGGACTTTTCAAAATTACTGCGGAATTGTTGCAGGAATATGCACAGCCCTGCGGTACCGCGGAACCCGCGAAGCACCACGAAAACCCTGCAAACGCGTATCTTTCGCTTTCCGTGGGTCCGGGATCGCCGGCAGGCGCCAACGGATCGGCCATGCGCGGCAGGAGTGAGTCATGCCCGAATTCGACATCCCCTCGAACGGCGGCGCCCGGCCCAGGGGCAGGCTGGCGCGTTTCCGGATCCCCGATGTCGCCCACCTCCTCCCGCGCCCGCGCGTGACCGGGCGCATCGTCAGCGATCTGCGCCAGGGCGTGCTTTGGATCGCGGGTCCTCCGGGGTGTGGCAAGACCTCTGCGGCGGCCCAGTTCGCCGCCGGTGCCGGCGTGCCCACACGCTGGTGGGCGCTCGACCGGCGCGACGACGCCCCGGCCGCCTTCGCATTTGCGCTGGCCGAGGCGCTGGGTGTGGACCCGGGCGACCCCGCGACCGTGCGCGAGACTTGCGCGGCCGGGCTTGCCGCCCTCGTCGAGGACATCGTGTCGCGTGCCGAGGGCCCGCTGCTGCTGGTGCTCGACGGTCACGATTTCGCCGCCTCGGGCGCCGTGTCCGAGGGTGTGCTGGCGCTCATCCGGGCAGGGTCGCCCGAGATGCGGCTGCTGATCACAGGCCGGGCGGATCCGCCCCCCTCGGTGGCCCACCTGTTCGCCTACCGGCGCGCCAGTCGCATCGGCTGGGAGGAACTGCGCTTCAGCGATGACGAAATGCAGGCCTACCTCGGTCGCGAGGGCGGAATCAGCGCGGGGGACGGCACCAGGGTGCAGCGCGAGGCCATGGGGTGGATCGCCGGTGCCGCCATGCTGCGCGCGTCGGAACGCGGCGCGGCACAGCTGGCGGCGTACTTCGAGCAGGAGGTACTCGAGGCGCTGCCCCCGGGCGATCGCGAACGCCTCGCCGTTCTGTCCCTGGCACCCACCCTGAGCGCGGATGCGGCGCTTGCCCTCACGGGCGAGGCGGCCGTGGCGTCCTGGCTGGCACCTCTGGCCGAGCGACGCTGGTTCGTCTACCCGCGCCCCGACCGCCCCGGCGAATACGACATCCACCCCCTGTTGCGCAGCGCATTGCGCGAGCGCCTGCTGCGCACCTGTGAAGGGGCCGCGCGCGTGGCGCTCTACCAACGGGCGATCGACTGGGCCCTCGGGCTGGACGCGCCCGAGCACGCCATCGCCCTGTTCGCCGAACTGCAGGCCTGGGAAAGGCTGCAGGCCGCCCTCGTGGATCTGGCACCGCGATACCAGGCCACCGGCCGACTCGACGAACTGCTTGCGTGGATCGAACGCCTGCCGCCCCGACACGCCACCGAGCCGTGGTTGCGATACTGGCAGGGTCTGGCCACGCTGCGCGCCGACCCGCCCCGGGCCGCCCGTATCCTCGAGGCGGCACTGCGCGAGTTCGAGGCCTCCGGCCATCCGACCGGAGCCGCGCTCACCTGCGCCGCCCTGGTCGAGTGCCGCACCGAGACGGCCGACGCCACCGGTGAGCTGCCGCGCTGGATCGACCGCCTCCTCGCCGCCTGGCCCGCCTGCGCCGACCTGGCCGACGACTCGGTCACCGCGCGCGTCCTGGCCGTCGGAGACCAGGTGCTGCGCTGGCGCTTCAGCCATCCCGTGCTGCGGGGCTGGGTCGCGCGCGCGCTCGAGTTGCGCCACGCGACGCCCGATCGCGATCTCGCGGAACGCCTCACCGTGTTCTGCGCCGCCTTCCATTTCTGGCACGGCGAGGCCGCCCGGGCGGCGGCCATCCTCCACACCCTGCCGGTGGAGTCGCCCAACGACCTGACCGCCATCGCGGCACGTCTGGTCGGTGCTTTGGTGCCCTCCGACCACCCGCGCTTCCATCCGCCCGAGACCCAGGCGCTGCCCCCGACCCAGCCGGTGGTGCTGGACAGCCGCGCCTGCCGGCTGCTCGACATCTTCACCGGCGAACCGGTGCTGCGTGCGGCGCTGTCCGCCGCGGGCATACCGGCCCTGATCCAGGACGAGACGCAGCGCCAGGACACCCGTCCCTTCGGCTCTACCCTGGTCAGCCGCCGCATCGCCGAACTCGTGGGCCGCGGCGCCTACCTGGAGGCTGCGCGCGTCCAGGATCTGGCCATCGAGATGGAACGTCAGGCCCTGGGTGCGCTCAACCTCGCGCGCTCCATCGCCCGCAGCGGCCAGCTGCACGCGCTGGCCCAGGACTTCCGCGCCGCGCTCGAGGCCCTGGACGACGCCCTGACGCGCTGCCGCGACATGGGTTGCGAAATGCTCGCCCTGCACGTGCAGCTGTGGCGCGCCCACTGCCTGCTGGGCCTGGGCGAGCAGCAGGCGGCCGACGAAGCGCTCACCGAGGCCCTGCGCCGCAGTGCGGCCAGCGGCGTCATCGAGGGACATCCGTGGTGGCAGCCGGCGCGCTCCGGCCTGCTCGCGGCACGCGCCCTGGCTCTGGGCATCGAGCGCGAGTACGTGTTCCGCTGGATCCGCATGCGCGACCTGCCGCCGCCCTCGGCCGACATCGACGACTGGCCGTGGCCGTTGCGCATCTACACCCTGGGCAGGTTCTCCATCGTCGCCGACGGCTCCGCCCTCGCCTTCCAGGGCAAGAGCCAGAAGAAGCCCCTGGACCTGCTGAAGGCCGCCATCGCCATGGGCGGCAGCGAGATCGCCATCACGCTGCTCATGGAAGCGCTCTGGCCCGAAGCCGACCCGGATGCCGCGCGCAAGGCCTTCGACGTCGCCCTGCTGCGGCTGCGCCGGCTGCTCGGCCGCGACGACGCCATCTCCATCGCCGACGGGCGCCTGTCCGTGAACGCCAAGGTCTGCTGGGTCGATCTGGTCAGCCTGGAGCGGCTCGCCAGCACCGTCGATCGCATGACCGACACCGCGCAACGCCACCGCGCCACCCTCGAGACCCTGAGCCGCTACCGCGGCTCGTTCCTGCAGCTCGACGAACCCCAGCCCTGGATGGCGGCCGCCCGCGAGCGCATCGCCGGCAAGGTGCGGCGCCTGGTGCTCGCGGCCGGACGCGCCCTCGAAGAGGCCCAGCGTCTGCCCGAGGCCATCGACCTCTACGAGCGCGCCGTCGAGGTGCAGCCCTGCGCTGAGCCGCTCTACCGCCAGCTCATGGGCTGCCTCGCCGCCACCGGCGCACACGCCGAGGCCCGCGAGGTCTACCAGCGCTGCCGCAGCATGCTGGGCGCCGTTTCGGGGACCACCCCGTCCCGCGACACCGAGGACGTGCTCGCGTCGCTGCGAGGGTGAGCACCGCAAGCCCGGGACATCCCGCCCGATGTCCGACGGGGCAGGGAGTCGGCTGACTCATGCGCTCGGCAGGCGGCTCCAGGCCGGGCATACGCGCGCCCTCCCTATCCGCGCCGGCTGTCAAAAGTTATCATCACTCGTATTTGACAACTCGCGTGCACCCTCGACATGGCCCCTCTCGATACCGCCGCACCGGCCTCACCCCCGCAGGTCCACACCCCCCGATGGACCGCCGCAGCGGTGGCCGAACTGCTGGCACTGCCCCTGCCCGAACTGCTCTACCGTGCGCAGACGGCACATCGCCAGCACTTCGACCCGACCCGGGTGCAGCTCTCCACCCTGCTCTCCATCAAGACCGGCGGCTGCCCTGAGGATTGCGCCTACTGCCCTCAGTCGAGGCGCTACCAGACCGGCGTGGAGGACGAACCCCTGCTCGATGTCGACACCGTGCTCGATGCCGCCCGGGCCGCGAAGGCCGCCGGCGCCACACGCTTCTGCATGGGCGCGGCATGGCGTGGCCCCAAGCAGCGCGAGCTCGAACAGGTGCTGGGGCTGGTGAAGGCGGTCAAGGGGCTGGGCATGGAGACCTGCGCCACCCTCGGCCTGCTCAAGGACGGCCAGGCCGAGCAGTTGCGTGACGCCGGGCTGGACTACTACAACCACAACCTCGACACGTCCCCCGAGCACTACGGCGACATCATCTCCACCCGCCGCTTCGATGACCGGCTGGCCACGCTGAAGCGTGTGCGCGAGGCCGGGCTCAACGTCTGCTGCGGCGGCATCGTCGGCATGGGCGAGGGTGTGGACGACCGCGCCGGCCTGATCGCCCAACTGGCCAACCTCGACCCCTACCCGGAGTCCGTGCCCATCAACGCGCTGGTCCAGGTCGAGGGCACGCCGTTGCATGGCGAGACCCCGGTGGACATCCTCGAGTTCGTGCGTGTCATCGCCGCGGCCCGCATCACCATGCCCAAGGCCTTCGTTCGCCTGTCCGCCGGCCGCACCGCCATGAGCGAGGAGGCGCAGGCCATGTGCTTCCTGGCCGGGGCCAACTCGATCTTCTATGGCGACCGCCTGCTGACCACCGGCAACCCCGAGGCCGACCGCGACCGGGCGCTGCTCGACAAGCTGGGCATGCAGCCGCTCTGAGGGCGGGAGATGGCCATGAGCCGGCGCGACCCGCGCCACGGGCTCGCCGATTGGACGAAGGATCGACCGGTGGCCGGCACGCGTCGAAATGCCCGCCCCCGTGTTCACTTGCCTGGGCGTCGCAGTGAACCCGCACGCTGACGAAATGTCCGCGCTGTCCCACGACCTCGCCGCTCTGGAAGCGGCCGGGCTGCGCCGCACCCGCCGCGTGGTGCGCGGCCAGCAGGGCGCCGTGCTGGAGGTCGACGGCCGGCACCTGCTGTCCTTCGCGTCGAACGACTATCTCGGACTGGCCAGCGACCCGCGCATCGCGGCTGCCGTCGTCGAGGCCATCGGGCGATGCGGCGTGGGTGCGGCGGCCTCCCACCTCATCTCCGGCCATCACGAGGAACACGAGGCGGCCGAGGAGGCGCTGGCCGCCTTTACCGGACTGCCGCGCGCGCTGCTGTTCTCCTCCGGCTACATGGCCAACAGCGGCATCGTGCCCGCCCTCGTCGGCCGGGATGACGCCGTGTTCTCCGACGCCCTCAATCACGCCTGTCTGATCGACGGCGCACGTCTGTCGAAAGCGGCGGTACACGTCTACCCCCACCTCGACCTCGACATCCTCGAAGGGCAGCTGCGCACCAGCCGCGCGCGCCGCCGGCTGGTGCTGTCCGACGCGGTGTTCAGCATGGACGGGGACCTCGCTCCCGTGGCTGACCTGGCGGCGCTGTGCGAGCGTTACGACGCCTGGCTGCTGCTCGATGATGCCCACGGCTTCGGTGTCCTCGGGCCCCAGGGACGCGGCAGTCTGGCCCACGCCGGCGTGCGTTCGGAGCGTGTGCTCTATCTCGGCACCCTGGGCAAGGCCGCGGGCGTCGCAGGCGCG
>JBEICA010000356.1:0-3149 GCA_040373665.1 Burkholderiales bacterium | reverse complement strand
GTCGAGCTTCGTGCTGCGGCGGCTCAAGGAGGCCGACATCCCGCTCACACCGCCCCCCGCACCGCGCGGCCCGGGGTCAGCGACCGCCGGGGCGGCGGACACGGGTGGCGCACGGCGACGTGCCACCCGCTCGTGACGCGAGCCGGCCGGCGAGGACGCTTCGCCGGCGGCACCCGTCTCGCAGGTCAGTTCTGGTCGAGGTCCAGAGTGCGCTCGTCGTAGACACGCAGGAGGCAGGGAACGTCGGCGCAGCCGTCGCGCACGGTGGTCTCCCACTCGCGCTGCGCCAGGCGGATCTGCTCCTTGCGGACCCCATCCGGCGCCCGGCGGTAGGCGAGAAAGAAGGCAAAGGCCATGCGCTGATCGGCCTCGCTCACCCGGTCGTTGGAGCAGATCAGGCGCTCGGTGGTGGTGGCCGGCCGGCTGCAATCCATGGCCTGGGCAGCACCTGCGGTCAACAGTGTGGCCAGACCGGCGCACAGGATTCGTGATTTACGCATCGTGTCTCCACTTCGTTGTCTACGCGGGGCTTCCGCCGGCCGGTTCGCTCAATCGCCCGGCGCGGCTGCGATGAAGTCCCCGATCAGGGCGAGCACCCGTGCCGGCTGCTCGTGCATCACCCAGTGGGAGGCCTCCGGGATGCGCTCCACCCGCAGGTCGTCCACATGCTGCTCCAGCCCGTCGACCACCCCGGGCAGCAGGGCCGTGTCCCGCTCGCCCCAGATGACCAGCGTCGGCACCCGCACGTGGAACATCGCGGGGTCCAGGGCCGGCAGGGGTGCGTCAGGTTCCGGCGGATGCAGCGGCGAGGCGCGATACCAGTTGAGCATCCCGGTCAGGGCACCGGGACGCGACCAGGCTTCCAGATACGCCTGCCGGTGGACAGCGTCACCCGGCCCGCCGTTCCCGACCCACTGGCCGAAGGTCATGCGCTCCAGCCGACGGAACCCGTCCTCGGACATCACGCGCTCGGCCTTGTCCTCGCGGAACAGGGTCATGTAGGCGCTGGCCTCGACCTGGGCCGGATTGCCGGCCAGCTCGCGCAGGAAGGTGACGGGATGGGGCGCGTTCAGGATCACCAGCCGGCTCACCCGCTCCGGGTGCCACGCGGCGACATTCCACGCGATGGCGCCGCCCCAGTCGTGAGCGACGAGCACGAAACGCTCGTGCCCGAGAGCGTCGGCGAGCTGCAGCACGTCCTCCACCAGCGGCTTGGCCCGGTAGTCGCGCACCGCCGGCGGCTTGGACGACAGGTTGTAGCCGCGCTGGTCAGGCGCGATCGCCTGATGGCTGCGGCCGAAGTGCTCCAGCGCGGGCTCCCACATGCGCCAGAACTCCGGGAAACCATGCAGGAACAGGATGGGCTCGCCGCCACCGCACACGGCCGTGTGCAGCCGCTGTCCGTTGGCGAGGTCCACGAAACGGGTCTGGATCGAAGGCATGGCGTGGCTCCGGCGACTTTCCCGTACCCGGGCGGGCACCGGGGGGGGCTCAGTTCATCAGGTCGACGACCACTTCGCAGTCGTCGTAACAACCGGCGGTGAGCACCGGATGGCTGCGGGCATTGATGAAGCGCACGCGGTCGCCCTCGTAGATCTTCACCAGCAGGGTGTAGCGCCGCTCGGGCCTGATCGCCAGCGGGTCGTAGCGCAACCGGAAGGCGATCGGCACCTGCCCCGGCCCCTGCTTCACGTACTCGTCGATGATGACGGGCACCGGCGAGCCGGGCTCCGACATGTCCTGCAGCCACACCTTGACCACCGCCTTCGAGCCGAGCGTGAGCTTGGGCAGGTAGGTGATGCGCCCGGTCAGCAACGCGGTCCGCGGATCGGGCGCCGAGGGAGGCGCCGGCACCGCGGCATCCGCGTCGGCCCCGCCGCCGGTGCTCCCGCATCCCCCGAGCACGGTGAGCATCGCAAGAACCCCTGCCATTCCCGGGATCCAGCGCTTCCGTCCGACGAGCGCACTCATTCGAAATCCACCCTCTGGATGCGTTGCACGTAGCGCAGGGACGCGAGCCGCTCGAGGGACTCGCGCCAGCGAGCGTGGTGGGTGTTGCCCATCACCAGGACCTGTCCGCGGCGGCAGCCGCTGCGGCCGCGCACGCCGGGGTGCGCCTGCGCCGTCGGGTCGATCCGTCTCACCTCGGCCACCACGGCCTCCTCGGCCGGTACGCAGAATTCGTAATCGACCGCCCGCCTGCCGTCCGGCGGCCCCTCAAGACCGTCGGCACCGATGGCGCCGAGGTCGAAACGCACCTTGTCGGCCGGACCGACATTGCCGCGCTGGGCGTCCGCGCAACCGCCGGCGACGCACAGACACGCCAGCAGTCCCGCGCCAACGCGCAGGCCGATGGCGGGCGGGGCCTCATCCCGCATGCAGCCGCCCCTCGCGCAGCCGCGGCACCACGTCGAGCACCGAACGCCGTGCGGCGTACTCGACTTCGTGTGCGAGATTGCGCTCGAGCATCATCTGCCCGACGCGCGAACGCAGCAGCGCCTCGAGCGGATCCCCGGCGGCGTAGAGCCGCTGCGCAGCCAGTGCCGCGTCCGACAGGTCGTGACTGCCGTCCAGCCGTCGCGCCATCAGGTCGACGAGATAGCCGGCGCCAACCATGTCCTCCAGGTTGACGTTGCCGGCCGACCCCGAGCACAGCAGGATCACGGTCTGCCCCGCATGCTCGCGGCCGAGGTGCCCGACGAGCGCCTCGCCATTGAGCAGCGCACCCGCGTAGATGTGTGCCGCACCGGCCGACTTCTGCAGTGCCACGGTGCCGTTGGTCGTGGAATACACCACGGTCTTGCCGGCCACGCCGTGGGCCGCCAGGGCCAGCGGGGTGGGTGACACGAATCCGGGCAGGGTCTCGGCGTTGAGTTCACCCGAGGCGACGAAGGAACCCTCGGGCAACTCGGCCGCACACGCGCGCGCCCCCCACTCGTCCATGGTCGGGATGACGTCGCTGGCACCGCTGGCCAGGGCGTGGATGATGGTGGAAGTCGCGAACAGCACGTCCAGAACCACCACCACCTTGCCCTCCACGCGCACGCCGTCGAGATCCTCCTTCCGGTAGAGCACGTGCACCTTCGGACCGCCGCGCGCCGGCATCAGGCCTCCCCGCCGGGGTGACGCACCCGGAACATGCCATAGCC
>JBEICA010000418.1:0-2240 GCA_040373665.1 Burkholderiales bacterium | reverse complement strand
GCAAGATGTTTGTCGAGATCGAACATGTCGTCCTCCGCCAATTATTTGGCTCAGGGAGATCACAGCAAAGCCCGTGCCAACAGGTCGCCAGGTGGGGCGTAGGGGCGTCAAGATCCCGCCATCTATCGCCATCTATAAGGAACAAAGCACGTGGCATGCCAGTTGCTAGACCCTAGGCACCATGAAAACGCCCAACAACCTGACGCGGGTCATCGCGTCCCTGGCCCTCCCCGCCCTCTCCTTGCTGGCGGTCAGCACCCCAGCCCAAGCGCAGGAGGCCGCCCCGGCCGTTCCGGCCCAGGATCTGCGTCAAATAGAAGAGGCAGCGCGGGCCGAGATTCGTCGTCAGGCGCCCGAGGCGACGGTGGAGATCACGCCGATGGACCCCAGGCTCCGGCTGCCGAACTGTGACCGCCCCCTGCAGGCCTCCCTCCCCCCCAACATCAATCTGGGCGCCCGGGCGACCGTCCGGGTGAGCTGCGGCGGCGGTACGGTCAGCTGGATGGCAACGGTCCCCGTGTCCCTGTTCACGGAGGTCCCGGTGGTGGTTTTGCGCCGGGCGCTGCCCATGGGAAGTATCGTCGGGGCCGAGGACGTCACCGTCGCGGCTCGGCGTTTCCCGGGTACGGTCAATGCTGCGCTACGGCACCTGAGCAGGTCGTCGGCCGCCTGGTGCGCCGGAGTCTGTCCGCAGATCAGGTTTTACCGCTGGATGCCGTTGAAGAGGCCCCGGCCGTTCGCCGCGGCGAGACGGTCACCGTGCTGGCCTCGCTCCCCGGGCTGCAGATCCGGGCGAGCGGCGTGGCGCTGGCCGATGCCAGGGCCGGTGAGACCGTCCGGGTCCGTCACGCAACGACCCTTAAAGTTTTCCAGGCCCGCGCCGATACACAGGGTGTGGTTAGAGTAGATTGGTAGTGGTTATCGTCGTGTCGAAAAAAGCTGGTCCTTTGGGCTAAAGGTTTTCGGCTACCCGCCGTTACAGTGATTGGGAAACGCGGGAGTGCAGTGCTATGACCATCTCGATAAACAACGTGGAGTTGCGTACGACTACTGGTTCAGCACCAGTGGGCAACGCTCGTGGCAAGGGTGTCGAGAGCGATGTCCGGGGCTCGCCTTCGGGGTCTAAGGACGTCCAGGTGTCGGACTCGGCTCGACGCATGGCAGAACTCGAGGCCAAGGTGGCGAAATCCACCGGCTTCGACCAAGCCAGGGTCGAGGCGATCCGGCTCGCGATCGAACGGGGAGACTACAAGGTCGACTCGAAGCAGATCGCGGATCAGTTGATGAAAATGGACTGGGAAATCGCCAAAGTGTCGGGTCGTCTTCGCTAACGGATAGAACTGGATCAACAGATGAATACCGTAGCCGAGATCCGGCAAGCCCTTACCCGGCTCCTCCAGGAGGAACGGCGTCTCCTGCAACAGTTGGAAACCCTGCTCGTCAACGAGAAGGCCCTGCTGTTGCAGGACGACGACCCCGAGATCCTCGAGGATGCCGCACGCAACCGGCAGGAGTGCATGGTCGCGCTACTGAACCTGCAGGATGAGCGGCACGGGGTGCTGCGCCTGACGGGTTTTTCGACCGACAACGCCGGGTTGGCATCCCTGATCAAGGCCTGCGACCCTGAACGCAGCTTGCCGCCGCAGTGGGCGGAGTGCGCGCAGATCGCCAAGCGCTGTCGCGAACTCAACGACCACAACGGCGCGCTGGTGACAACCCGGATGCGCCGCATCCAGGGTGTGCTCGAGATGTTGACGGGCGCGCGATCTCAAAAGGTCGTGTATGGGCGTCAAGCCGAGCAGGGCTTTCGCAGTCGCGGGGCAGTGGTAGCCGCCGAGGCCTGACGCGCCACGCCAGACCCCGGGCCGACCCGACGCGGCGTCAACGCCGCGCCAAAAAACGCGTTTCAGCGTCGACGACGCTTTTTCTTGTGCTTGTGTTCGACCGCACCGTCACCGTGATGGTGCGGCATGTCGCCGTGCGCGTGCCCGTGGTCGTATTCGAAATCGACCGGGTGATTGTGCCCGTGGGTGTTGATCCAGCGGTAGAGATCAGGCTTCCACTGCAGCATCCGATTGGCCGCGCGGTCGCGGTTCTCCTCGATGTTGGTCCACGGATTGAAATGGAAGTGGTTGTAGAGCTGGGTGTCCGTGCGCCCGATGGCGAGGATGCCGAGCTTGGAGGCGAAGGCACCGTGGTTGATGTACGGCGGCCGCCAGAAATAGCCGCCGGTCGGCAGG
>JBEICA010000196.1:0-6615 GCA_040373665.1 Burkholderiales bacterium | reverse complement strand
GGCGAGACCGGCGACAACGACAACGCGCGCATCAAGCGCTACATCGCCAAGTACACGATCAACCCGGCGCTGTCGCACGGCATCGCCCACGAGGTGGGTTCGGTGGAGCCGGGCAAGCTGGCCGATCTGGTGCTGTGGAAGCCGGCCTTCTTCGGCGTCAAGCCCAGCCTGGTGCTGAAGGGCGGGGCCATCGCTGCTGCGGCAATGGGGGATCCCAACGCCTCCATCCCCACGCCGCAGCCGGTGCACGTCCGGCCCATGTTCGCCTCCTACGGGCGGGCGCTGGCGACCACCAGCGTGACCTTCGTGTCGCAGGCGGCGCTGGCGGCGGACGTCGGCGGCCGGCTCGGCCTGGCGAAGCGTCTGGTCGCGGTGCGAGGCACGCGCGCCATCGGCAAGCGTGACCTGCCGCACAACGGCGCGACGCCGCGCATGGAGGTCGATGCGCAGACCTACCAGGTCCGGGCCGACGGGGTGCTGCTCACCTGCGAGCCTGCGAAAGTGCTGCCGATGGCGCAGCGCTACTTCCTGTTCTGACGGCGTGGGCGGATACGGCCGGCGCTCCCGCCGCCAGGCGGAACGGCACGTCAGGGGCCCTTCGCCGGACGGGCCTCGAAGGACAGGATGTCGTTGGCGCGGATGATGGCGTCCGCGATCTCCTCCGTGGTGACACGCTTGGTCATCGCCTGATCACGTATCAGGCGATAGGCGTCGTCCTCCGAGATGGCGCGGGTCTGCATGAGGATGGTCTTGGCCTTTGCCAGCTTGCGCTGGCTGGCCAGGCGCTGCTCCAGCTTGGCGACGTAGCGGGTGCGCTCGCGTTCGCGTTCGACCTGGCTGCGGGCCACCACGATGGCGGTGAGCAGACCGAAGGACTTGACCGGCGAGGCGACCACGCCCAGCGCATTCATGCGCAGCACGCTCTCCACCATGGTCGGGTTCTCGTAGTTGACCACCACGATCAGCGGCGGGGCGTCTTCGCGCTTTGCCCAGGCGGGATCAAAGGCAGCCACCTCGGGCCGTACCGCGAGGAACACCAGATCGACCTCACCCGTCAGCCGCTCCCGCGGTGGCCAGAACGCCTGCACATGGCAGCCGATGCGGCGCAGCTGCGCGATCAGCTCCTGGCCGTCCGCGTCGTCGGGATGGAACACCACCACGCTGAGGGAGCGCAGGTCCCGCAGCAGCCGGGATGTTCCGGAGGGGGAGGTCTTCATCCGTTCGCTCGCCCCCCGCTCAGACCACGCTCGATCTCAGGGCGGTGCGCATGGACCAGTCCTGGAGGGTGTGCGAGACGAGGTAGGGGTCCGGACGGACCCGCTCGCGGGTCTCCTCCAGCACATCGAACTGGCCGCGGGCGTTGACGCGGCCGATGCGTGGATACAGGTGGGTGTGGTGGTTCTCCTCGTCGATGCGCACCCGGCCCTGAGGGGCGTCGAACTCGGAACCGGGCAGCGTGCGCAACAGTGCGTCCGGGTCGTCGGGGTCGGCGCGTCGCATCGCGTCCGCCAGCAGGTGAATCTGGAAGTACGCTGCCTCGAAGCACTGGTTGGCCACCTGGTGCTCGCCGAAGCGCTGCCGCAGCGCGGTGATCACGCGGACGTTCGCCTCGCTGGCCAGGCTGTGGAAGTAGGGTGCCGAGGTGATGTGGCCCTCCGCCAGATCTGCGCCCATCTGCTGCACCTCCGCCTCGGAGGTGGTGAGGCTGGCGATGGGGCAGCGCGCCGGATCGAGACCGGCGTCGCGGTAGGCGCGATAGAGCATGGCGGTACCCTCCCCGACCACGGTGGAGAAGATGAAGCTGGGCGAGGTCTCGCGCACGAGTCGGACAAGGGCCGTGTAGTCGGCCTGGGTCGCATCCAGCGGCAGGTAGTGTTCGCCCACCTTCGCCCCGCCGCGCTCCAGCACCAGATCGCTCATGATGCGGTTGGTTTCGTAGGGATAGACGTAGTCGGAGCCGACCATGAAGACGCGTGAGCCGAAACGACGGGTCATGAATTCAGCCAGCTGCACGCCGTTCTGATTGGGCGCTGCCCCGGTGTAGAAGACGTTGCGCGAGTACTCGAACCCCTCGTACAGGGTCGGGTACAGCAGCAGCGCGTTCCAGCGCTCGAGCACCGGGATGACGGCCTTGCGGGTGCTCGACATGTAACAGCCGGCGATGACGCGGATGCCGTCCTCGACGATGAGTTTCTCCGCGAGAGCCCGATAGCGCGACTGACGCGACTGCGGATCGTAGGAGACGATCTGCAGTTCGCGCCCGCCGATCCCGCCTGTGGCGTTGATCTCCTCGATGGCGAGCAGGGTGCCGATCCGCTGCGAGGTCTCGATGACCGAGGTCACCCCGGTCTGGGAGAACAGAACTCCGATGCGGACCGGTTCATTGGGGCTTGAGGTCATGTGCTGTTGTTCATGGTGTGCTCGCGGTGTGTGCCCGCTGCGCTTCCTTGCGCGGGGCGGGCGGGTGGGCCTGGAATCGGTGCGTACCGCGATTGTTAGCAAGAGCCGGTCCGCCTGTCGAGGCGGCCGTGGAACGGCGCAGAGCCAGACCGCACCCACCCGACGGGGCTGACGAGGCGCCTTTGATGGCCCTATTGTGGGGCAAGCGCGCCGCGATTTGCACCATTGGTGTGCTGCAACAACGGCGGCCCCGGCCGCGGTGCGGGCCGGCAATGGCGGACGCCGAATTTCCGATGCACAGACTGAAAACAGCGACACGTCATTGGTTTGCGTGAGCACCGGGCCAGGGATGCCGCCTGCCACCAGGGCTGGCTGCAGCCGCAGGCCCGGGTCTTGCGAAATCGTCGTGTGTTGCAGGCATTCTTGACATCAGGATGCCGGCCATGAAACGCTGTACTGACTTTCGATTCCGCGCCGCGCAGACAAGGACGTCTCGCAGCGCACCGGCAAAGAAGCCCGCTCCCCGATCGCTCGGGGAGCGGGCTTTTTTTTGCGGTCCGGCGGGTGGGCGCCTGAATCGTGCGTAGCAGTGCAGTCAGTTCGTTGAGTGTTCCAAACCTAACCACGAAAGGGGAAGTGCAGTGAGCAACCAGAACAGACGGCAGTTCATCAAGACCTCCACGGCGATCGCGGCAGCCAGCGCCTTGCCGTTTCCGATGATCAACATCCGCACCGCGGGCGCCGCCGACAGCGTGAAGGTCGGCATCCTCCACTCCCTCACCGGCACCATCGCCATCGCCGAGAAATCGGTGGTCGACGCCGAGATGCTGGCGATCGACGAGATCAACAAGGCCGGCGGCGTGATGGGCATGAAGATCGACCCGGTGGTCGAGGACGGTGCCAGTGACTGGCCGACGTTCGCGGAGAAGGCCCGCAAGCTGATCGAGAAGGACAAGGTGGCGGCGGTCATGGGCTGCTACACCTCCGCCTCGCGCAAGGCCGTGCTTCCCGTGTTCGAGAAGCTCAAGGGCCTGCTGTACTACCCGACCTACTACGAAGGCCTCGAGCAGTCGCCCAACATCATGTACACCGCCCAGGAGGCCACGCAGTCCGTGATCGCCGCCATGGAGTGGCTGTACAAGAACAAGGGCAAGAGCTTCTACATGATCGGGTCCGACTACATCTGGCCCCGCACGACCATCAAGATCGCCAAGGCGACCCTGGCGCGTCTCGGTGGCAAGCTGGCGGGCGAGGGCTACTACCCGCTGGGCCACATCGAGTTCTCCTCCGAGATCAACAAGATCAAGGCGGCCAAGCCCGACGTGATCCTCAACTGCGTGGTGGGCGGCTCCAACGTGGCCTTCTTCAAGCAGCTGACCGCCGCCGGCATCACCGGCAAGAACCAGACGATCCTCTCGCTCGCGGTCTCCGAGGAGGAAGTCTCCGGCATCGGCGCCGACAACACGGCCGGCACGCTCACCTGCATGGGCTACTTCCAGAGCCTCAAGAACCCGGCCAACGACAAGTTCGTCAAGGCCTTCAAGGCCAAGTACGGTGCTGGCCGCGTCACGGGTGACACCCTCGCCTGCGGCTACACCTCCGTATACCTGTGGAAACTGGCGGTCGAAAAGGCGAAGAGCCTCGAGGTCGAGAAGGTGGTGGCGGCGTCCTCCAACCTCGAGTTCGATGGTCCGGAGGGCAAGATCAAGTTCCACGCCTCCAACCACCATCTCTGGAAGCACGCCCGCATCGGCGCCTTCCGGCCCGACGGCCAGGTCGACATGATCTACGAATCGGCGCTGATCGAGCCGAACCCGTTCCCGAAGCTGTAATCGGCTGACAGGCATCCCCGCCCCGGACGGCGCACTGCGTCTTCCGGGGCGCGGAAGCAGCCGTCCGACGTGGTCCGACAGTCCGCCCGTCTCCGGGCACAACGCAGACCGGCATCCGGCCACGGGTGCGTGGCGCGTGGCACAGGCAGCACGACATGACCCTCGACATGTTTGCCATGCAGGCCTTCACCGGCCTGTCCATCTTCACCATCCTCATGCTCATGGCACTGGGGCTGGCCATCGTCTTCGGCCTGATGGGCGTGATCAACATGGCCCACGGCGAACTGATGGCCATGGGCGCCTACGTGAGCTACGGCACCTCGCTGTTCTTCCACCGTTTCCTGCCTGACCTGATGGGCGTCTACGTCTTCGTGGGGATCATCCTGGCGTTCGTGGTGACCAGCATCTTCGGCTACTTCCTGGAGCGCGGTCTCATACGCTTCCTCTACAAGCGCCCGCTCGACACCCTGCTCGCGACCTGGGGCCTGAGCCTGATCCTGCAGCAGGTGTATCGCCAGTTCATCAACTCCAAGGAGGTCGAGGTGCCGACGGTGTCCTGGCTGCAGGGCGCCTGGCAGGCCACCGAGGCGATCGCGCTGCCGCTGTCGCGCCTGTTCATCATCGGGCTCGCCCTGGTCACCGCCGCCGCCGTCTACTGGCTGCTGTTCCGTACCCGCTGGGGGCTGCTGATCCGCGCAGTGACTCAGAACCGCGCCATGGCGGGCGCGGCCGGCATCAACACCGCGCGGGTCGATGCCTTCACCTTCGCGCTGGGCTGCGGCCTGGCGGGAATCGCCGGAAGCTCCTTCACGATGCTGGCCTCGACCGGTCCCACTACCGGTCAGCAGTACATCGTGGATACCTTCATCGTGGTCGTGTTCGGCGGCGTCGAAAGTCTCATCGGCACCATTGCCTCCGCGTTCCTGATCGGCCAGATGCAGTCGTGGTTCGAGTTCGGGATGAGCGGGTCGATGGCCCGCGCCAGCATTCTCGTGCTCGTGATCATCGTTCTGTTCTTCCGTCCTAACGGACTCTTCGCCACCAAGGTGAGACGCTGATGACTACCGCCTCCCGCACTCCGCTGGCGCCGCCGCCAGCCGTGGAAAAGGGCTTCCTGGGTCGCTACTCGTTCGTGATCCTCGCAGTGCTGCTGCTGGTGGTGCTGCCGCTGTCCCTGAACATCTTCCGCCTCGGGCTCGCCGCGAAATTCCTGTCCCTGTCCTTCTGCGCCGTGGGCATCGTCCTGACCTGGGGTTACGGCGGCATCCTGAGCCTCGGCCAGGGCCTGTTCTTCGGGCTCGGCAGCTACATGATGGCGATGTTCCTGAAGCTCGAGTCGACCTCCTCCGGCAGTTCGGCCCAGGCCCTGTCGTCGTTCTTCGGGTCGAATCTCCCCGACTTCATGACCTGGAACAGCGTGGAAGAACTACCGTGGTGGTGGGAGCCGTTCCATCATCTCGGCTTCACCATCCCCGCGATCCTCATCCTTCCGGCGCTGCTCGCCTTCGTGCTGGGGTACGCCAACTTCCGCCGACGCATCGGCGAGGTGTATTTCTCCATCGTCACGCTGGCGCTGTCGGCCATCCTCGCCATCGTCATCATCGGCCAGCAGGGGGTGACGGGGGGGGTGAACGGCATCAACGATTTCAGCACCTTTGCCGGTATCAACCTGGACGAAGACAAGGTCAAGGTCGGGATGTACTACGTGACCTGCGTCCTGCTGCTGATCTGCGTCATGGTGGGCGGATTCATCCTGCGCAGCCGGCTCGGCAAGGTGCTGGTGGCCATCCGCGACCGCGAGGACCGGGTGCGCTTCTCGGGGTACGACCCGGCCATGTTCAAGGCCTTCATCTTCGCCGTGGCAGCGGTGTTCTCGTCCATCGGTGGGGCGATGTTCACGCTGCAGGTGGGACTCGCCTCGCCCTCGCTGGTGGGCATCGTGCCCTCGGTGGAAATGGTGATCTACGCCGCGGTCGGAGGCCGCCTGTCCCTGGTGGGTGCGGTGTACGGCGCCGTCCTGGTCGGTGCGGCCAAGACCTTCTTCTCCGAGAACTTCGTCGAGTACTGGATGTACTTCATCGGAGTGCTGTTCGTGGTGATCGTGATGTTCCTTCCCGATGGGTTGGCCGGGCTGCTGGAGAAGCTCGGCGCGCGCAAGGCCGTGCAGGCACCCCGGGATGGCGGCGCAACCGCGGTGGGAGGTGCCGAATGAGCCAGAGCATCCTCTCGGTCCAGGACCTGACCGTTTCCTTCGACGGGTTCAAGGCGGTCGACAGCCTGAACTTCTTCGTCGAGAAGGACGAACTGCGCTGCGTGATCGGGCCCAACGGGGCCGGCAAGACCACCCTGCTGGACATGATCTGCGGCAAGACCCGCCCGACCG
>JBEICA010000013.1:0-29588 GCA_040373665.1 Burkholderiales bacterium | reverse complement strand
TGGACGTGGACGTGTCCCAGACCTCCATGGAGCTGAAGGTCCTGATTGAGCAGATGCGCGAGCAGGTGCAGAACATCGAGTGACGCAACGGGGGCTCCGGACGCCTGCAGGAAGATCGACCGTCTACGCGGGAACCTGGCCCGAATATCTCACCTGCCACCCCATATCCAGGAGCCGGGCGGCTGGATATCAGCACTGCACCCCTCCTGGAGAGATACACGCGTCAGGAGAGGTGTTTCCGGTTTCGCAGGTGACACACCCCGGCCCCGGTTTTTTCCTGCGAGTCGGGCTCTCCACCTCTGCGGCTCTCTCGCTTGGCCCAACCCAAGTGCGCGGGCAAGGCCTGCCACGTCCGGACACCTGCCGTACGTTGCGCATTGGAAGACGACGATGACCAACCAGGACACCTTCGGCACCACCCGCAACGCCCGGCTTGAGGCGCGCGTGTCAGCGGCACAGAAGAGCCTGCTCCAGCAGGCGGCAGCGCTTTCCGGACGGACGCTGAGCGAGTTCGTCGTCGCCGGCGCCCAGGACGCGGCGCGTCGGGTGATCGCCGAACATGAGTCGATCCGCCTTTCGCGCGAAGAACATCTCGCCTTCGTCCAGACCCTGCTGAACCCGCCAGAGCCGAACGCGTGCCTCAAGCGTGCGGCCAAGGCCTACCGCCAACGCACCGGCGCCTAGCCCGCAAAATTCATGAGATAGGAGGCGAAACCTCCAAAGCCTGGGGCTTTCCAGGCACTTGCGAGATGTCTGGGGGACGCTTCGCCATGCCAAAGTGTACCGGCAGTGGGATCGATTTCGGCAAGCTCGGGCGCCGTGTGATCGAGGCGGATTTCTCGGGCGGTGATCTGGCCAGCGACGGAGGGCTGATGCTGCTGCGCCAAGTCGATCGGCGCAGCGGGCTGACGAGGCTTTCGGCCGGGAAGCTCAGCGACCCACGCGATCCGGGTCGGATCCGCCATTCGCTGCGCACGCTGCTGGCACAGCGCATCTACAGGCTGGGCTGCGGTTACGAGGACCTGAACGATCACGCCCGGTTGCGCAACGACCTGATGATGCAGACGGCGGTGGACGGTGATGAGGCGCTGGCCAGTGCGCCGACGCTCAGCCGACTGGAGACGCGCGCCGCGCGGGCACAGGCGTGGGCGCTGCACGAGGTGCTCATCGCGCAGTTCATCGTCAGCCATGAGCGTACACCGACGGGGCTGGGGCTGGTGCTGGACGTCGACGCCTCGGACGTGCCCCTGCACGGGCGCCAGGAACTGCGGCAGTTCCGCGGCTACTACGATCGGCACTGCTGTTTGCCGCTGCCCGTGTTCTGCGGGGAGGCGGAGAACCGGATCAAGGAAGCGCAACTCGATCTGTTCGGCACCCGGGCCAGTTGCCACAAGTTTCCAGCCAATCAGCTCCGGTTGCTGCGCGCGGCGCTGGCCTACACGCTGATGCACCGGCTGTGGGCGCTGGCGCTGCAGGCCACCGAACTGACCAGCGCGTGCGCGGCGACGATCCGCGTGCGCCCGCTCGATATCGGGGTGGCGATGATCAGAAACACCCGTCGTGTGCGGCTGATGTATGCCTCCCATCACCCACTGCGCGAGTTGTTCGCGCTGGCGGCCGCACGCCTGGGTGCAGCCAGTCCATAGCGTCGAAGAAGTGCCGACCCCGGCACGCCATAAACAACGAGGGTAGGGGGTAGTGTCGCCTGCGACGCCGACAACACCCCTCAGAGCGCCTCGCGACCTTCCGAAAGCGGAACCATCACCCGATCCCGCGCCATGGCCCCGGATTTGGGTTGCTGGTGAAACATTCGGGCCAACAGGCTCATCTCGACCCCGTGGCCCAGGAACAACTTGCGCAGTCTGCCGGCGTCGCAAGCCCGGTACCCGAGCCACCGCCCGAGGTCGATGACCAGCCGACGAGGCTGGCATGGAGAAGCGCGCTTCATCGCGCGTTGACGCAGAACGGAACCAGCACCGTGGCTCCGCCCCCCGATGGTCGCTGCCCATGCTACCGCCGGGGTCATGCTCCACCACTCCGGAGACGGGCCTGCCGTCGGCAGCGGCGATGTGCACACTTGGCCTCGCGCGCAGTCCGCGCGTGACAACCAGAGGGAGGCCCAGAATGCACAGAACACGGATCGACATCTCCACGCGCGACCGCCGCCGGCGGCCGGCACTGGCCCACGCCGCCCACGCGGCCGTCAGCCTGCGAACCCACCGGCGCGCGGCAGCGACGGGGCACGCAACGCCGGAAGGCGGGGACGAGACACCACCCGATTACCTGTGGCCGGGCATTCCGACGGGGTGAATTGCACGACCCGTGTGCCGGGGGCGGACGAACGACGGGGCGGCGCTCTGGCCGGCCGCCCCCCCCCGGAACCGGGGTGACCGGCTGGGCGCCCTTCTGACGCAATCCGGTTCGAGGTAGAGTCCGGGGGTTCGCGGGCGATGGCTGCAGGCAACCCGCGGCGTGCCCCCCAGCCACTCCTTCATACCACTCATGCCAGGCAAGCTCTTCATCGTCAGCGCCCCCTCCGGCGCGGGCAAGACCACGCTGGTGCGCGCCCTCCTCCACGCCGATTCCGCCGTACGCCTGTCGGTGTCCTACACCACCCGCGCCATGCGCGCCGGTGAGATCGCGGGCAAGCACTATCACTTCGTCAGCGCGGCGGAATTCGAGGCCATGCGCGGCGCCGGGGACTTCCTCGAGAGCGCCACCGTGCACGGCAACAGCTACGGCACCAGCCGGCACTGGGTCGAAAGCCGCATGGCGGAGGAGAGCGACATCCTGCTCGAGATCGACTGGCAGGGAGCCCAGCAGGTCAAGTCGCTGATGCCCGAGGCTGTCGGCATCTTCATCCTGCCCCCCTCGCTGGAGACGCTGAGCCAGCGTCTGGCGCATCGTGCCACCGACACGCCAGAGGTGATCGGGCGGCGTCTGGAGGCCGCCCGCTCGGAGATCGCGCATGTCTCGGAGTTCGATTACGTTATACTGAACAATGACTTCGATGAGGCCACCCGGGATCTCATCGCGATCGTCCGGGCAGAGCGACTTCGGCTTCCGAGCCAGCTGGCGCGGCACGGCGACCTGATCAACCGCATGAAGTGAGACAGCCATGGCACGCATCACAGTTGAAGACGCCCTCCACAGCATCCCCAACCGCTTCGACCTGACCCTCGCAGCCACCTATCGGGCCCGTGAGATCGCCAACGGCGCGACACCGCAGGTCGAAGCGAACAAGGACAAACCCACCGTGATCGCCCTGCGGGAAATCGCCGGCGGCATGATCGGGCCCGAGATCCTCAAGCGCGCAAAACACTGATCACGCCCGGGACGGGTCGCGGCCACGAGGCCGGCCCGACCCTGCTCTCCCCGAACCCCACCAGCCATGATGCCGCGGTCGGCGAGTCGCAGCCCCTCTCCAGGTGACGCCCGGCCCAGCCCGGTCCGGAACCATGGGTGACATGTCCGAAGCGCAGGTCCTGCTCGACCAGGCGGCGGGCTACCTGAAGCAGGAAGACATTGCACAGCTGGAATCGGCGTTTCGCTTCAGTGCCGAGGCCCACGAGGGCCAGTTCCGCAAGTCGGGCGAACCGTACGTGTCCCACCCGGTCGCGGTCGCCCAGATCCTCACACAGTGGCATCTGGACTCGCAGGCCCTGACAGCCGCCCTCCTCCACGACGTGATGGAGGACACTGCGGTCACGAAGGGCCAGATCGCCGAGAAGTTCGGCCGCATGGTGGCGGAACTGGTCGACGGCGTCTCCAAGCTCGACCGCATAGAGTTCGAGAGTCAGGAACACGCCCAGGCCGAGAACTTCCGCAAGATGCTGCTGGCGATGACGCGCGACGTGCGCGTCATCCTGATCAAGCTCGCCGACCGTCTTCACAACATGCGCACCCTGGATGCGATGAACCCGCGCAAGCGGGCGCGCATCGCCAGGGAGACACTCGACATCTACGCGCCCATCGCCAATCGGCTGGGGCTGAACGCGCTCTACCAGGAATTGCAGGAACTGTCCTTCAAGTACCTGTTCCCCACACGCTACCGGGTGCTGCAGAAGGCACTGCAGGCCGCGCGCGGCCACCGCCGCGAGGTGGTCAACCGCATCCTGGATGCCATCCGCGCGCGTCTGCTGCAGTCGGGCATCAGCGCGACTGTCACGGGCCGCGAGAAGAACCTCTACAGCATCTACCAGAAGATGGCGGAGAAGCACCTGACCTTTTCCCAGGTGTCGGACATCTTCGGCTTCCGCGTCATCGTCGATGACGTGGCGGCCTGCTACCTCACGCTCGGCGCGCTGCACGGACTGTACAAACCGATCCCGGGGCGATTCAAGGACTACATCGCCATCCCCAAGGCCAACGCCTACCAGTCGCTGCACACCACCCTGTTCGGACCGTTCGGGATGCCCATCGAGGTGCAGATCCGGACCCACGAGATGCACAAGCTCGCCGAGGCCGGGGTGGCCTCGCACTGGCTCTACAAGGCCAATGAGCACGAACTGAGCGATCTGCAGCAGAAAACCCACCAGTGGCTGCAGAGCCTGCTCGAGCTCCAGACCCAGAGCGGCTCATCGATCGAGTTCCTCGAGCACCTCAAGGTGGACCTGTTCCCCGACGAGGTCTACGTGTTCACGCCGAAGGGAAAGATCATGGCCTTGCCGCAGGGCGCGACCTGCGTGGACTTCGCCTACGCCGTGCACACGGACATCGGCAACCGTTGCGTGTCGGCACGCATCAACAACGAGCTGGCGCCGTTGCGGACCTCGCTGCGCAACGGCGACCGGGTCGAGATCATCACCAGCGCCCACGCCAAGCCCAACCCGGCCTGGCTGAACTATGTCGTCACCGGCAAGGCGCGCTCCCATATCCGGCACTTCCTGAAGACCATGCAGTATGAGGAGTCGGTCCAGTTGGGTGAGCGGCTGCTGAACCAGGCCCTGTCGGCGTTGCAGACGCGCCCGGATCAGGTGCCCGAGGCGCACTGGAACAAGCTTCTGCGAGACCGCAACCTGCCCGGCCGCCAGGAAATCCTGGCCGACATCGGACTCGGCAAGCAATTGGCCTTCGTGGTTGCGCGGCGCCTTCTGCAACTGGGCGAGCCGGCGGACGCGGAGCACACGCGCCTGCCCGGCTCGGTGGTGATACGCGGCTCGGACGGCATGGCACTGCAGATGGCCAAGTGTTGCCATCCCATTCCGGGCGATCCCATCATCGGCTATCTCAAGAAGGGCATGGGCCTGATGGTCCACACCCACGACTGCCCGGTGGTGCGCAAGACGCGCGGAGACCCGGACAAGTGGATCGACGTGGAGTGGTCGCGCGAGATGGACCGCCTGTTCGCCGTGAACATCCGCCTCGTGGTGTCCAACCAGCGCGGCGTTCTGGCCAAGCTTGCGGCGGAGATCGCGGAGGCCGGATCCAACATCGAGAACGTCAGTCTGGAGCCGGGTGACTCCAGCGCCTACGCCAACGTCCATTTCACCCTGCAAGTCAAGAACCGGCCCCATCTGGCAGTGATCATGCGCGGCCTCAGACGCATCCCCGAGGTGATCCGCATAGCACGCCTCAAGGGGTGATCCGCCCGCCTGCACGTTCCTCCAGGTCGCCCCGGAAAAAACGAGGCAGCCGTTCGACACGGTCCGCGATAGACTCCCGCCCGCGCCCAGACATCTGATGAGTCAAATGGAAATCCTCTCGCTCGGCTTCCTCTACGCCCTAGGCGCCATCGTGGTCATCGATCTGGTGCTGGCGGGGGACAACGCCATCGTGATCGCCCTGGCGGCCAGGACCCTGCCGCGCGAGTTGCAGAAGAAGGCCATCGTGTGGGGGACGGTGGGCGCCATCCTGGTGCGCGTTGTCATGACCGTGGTGGTCGTGTGGCTGCTGCAGCTGCCTGGCCTGCGGTTGGTGGGCGGCGCCCTGTTGATCTGGATCGCCTGGAAGCTCCTGGCGGCCGAGGACGGCGGCGACGGCCACGAGGTTCAGGGCGGCAAAGGCAGGCCCGCCAGTTTCTGGAGCGCACTGCGCACCATCGTCATCGCCGACGCCGTCATGGGTCTGGACAACGTTCTGGGTGTCGCCGGCGCGGCCAAGGGCAGCTACCTGCTGGTGATCCTCGGGCTGGCGATCAGCATTCCCATCATGATCTGGGGCAGCACCATCATCCTGAAATGGGTCGAACGCTTCCCGGTGATCATTTATCTGGGTGCGGGCGTCCTGGCCTGGACCGCGGCCTCGATGATCTGCCATGAGCCGAGCGTCGATGCCTTCCTCCAGGGGGTCCCGGGCTTGCGCCAGGCCATCCATGCGCTCATCCTGATCGCCATCGTCGGGGGCGGATACTGGAACAAACGACGCCGCGCTTGATTCCGGTCAAGGCGCCCGACACCACCGGAGGTAGCGTGGCAGCGTGTCGTCTGCCGGGGAAACATCGATGAAGACCGCTTTGCTTGCGCTCCTGCTGTTGACCACGCTCGGCTCGTCCCTGGCGTATTCGGCCTCGGATACCGACCTCAATGGCCTGCCCCCACCTCCCGCGCGCAGTGACCGCCTGGATATCTTCGGTGCCGGGATGTGCCACCAGTGCGAGTGGCGCCCCCGTGCCAAGGTCATGGCTGCCGCCGAGGAATGCGGTGTCGGCGCCGATGGCGTCGGCAACCCCGCGACCTTCGAATGCGGTCGGACGCCCTCCTGCGACACGGTCTGCAATTTCGTTCGCTGCGGCAGTCCCTGAATCCGGTCAGAGGCCCGCGGCGGCCTTTGCGCCAGCTCGCCGATCGATTGCCCGTCTCTGGCTGCCCCCCCTGCGGGCCATTGATCGCCAGCCACGGAAAACCCTGGCTCCGGGACCCCGATGGGTGATGCGCTCACCAGTTGTCATTGCGCTGTTTGGCACACCGGCGTTTTTTGGGAAGGATGCTCCCGGAAAACGGCATGACACAGACCCCAACCCTGCCTTCGGCCGAATTCCCAAAATGCGCCGGCGCTGAGATTCAACCGGATATTTCATCAGGCCACGGGATGATGGCGAGGTGCGTTGCGAGGCAGGCCGCGCATCCCGCGCCAAGCCAATTGCCGAGCCTTTTGTTGCGAAGCGGGGGCGCGGCATGACCGCAAGGCGCCCGCCAGCGCCCGTGGAGGCCGGCAGATCCAATCTTACCGACAGCCAATTTGCTGCAAACCCGGTGGACATCGGTGCGCAGCGCATTTTCGGGGCCGACCTGGTGAATTTTCCTGGTAACCGGGTCGACCCAGGAAATGCGCCGTGCACCGGCGCACCCCGGCCATGCAATGAATTGGCTCCCGGCAGCCACAGGCGCTGAAGGATATCTTGCGGTCATCCTGCGGCCTGATGAAATATCCGGCCTGGCAATCTGCTATTGAATTGGAATCCGGAATGAGGATAATTCGCAGGCGTCCAATTCAAACGGAGGATCACATGGCCACGCTTTCCGACATTCGTTCCCAGATCGAGCAACTGCAACGTCAGGAACGCGAAATCATCGCCAACGAAAAGAAATCGGTGATTGCACAGATCAGGCAACAGATTGCGGAATATGGAATTTCTTCGGCTGACCTCGGTTTTCCGGCAGGGGATGGCGCAGCCCGCGGGCGCAAGGCGCGTTCCGCGCCTGCGCCGGTCAAATACCGCCGCGGCGACGACACCTGGAGCGGGGGCCGTGGGCGCAAACCACAGTGGGTCCAGGAGGTACTGGCCGCAGGCGAGAGCATCGAGAAGTATCGCGTCGAGTAGGCGCTGTCGGTCACCGAACGGGGATCATCTGCACACGCCGGTGATCCCGGACCGCAAACTGCCGTCGGAGGAATCATCCAGGAATGACGGCCTGAACGGCCACCGCACACCACTCCCGGGCGTCGCCCGGCCCCGGTCGCGTCGATTTGCTGGCGCTCAGCCCTGACGGCGTCTCACCGGATTCGACAGGGTACCGAGCCCATCGATACGGCACTCTGCCACATCCTCATTTTCGATGACCACCGCGCCCGGCGTACCGGTGGAGATGATGTCCCCTGGATGCAGGGTCATCACATGCGAATGAAACGCCACCAGATGATGGGGCGGGAATTGCATGTTGCGCACCATGTTCTCCCGGTGCAATTGCCCGTTTTTCCAGGTCCCGACCTTCAGGGCTAGCACGTCCGGCACTTCATCGGGCGTGATGAGTTCCGGACCGAAGGAAAAGAATGTGTCGAAATTCTTGGAACGCGTGAGATAACGCGGATTTTTCTGCAGGATGTCCTCGGCTGTCATGTCGAGGATAAGGCAATAGCCTGCGATGTATTCCAGGACATCGGCCTCCCGGATCCGCCGACAGGTGCGGCCGATGATCACACCCAGTTCAGCCTCGGCCGTCACCCGCGATGACTCGGGAGGCAATTCGATGGTGTCGCCCGGGCCGATAATGGTCTGATCGCCCTTGATGAATGACGCCGGCTCGTCCGGATGCACTGCATTGAGATCGGCGGCATGGTCACGGTAATTCAGCCCGATGCCCCAGATCTTGCGCGGGTGCCGGTACAAGGGCGCAAAGCGCATGGAGGCCGGATCGCGCCGACGTCCGCAGGCAAGGGCATCGCCCACCAACGCCGGCGGCAGCCCCTGGGCAATCAGCGCGAAAAGATCCGTCGGCCAGGCGCGGCCCAGGGCGGCATTGATGTCGGACACCAGAACCGCCCCTTCCGGAAGCAGCACGACGGCCTGTTCCGAACCTTCATGGACGACGGATCCATAACGCATGGCATTCACCGGAGCTGTGTTGGAAACGGAAACGGTGCGGGTTGCGGCAGACGCCGGAGTGTTTCCAGCCAACCCCGCCGCGAACGGAGACTACGCAGCGATGCAGACAGACGCAAGCAGTTACAGCCGGCCCGCTTCCCGCTCGGTGGCGGGCGGACATGAGGCGGGATGTCATGGTAGGCCGTGTAGGATTCGAACCTACGACCAATGGATTAAGAGTCCACTGCTCTACCAGCTGAGCTAACGGCCCGGACCCGAGGCAACCGGAGCGGGAGGATCGCGACCGGTGAAATCTGGTAGGTGGTGCGAGATTCGAACTCGCGACCAACGGATTAAAAGTCCGCTGCTCTACCGACTGAGCTAACCACCCAAAAAAGAGGCCGAATTCTAGGTTCAGGGCCCCGAGGTGTCAACGCTGGGATCACCCACCGGCCGGCCATGCACCGAACCGCGATCACGCCCGCGCCTCCAGAACCCGCAGTGTACCGACGCATCCGGCAACGATCCCGGCGATGGTCAGCAGGGAACCCACCGAGAGCACGGACATGCCGCTGATCCCCTGGCCGATCGTGCAGCCCAGTGCGGTCACGCCGCCGAAACCCATGAGTGATGCGCCCAGGAGATGTCGCCCCAGATCCCCTGTGGAGGAAAACGTCTCCCAGCGGAAACGGCGCGTGAGGAGTGCCGCGCCCAGGGCACCGACAACCGTGCCCGCCATCGTGGCGATTCCGAAGGTCACCCGCAGCGAGGCATCGGTCCAGAGCATCAGCAACTCGAGACCGTATGCGAGAGGCGCAACGTAGGTGAACGACTCCGGGCGGTGGCTGTTGGTGCCGACGAAAACCTCCTCCAGCGTCTCGGGATGCTCGGGCACGAACCCGAGCGCCCCGGTCACTGCCCAGCCGCCGGCGACCAGGAGACCGATCAGGGCCGCCGTCAGGATGCCGGACGCAGACGTGCGGAATCCGCGATCGGCCAGGCACCAGAGTGCCAGCCCGCCGGATGCAAGCCCCGCCAGCCAGGGCCGGGATGCCCCGCCCAGCAGACGCGGCAAATCCTGTCCCGCAGGCAGCGCCACTGCCCATGGATCGAGCCATGCGGTTCTCGGGACCGCCAGCAGCCCCTTGAGCGTCATGTAGCCGCACACCGCCATCACGAGCAGCACGACGATCGCCTTGAGATTGCCGCCACCCAGTCGGATCAGGTTGCGCGCGCCGCAACCCGAGGCCAGGGTCATGCCGACGCCGAAACAGGCGCCCCCCACGAGGTGGGAAAGCCAGGGCAGCCGGGGCCCTGCGTACATCGAGCGTCCCAGGTCCACCGCCCCAGCCAGATGAAGGGTCTGCGCCCCGGCGATGGCCACTGCGATGCCCATCACCCAGACGCGCAGTCGTTGACCATCGCCCATCAGCACCAGGTCCGAGATCGCGCCCATGGTGCAAAAACCCGAGCGTTGCGCGATGGCCCCGAAAGCCAGGGCCAGCACGAAACCACCGAGCGGAACCAGAATGGCAAGCCGTTCCACTGCCGCGATCCCATCGGTCATGCCCATCCCCTGGCCAGCCGCGATGCCCGGGTCAGGCGTAGCGGGTCGGGTCGGGCATACCCGCATCCGCGAAACCCGCGCGTCGGATGACGCACGCATCGCAGGCCCCGCAGGCCACGCCATCGGCCGTAGCCTGGTAACAGGAGACGGTCAGGGAGAAATCCACCCCGAGTTTCGCACCGGTGCGGATGATGTCCGACTTCGACAGCGCGATGATGGGCGCGCGGACACGCAACCGATGTCCCTCCACCCCGGCGCGCGTGGCGAGGTTGGCCAGAGCCTCGAAAGCCTCGACGAAGGCAGGCCGGCAGTCGGGATACCCGGAATAATCGACGGCGTTGGCGCCGTAGAACAGATCCAGTGCCTGCAACACCTCCGCGTAGCCCAGAGCCAGGGACAGCATGATGGTGTTGCGCGCGGGCACGTAAGTCACCGGAATGCTGCCGGGGACCGGTCCGGTGGTCGGAACCTCGAGATCATCGTCGGTCAGGGCCGAACCGCCGAACGCACGCAGGTCCACGTCGACCACGCGGTGGGAGGCCGCACCCAACTGGGCCGCGACACGCGCCGCCGCGTCCAGCTCCGCACTGTGGCGTTGGCCGTATCGCACCGACAGGGCGTGGCAATCAAAGCCATCGGCACGCGCCATCGCCAGGACCGTCGCCGAGTCCAGCCCCCCCGAGAGCAGAACCACCGCCGGACGCTTCGTATGCGTCATGGTGGTCACTTCAGGCGGGCCAGCCGCTGCTTCGCCTTGTCCGCAGACTCCGAAAGGGGATACCGCGAGATCAACTCCTCGAGGGTCTTCCGTGCCGCTGCCATGTCCCCGCCACCCAGCTGGGCGCCCGACAGGATGAGCATGGAATCCGGGATCTTGAGGTGATCCGGATAAGACTGCATCAGCTTCTGCTGCGCGGAGATGGCGTTGCCGAACTCACCCGCCTTGAGGTAGGCCTCGCCCAGCCAATACTGCGCGTTGGGGGCGAGTTCGTGTTTGGGATACTGGCGCAGGAAGCCGAGAAAACCCTGGATCGCGCCCTGCGCGTCTCCAGCACGCTGCCGCCCCAGGGCGACCTCGTACGCCTTGCTCGGGCTGAGAGGTTCGACGCCCACGGTCGGCATCGTGGCCCCGGACACGGCGGCCTGTGTCGCCGGCGCAGCGGGTGCCACGCCGGCCGGGCTTGCCAGCCCGGCGGCTGCGGGTGCCGCCCCCTGAGAAGCGGCAACGCCCGGAACAGACTCCGCAGCGGACCGCGGGGTGCCGCCATCGCCCGGGGCCTCAGGGGCCCGACGCGGCTTCGTCTCGCCTTCACCGGCCCCTGCGCCTGCCGCCGCACCGGCGCTTTCCAGGCGTCGAATGCGCGCCTCCACATCCGCTTCGAACTTCCGCATCTGCACGTCGAGGTCCGCCTCGAGCTTCTTCAGCCGCAGCTCGAGGTCGGTCAACTGCCCCTGGAGTTTGCGCCTCTCCGTGGACTCTTCCTTGACGGCCTGCTCCAGCCGGCGCAGACGCGCATCGGTGTCGCCGTAGAGCTCGCCCTGGCGCTTGTCGGCCTTCTGAAGACCGTCCCTGACCTGATCAACCCGGTGACCGGTATCCTCGACCTGACCTCGCAATTCCCGGATCTGTCGACCGAGCGCATCGACCTGGTTGAGGGTGTCGAGCAGCACCCGCCCCTGGTCGGTCGCGCCAGGCGCAGGCCTGGTGGTGCCCTGGGCAAGGGCTTCGCATGAAACGACAAGGCCCGCCGCAAGGGCGAGCCCCGCCATTGCGGCGCGCATGGCCGCCCTCCGCCGCGGCTCAGTCGTTGCCGGGGTACAAGATGTCACTGCGTCTGTTTTCCGCATACGAATCCTCGTCCTGGCCCTTCGCCTTGGGTTTCTCTTCCCCATAGCTTACGGCTTCGACGCGGCCCGCGGGAACGCCCAGCACCGTAAGGGCCTTCTTCACGCTGTCGGCGCGTCGCTGACCGAGGGCCAGGTTGTACTCGGTGGAACCGCGCTCGTCGCAGTTTCCTTCGATGCGCACACGCAGGTCGGCGTTCTCCCTGAGCAGGTTGGCATGCGCCTCCACCATGGGCGCGAACTCCGTGAGGATGTCGTAGCGGTCGAATTCATAATAGATGCTGCGCTTGGACACCATGCTGGCGGGATCCTTCAGCTGGGACTTGACGTCTCCGAGCGCTGAAGACGCCAAACCCGGCTGCTGCAGAGACTTCACCTCGGCGTCTGCCTGCGCCTTGGCGGCAGCCTCGGCATCACGACGGCGCTGCTCGTCGAGCCTGCGGTTGAGCTCTTCCTGCTCGCGAGCGGCCTGGGCGCGGCGGCGTGCCTCCTCCTCCTCGGCCTTGCGCTGTGTCTCGAGCAGGTCGCGCTGTTCGACGGCTGCCGAATCCTGGTCTCCGAGATCCTGCGTACCCGCGCAACCGGTCACCAGCAGACCGGCGAGCATCAAAAGGACGAGCTGTTTCATGGTCAATCGCTCCTTGTCACCGAGACTTGATAATGGGACCCCAGGCCGGCTCGCGGATGTTGCCGCCCGAATCCGTAAAGCGCTGCTTGATTCGACCGTCCCGCGAGACGGCCGCAAGAACGCCGCGTTTGTTGTGTTCAGATGCGTACAGAATCATCCTGCCATTCGGCGCAAAAGTCGGCGAGGAATCGTTGCGGCCATCCGTGAGCAGAACGGCCTCGCGGCTCCCGATCTCCTGTATCGCGACGTTATATCGCCCGGAATTGCGCTGAATGAAGCAAAAACTGCGTCCGTCCGGACTCCAGCGGGGGGTGACGTTGTACGACCCCTCGAAGGTGACGCGCTCTGCGGGCCCGCCAGCGCTGGACATGCGGTAGATCTGGGGGCTTCCGCCGCGGTCGGAGGTGAACAGCAGGGTACGCCCGTCGGGCGACCACTGTGCTTCAGTGTCGATCGACTGGCTGTTGGTGAGCCGCGTGAGCCCGGATCCGTCGAGATTGACCACGTACAACTGGGCCACGCCATCCCGTGTGAGCGTCAGGGCCAGGCGGGTGCCGTCGGGGGACCAGGAGGGGGAACTGTTGGCGCCCTCGAAATTCGCCAGCACCGAGCGGGAGCCGTCCGCGAGGGAGTGCACGAACACGATGGGCTTGCGGCGCTCGAAGGACACATAAGCGATGCGCGCGCCGTCAGGTGACCACGCCGGGGAGATGATGGGCTCGCGGTGGGCAAGGATGAAATCGGCGTTGCCGCCATCCGCATCGGCCACCTGCAGTTCGAACCGGTCTTCGCCCTTGACCACGTAACAGATCCGGGTCGAGAACACGCCGGGCTCGCCGGTCAGTTCCTGATAGATGGCGTCGGCGATGCGATGCGCCGTGGCGCGCAACTGGTTGGGCGTGACGGTGTAGGCGAACCCGAGGCGCTGGCTCTGGCGGCCCACGTCCATGAGCCGGAACCGCACCGCCAGGCGACCGTCCGAGCGCTCCACGACGTTGCCGATGACGACGTTGGTCAACCCCCGGCTGCCGAACTCGCGCCATTCGACTTCCTCGGGCTCGGTCGGAATGCGCGGCAGACCGCCGGCTTCCTGGCTGCGCAGCCACCCGCTTCTCATGAGGTCGGCGAGCACCACCCGGCTCACGCGGTCGGCATGCCGCTCCTCGTTGCCGAAGGGCAGGATGGTGATGGGAATCTGGTTGCTGCTGCCGCCGATGATCTCGATCGTCAGGGCGGCCGACGACAATCCGGGCATGCACAAGGCCATGGCCCCGGCCGCACCACGCAGCGCGGCGCGGCGGCCCGGATCCTCAGGAAACGCATTCGGCATAATTGGCATGGGTCGCGATTATACGGGTCCGGCGCCTGATCTTTGTCATCTGCTGCGCTGTGTCATTCGTTGGGCCGGAACACCAGGGTCAGATCGCGCACCTGCTGGAACAACTCCATGTCCTCCGGCACCGGCAGGGGCTGGGCCAGCTCGATGGCGCGTTCCACCGCCCGGTCGTAGGCGGGCGCACCGCTGGGCTTGATCAGCTTCATTCTGTACACCGTGCCCGAGCGCACCAGGCCCACCTCGAAGACGGCCTCGAGCTTGCTGTCGATGCCCGGAGGCAGCATCACCTTGTCCCGGATGGCGATCTGGATGCGCATGCGGTAGTCGTCGATCTGTTTCTGAGCCTTGATGGCCGCCTGCATCTGGGCGTACTTCTCTGCCTCGACGCGCTCTGCGGCGGCACGCTGCTCATCCGCGATCTGGCGCTGGCGCTGCACGGCCTCCCGCATGCGGCGCTGTTCGGCCTCGCGCTGGGCCTCGTCGGCCCGACGGCGGGCGTCCTCCTCGCGCTGGCGGTCAGCCTCCTCGGTCCGACGCCGCGTCGCCTCCTCTCGCAGTGACTGCTCCACCCGGCGGCGCTCCTCGCGTTTCTGGCGCTCCTCCAGTTCCCGCGCCTCCTTAGCCTCCCGCTCACGCAGCCGTGCCTCGGCGTCGACCGTCTCGGGCACAGAGGCGGCGGCAGGCGGCTTGGGAGCGACAGGCGCCCGGGGAGGCGCCGGAGCCCGCTCCGCGGGTGGCTTGGACTCCGGCTCGGCAGGCGCAGGCTTGACGGCAGGCGCGGGTGGCTTCGGCGCAGACGCAGGATCGGGCTTTGGTTCCGGCTTCGGCTCCGGTTTTGGTTCCGGTTTTGGTTCCGGCTTGGGTTCGGGCTTCGGATCCGGTGCGGGTTCGGGTTCGGGTTTGGGCGCGGGTGCTGAAGCCGTCTGTACCCGGGGGGGCGGCGTGGTGACGGGGACGTTGCGCGGCAACTCCCGCCACAGCTCGACCGTGAACTTCGGGGGGGGCGTCCTTTTCCAGGACACGCCGACCACGAGGAAACCCAGCAGGCCCAGGTGCACGGCGACCGCCAGCAGCCCGGAAATCAAGAATTCCGGGCGGCGCAGTGCCAGGCGCATCAGTTGGTCCTCGGCCGCGTCAGCAAGCCCACCCGCGAGACCCCCTCGCTCTGAAGCATGTCCATGATCTTCATGACGCGGCCGTACTCGACCCGTCGATCCGCACCGATCACCACCGGCCGATCGGGCTTGCCGGCCAGGGCGGCCTTCAGGTCCTGCACCAGCTCCTCCTCGGAGACCGAGCGCGCCGAACCGCCGGTGTCACGATCGATGATCACCAGCTGGCCACTGGCCTTGATGGAGACCTCGATGGGCTGGGCCGGGGGGGTCGCGGATTTGCCCACCGGGGGCAGTTCCACCAGGCCAGGGTTCATCATGGGCGCCGTCACCATGAAGATCACCAGCAGCACCAGCATCACGTCGATGTAGGGCACGACGTTGATCTGGCTCATCGTCTGGAACCGCTTGCGGCGCGAGCTCGTGTTCATTGGAAAAGGAGCCTCGGAAGTGGACGGAGCGTGCCGGGATGGGGGTCGGTCGGTCGGACCTCAGGTCTGCGGCGCCCGCAGCAGCAGGTTCTGGAACTCCTCCATCAGGCTCTCGAAACGGTTGGCCAGACGATCGACGTCGCGCGAGAAGTGATTGAATGCGATGACGGCGGGAATGGCGGCGAACAGGCCGATGGCCGTCGCCACCAGGGCCTCGGCGATGCCGGGTGCGACGTTGGCCAGGGTCGCCTGACCGACGTTGGCCAGGCCACGGAAGGAGTTCATGATCCCCCACACCGTGCCGAACAGACCGACGTAGGGACTCACGGAGCCGACGGTGGCAAGGAAGTTCAGGTAGGCCTCCACCTGATCCATCTCCCGCTGATAGGTGGCCCGCATGGCGCGGCGCACGCCGTCCATCACGCTCGCGGTGCTCTGCCCCGGCTGGCGCCGGAGGCGGGCGAACTCGCGGTAGCCCGCCAGGCAGATGCGCTCGATGCTGCTGGCCCGGTCTCCGTTGGCCGCAGAGCGCTGCAGCAGTGCGTTGAGGTCGGCCCCGGTCTGGGCATTGCGGAAGCCCTTCTCGAACTCCTCGGTCTGTCGCCGGGCGGCGCGGATGCCGAACATCTTCTGGAAGATGAACACCCAGGAGCAGAGCGACACGGCCAGCAGCAGCAGCATGACCAGTTGCACGGTCAGGCTGGCGTTGGTGATGAGATGGACGATGGACAGATCGGTGGTTATGTTGGGCATGTGGTCGCAGTCGTCGTGGTTGTCATGCCGGAGCGCATCCGGCCGTGGGTACCCAGCCGCTCGCGCAGCGCGGGAGGGATTCGCGCCGGCCGCAGGCCGGCGGCATCCACGCAGGCAAGCCGCACCTGCGCGGAAACCAGCACTTCGCCGTCGCGGGTGACGCGCTGCCGCAACTCGAGGCTGGCTCCGCCCAGACGCTCCAGCCCGAGTTCCACCTGCAACGCATCTTCCAGGCGGCCGGGCCGCAGGTAGTCGATGCCGATGGCGTGGACGATGAACAGAACGCCGTGCCGCGCCTCCAGTTCACGGACAGGGTGCCCGAGGGAACGCAACCAGTCCATGCGGCAGCGTTCGAGGAAATCGAGGTAGCGCGCGTGATACACGATGCCACCGGCATCGGTGTCCTGGAAATACACCCGGACGCCGGTGACGAATGCCGCCCGCTCTTCCCCGCCCCTGATGGAGTTCACGGCTCCGTCCACAATTCGCCGGCGCCAGCCTGCGAGGGCGCCGCGAGGCCGAAGTGCCGATAGGCGGTGGAGGTCGCGATGCGGCCGCGCGGCGTGCGCTGCAGGAAACCCTGCTGGATGAGATAGGGTTCGAGCACGTCCTCGATGGTGTCGCGCTCCTCGCCGATGGCCGCCGCGAGATTGTCCACGCCCACGGGCCCGCCGCCGAATTTCTCCAGCACCGCCAGCAGGAGCTTGCGATCCATGAGATCCAGACCGTGGGCATCGACGTCCAGCATCGACAGGGCGGCATCGGCGACCTCGCGGGTGATGCGACCGCCAGCACGCACCTGGGCGAAATCCCGCACCCGCCGCAGCAGCCGGTTGGCGATGCGCGGCGTGCCCCGCGAGCGCGCCGCAATCTCGACGGCACCGTCCTCGGCGAGATCCGCCTCGAGCAGGCGGGCCGAGCGGGCCACGATGCGCGCCAGTTCCGCCGCGGTGTAGAACTCGAGCCGCGACACGATGCCGAAGCGGTCGCGCAGGGGATTGGTGAGCATCCCCGCCCGGGTGGTGGCGCCAACAAGGGTGAAGGGCGGCAGATCCAGCTTGACCGAACGCGCTGCCGGCCCCTCGCCGATCATGATGTCGATCTGGAAGTCCTCGAGCGCCGGGTAGAGCACTTCCTCGACCACCGGCGACAGCCGATGGATCTCGTCGATGAACAGAACGTCGCGTGGCTCGAGGTTGGTGAGCAGCGCCGCGAGGTCGCCGGCCCGCTCCAGCACCGGACCCGAGGTCTGCCGCAGGTTCACCCCCATCTCGCGCGCGACGATGTGGGCAAGGGTCGTCTTGCCGAGGCCGGGCGGACCGAAAAGCAGAACGTGGTCCAGCGCCTCGTGCCGGCCCCTGGCCGCCTCGATGAAGATGGACAGCTGACCGCGGATCTTTTCCTGGCCGACGTATTCGTCCAGCTGGCGCGGGCGCAGCGCCCGCTCCAGCGTCTCCTCGGGCTGGCCCTGGACCGCGGGCGCGATGAGCCGGTCGGTCTCGATCACGTCAGCCCCTGGGGCACAGGCACCACGCGACCGGCGGCCCTGGCGGCGGACTAGCGGGCGGCATCCGCGCGGAAGTTGGTGACGAACGGCGCGGCCTGGGCGATGCCGGCCGCCGCCTTGGCGGGCAACCCGGCAGCCACCTTGTCCAGCTGCGCGCTGATGACACCGGTGAACTTGATGATCAGGGTGCGCTGATACTTGGCGCCGAGCGGAGACAGCGCGAAGCGCTGCCCCTCGACGTTCTCGATGGCGTCGACGGAGAAGCGCATTTCACGGTCCTCCTCGTCCCAGATGTAGGTCAGCGCCTTCTGCTCGGCCTCGGTCCCGGGATAGTCCTGCAGCAGCTTGCCCGACATGGTGTAGGCGCCGCCGGCATGGAAGGCTACCGAGTGCTCGATGATCTTCGCCTGCTTGCGACCAACCTCAGACGACAGGTGCGCCACCAGAGTGCCCAGTTCGGCGTCGGTAAAGCTCTCGACGGCCAGCCGCTCCCACTCCACGGGAAGCCAGGCACGGCTGGTCCAGTCCCGCTGGACATCCTCCAGCAGCGGCGCCACCACCGCCTTTTCCGCAGCGTCGAAATGGAGGTTGCCCGGCTTCCAGGCCTTGCCCAGACCCTGCTCCCGGCCAAGCCGGGCAAGGGCATCGCGAGTGGCCACCAGCGCCTGCTGTTTGAGGTAGCGGTTGCCCAGCGCGACCGAGGTCTTCCAGTCGTGGATGCGGTACAAGGCGTCGGTCTTGTCGTTCGCCATCACGGGCAGGGCGAAGGCGATCATGACCACCACAAGGGCGGCCGGGAACATCAGGCGTGCGACACGGAGGATCATCTGCGGCTCGGACTTCATGGGAAGGATGGTGGGGGTGAGACATGGACACGCATGCACCATGTCACCGGATTATAGACCCCGGGCCCGGCCCGGCCGTTCACTCCATGGCACTGACCGGACCAACCGGGGTGCATCGACTCAGGACACGCGCGCCAGGATGCGCAAGGCCTGCCGGATGGCATCCTGCACCGGCAGTTCCGGCCCCAGACGCGCCAATGCCGCCCGCGCCTCCTTGTCGCTGTAGCCCAGAGCCACCAGGGCATTGAGCGCGTCGTCGCCGGCCTGAACGGCCATGGCCTGGGACGGTGCTCCGGCAACCGGACCGAGCTTGTCCTTGAGCTCGAGCAGCAGGCGCTCGGCGGTCTTCTTGCCGATGCCGGGAATGCGGGTGAGCCGGGCTGTGTCCTGCTGTGCGACGGCAGCCTGCACCTCGGCCACGGAAAGGCCGGACAAGAGCGACAAGGCCGTGCGGGCACCGATTCCGCTGATGCGCAGCAATTGCCGGAACAGCTGCCGCTCGCCCTCGCTGCCGAATCCGAACAGCAGGTGAGCATCCTCCCGCACCAAGAGATGCGTCAGCAGGGTCACCTCCTGACCCGTGGCCGGAAGGTGGTAGAAGGTGCTCATCGGCACGTCGAGTTCGTAGCCGACGCCGTGGACATCCACCACGATGTTCGGCGGGTGCTTCTCGACGAGGCGACCGGTGAGGCGGGCGATCATGGACACATTCTCCGGGAGGGTTGCCGCGACAGGTTCAGACCAGCCGGCCGCCGCGCACGCGGTGGCCGGCCGTGGACAGGCTGCCAAGACCGAGGCCACCGTGGGCATGGCAGATGGCGCAGGCGAGCGCATCGGCCGCGTCGGGCGAGGGCTGCCCCGGCAGATTCAGGAGCCTCCCGACCATGGCCTGCACCTGTTCCTTGGCCGCATGCCCGTTGCCGACCACGGCCTGCTTCACCTGCAGCGCCGTGTATTCGGCCACCGGCAGCGATCTCGCTACCGCTGCACAGATGGCCGCACCGCGCGCCTGTCCGAGCAGCAGGGTGGACTGCGGGTTGACGTTGACGAAGACCTTCTCCACCGCCACGTGGTGCGGCTGGCCGTCCTCGATCACCTGTCCGAGGTTGTCGAGGATGGTGCGCAGACGTTCCGGCAGGGACTCGGTCTCGCGGGTGCGGATGCAACCGCTGGTGAGGTAGGTCAGGCGCTGCCCGGACTTCTCGATGATGCCGAAGCCGGTGATGCGCAGCCCCGGATCGATGCCGAGGATGCGCAGCCCGCCCATCGCCGGCTCCACGGGCGGACTCACGGATCAGCGGCCCGGATGCCGGCTCAATCCGCGTCGATCACCGCGGTGGTGTAGACCTCCTGGACATCGTCCAGGCCCTCCAGCACATCGAGCAGCTTCTGCATCTTCGCGGCGTCGTCGCCCGTCATGACGCTCTCGGTGCCCGGCTTCATCGTGACCTCGGCGAACTCCGGCTTCAGGCCGGCCTTCTCGAGCGCGTCCTTGACCGTGACGAAATCGTTGTTCGGGGCGGTGATGACCTCGATGGACCCGTCGTCGTTGACGACCACGTCTTCGGCGCCCGCCTCGATGGCCACCTCCATCACCTTGTCCTCATCGGCACCGGGCGCGAGCAGCAGCTGGCCGCAGTGCTTGAAGAGAAAGGCCACGGAACCATCCGTGCCGAGGTTGCCGCCATGCTTGGCAAAGGCATGCCGCACCTCGGCCACGGTCCGGGTGCGGTTGTCGGTCATGCAGTCGACGATGACCGCGGCACCACCGATGCCGTAGCCCTCGTAGCGGATCTCTTCGTAGCTGACACCCTCGAGCTGCCCGGAACCGCGCTTGATGGCGTTGTCGATGGTGTCCTTCGGCATGTTCTGGTCGCGCGCCTTGTCGATGGCCAGACGCAGGCGTGGATTGCTGTGCGGATCTCCGCCGCCGAGGCGGGCGGAGACGGTGATCTCCTTGATGAGCCGGGTGAATATCTTGCCGCGCTTGGCGTCTGTGGCGGCCTTCTTGTGCTTGATGTTGGCCCACTTGCTGTGTCCTGCCATGGATTCCTCGTCTTGCTGCAGATCGCGGTCCGGATCGCGGAGCGGCCACGAGCACTGCGGCCATCGCCACGCGATTGGTATACTTTTCATCATGTTATCACCGCGCCCCCGGAGCCTGCCATGGCCGAGCCCATGCTGATCGCGAAGTGCGATCGCGATCTTCACCTCCTGCCGGGGCTGGTCAATCGCCACGGACTGATCGCCGGCGCCACCGGCACCGGCAAGACGGTCACCCTGCAGCGCATCGCCGAGCAGCTCTCGGCCCGCGGCGTCCCGGTGTTCATGGCGGACGTGAAAGGCGACCTGTCCGGCCTGTCGCAGCCAGGCGCCTGGAACCCCCGGCTGAAGGAACGTGCCGAGCAGCTGGGCATGGTCGATCTCTCGTTCACCGGCTTCCCGGTCACCTTCTGGGATGTCTGGGGCGAGAAGGGACACCCGGTGCGCGCCACGATCTCGGACATGGGCCCGCTGCTGCTGGGCCGCATGCTCAACCTCAACGACACCCAGCAGGGTGTACTCACGCTGTGCTTCAAGATCGCCGACGATCAGGGCCTGCTGCTGCTCGATCTGAAGGACCTGCGCGCCCTGGTGCAGTACGTCGGGACGAACGCGCGGCAGTTCACCGTGAGCCACGGCAACATCTCGGCCGCCTCGATCGGCGCCATCCAGCGCGGCCTGCTCGAGCTCGAACACCAGGGCGGTGAGCGCCTGTTCGGCGAACCGGCGCTGGACCCGGACGACCTGATGCAGACCGGCGAGGGTGGACACGGCGTCATCAACATCCTGGCGGCGGACCGGCTGATGCAGATGCCCAAGATCTACGCCACCTTCCTGCTGTGGCTGTTGTCGGAGATGTTCGAGCGCCTGCCGGAGGTCGGCGACACCGACAAGCCGCGGCTGGTGTTCTTCTTCGACGAGGCGCACCTCCTGTTCGACGACGCGCCTGCCGCCCTGGTGGACAAGATCGAGCAGGTGGTGCGGCTGATCCGTTCCAAGGGGGTCGGCGTGTTCTTTGTCACCCAGAACCCGCTCGACGTGCCCGACCGGGTTCTCGGTCAGCTCGGCAACCGCGTGCAGCACGCGCTGCGCGCCTTCACGCCGCGGGACCAGAAGGCCGTGAAGACCGCGGCGACGACGTTGCGCGCCAACCCGGCGCTCGATACCGAGAAGGCGATCACCGAACTGGCCGTTGGCGAGGCCCTGGTGTCCTTCCTGGACGAGAAGGGCCGCCCGGAGGTGGTGGAGCGCGCCTTCGTCTGCCCGCCTGCCAGCCGCATCGGGCCGGCGACGGCCGGGGAGCGGGCCGGCGTGATCGCGGGCTCCCCCGTGGCCGGCGTCTACGAGCAGGCCATCGACCGGGAATCCGCCTACGAGATGCTGCGCGACCGCGCCGCGGGCGGGAGTGTGAATGCCGGGGTCACGACCGGCGCGCCACCGGCAGCGGCCGAGGATGGTGGCCTCATGGGCGGTCTGAAGGACATCCTGTTCGGAACGACCGGTCCGCGCGGCGGGAAACGCGAGGGGGTCATCGACGCCGCGGCCCGCAGCGCGGCGCGCTCCATCGGATCGGGCGTCGGCCGGGAGATCGTGCGCGGCCTGCTCGGGTCGCTGCTGGGCGGCGGACGCCGCCGGCGTTGAGCCCGCGAAGCACGCACGGATCCCGCGTCTTGTCCCCCTCCGGCCGGCCTGGTCGGCACGCCGCGCTGGGCACGCTGATGGTGCTCGGCGCGGCCGCGGGTTTCTCCGTCAAGTCGATCATCATCAAGCTCGCCTACGGCTACGGCGCCGACGCCACCTCGCTGTTCGCCCTGCGTCAGTTGTTCTCGGCACCCTTCTTTGCCGGACTGGCCTGGTGGTCGGGGCGCAACGCCGCCACCCGGGATGCGCCCGGGCGGCGCGACTGGGTCCACCTCGTCGTGCTCGGCCTGCTCGGCTACTACCTGGCCGCGTGGCTCGATTTCCTGGGTCTGCGTCACGTGAGCGCCAGCCTCGAGCGGCTGATCCTGTTCCTGCACCCCACCGTCGTGCTGCTGTTGTCGGCCTGGTGGCTGAAGACTCCGGTACGCCGCGCCCAGGTGGCGGCGCTTGGCGTCTGCTACGCAGGCATCGTGCTGGTGTTCATCGACCAGGCCGGCCTGGCTCCGGCGGGCGACGACCTGCCGCTCGGCAGCAGCCTCGTGTTCGCCAGCGCGGTGGCCTACGCGGTCTACCTGATCGGCTCCAGCCGCGTGGTGCATCGCTTCGGCGCCATCCGCTTCACCTCGTGGGCCATGCTCGCCGCCACGGTCGTCGGGCTGACCCAGTTCGCCTGGACCCACGGCTTCGAAGCGTTGCGGCTGCCCGCGCCGGTCTATGGGTTGAGCGCGGTCATGGCGGTGTGTTGCACCGTGCTCCCGGCCCTTCTGATGTCGGAGGGACTCAGGCGGGTGGGCGCGACCCAGGCCTCCCTCATCGGCACCATCGGGCCGGTGCTGACCATGGCCCTCGGGGTCGCCGTGCTCGACGAACGCATGGGACCGATGCAGTTGCTCGGCGCAGCGCTCGTGGTCTCGGGCGTCGCGCTGGTGAGCCTGCGGCGCGCAGCGGCATGACGCCCCGGACGATGCGGTAAAGTCCGGGCGACACACACGCCAACGAAATGCCCAAACCCACCATGGCCGAGCGCGCCCGCCGCCTGTTCCGCCCCGTCGCGCGCCTGCGAGAGGTGCCCGCCCGCGCCTGGCTCACCGTCGTGTTGCCGGTGGTGGTGGGCGCCATCGCCGCCTTCGCAATCGCCACCCACTACGTACGTCCGGCGCCCCCGGACGAGATCGTGTTCGCGGCCGGCCCGGCAGGCAGTGCCTACCGCGACTTCGCCGACGCCTACGCGAAGGAACTGGCACGCGAGCGCATAGGGGTGAAGATCCTCGAGACCCCGGGGGCGCGGCGCAACTACCGCTTTCTGCAGGAGGGCAAGGAGGCGGTGGACGTGGGCCTCGTGCGCAGCGGCATCGGCGACAGCGCGGAGGCGCCGCATCTGGTGTCGCTCGGCGTCACCGGCTATGAGGCCTTGTGGGTGTTCTGTCGCGGCAAGGGCATCCTGGACGACCTGCCCGGACTGCGGGGCAAGACCATCGCCATCGGCGGGCGCGGCGCCGGCACCCGCCGGCTGGTGCGCACCCTGCTGGCGGCCAACGGCATCGACGAGAATGACTTCACCGCGGTGGAGATCGGCGGCACCGAGGCCGCCGAGGCCTTGTTCGAGGGCAGGGTGGACTGCGCCTTCCTGTTCGAGCCCCCGGAGGCCGGCGTCCTCAAGGCGCTGATGTACAGCCCGCTCACCCATGTGGTGGACTTCACCCGGCGGGCCGACGCCTACGTCAGCCGCATCCCCGCGCTGCACAAGGTGGTGCTGCCCGAGGGCGGCATCGATCTGGCCGCGAACCGCCCGGACCGTCCGGTCACCCTGCTGGCCGCGCAGACACAATTGGTGGCGCGGGACGATCTCCACCCGGCGGTGCAGATGCTGCTGCTGCAAGCGGCCACCCGCATCCACGGCGGCGCCGGGATGTTCCAGCGCGAGCAGGAATTCCCGGCGCGCCGCGCCTTCGAGTTCCCGCTGTCCGACAGCGCGGACCGCTTCTACACCAGCGGCCGCCCACTGCTGCAGCGCTACCTGCCGTTCTGGCTCGCCAATCTTGTGGACCGCATGCTCGTGTTCCTCCTGCCCGCCTTCGCCATCCTGTTCCCGCTGGTGCGCATCCTGCCACCGCTGTACGCCTGGACGGTACGGCGCCGCATCTACCGCTGGTACGGGGAACTGATGTACATCGAGAACGAGATGCGTCGCACCCTCACCCACGGCGAGACCCGCGACTTCGGCGCCCGCCTGGACTGGATCGAGCGCGAGGTCAACGACCTGCAGCCTCCGCTGGCCTTCGCCAACCAGGTCTATGCCCTGCGACAGCACATCGACTTCGTGCAGGAGAAGCTGGCGCGCCTCGACGGCACGGGCGTCACCGGCGCACCGCCTGCGCCGGCCACGGGTGACACGTGAACGCCGTCTGGTCGCGTCTATCCCGGCTGCAGGGTGGGTGCCTCATCATCGGGAGTTTTTCGAGGACGAGGCGCTGACATGAGCACCAACCCCGCAGCGGCATTCGACGCGGACTGGGACGCTGGTGACCTGGGCTGCGGAGAACTTGTCATCGCATTGCGCTTCCGCCTCGCCGAACTGCCTCCCGGGGGCACGATCCGCGTGCGCGCCACCGACACCGGCGCCGCCGAGGACCTGCCCGCGTGGTGCCGCCTGACCGGGAACAGACTCGTGCACCACGATCCGGAGGCACAACATTTCTTCATCGCCCGCAGGCCGGAAAAGCCCTGAGCCTGGGGTACGTCCCGCAACCGCAACGCAAGGAGACACCCATGGCCGGCACCGGCAAGTTCTGCATCAACCTCACCTGTTCCTCCGACAACACCGACAAGGCCACGGTGGCCTTCGTGGTCGCCAACGCCGCGGTCGCCTCGGACCAGAAAACCCTGGTGTTTCTGAGCATCGAGGGGGTGCGCCTGTCGCAGCAGGGGTTCGCGGACGACATCCACGAGCCCGGCTTCGCGCCCCTGAAGGAACTGATGGACAACTTCGTGAAGGCGGGCGGCATCATCTACGTCTGCTCTCCCTGCTTCAAGAAGCGCGCTCTGGCCGAGGACAGGCTCATCACCGGCGCCACCATCGTGGGCGGTGCCAAGCTCGTCGAGTTCCTGGCCGACGGCACGCCCAGCCTCAGCTACTGAGCTTTTCCCACCGCCACCGCATGTCCCGCACCGTCCCCGTGCCACCGCCCGACGTCAGCTTCGACGGCGGAGACCTCGATTGCGGCAGCGGCCTGCTGCTGATGATCCGCAGTCACATCGATCCGCTGCCCCGGGGCGGGCTGCTCGAGATCCTGTCCACCGAGATCTCGGTGCGCGAGGACCTGCCGGCCTGGTGTCGTCTGACAGGCAACGAACTGGTGGCCTCCGAGGGCCGCGGCGGCGGCGCCACAGCCTTCCTGGTGTGCAAGGGCAGCCTGGCGGAGCGATCCGCGTCATCCGTGGCACGCTCCGGCCACCGCCGGGCGGGGCCGGTGTCGGTGGCCGTGTCGTTCCGCGACCACCTGCCCGCACCGGCCGCAGCGCCGCCGCTCCCCCCTCTGTCGGTCATGGGCCTGGGCAGCTGGCCGCGGCCGCGCTGGATGGTGCAGGCGGTGCACGAGCGCCTCGAGGGCCGGCTCGCGGAAGAGGATTTCGAAGCCACCGCCGACGATGCGGTGCGCCTGAGCGTCGAGGGGCAGCGGCGTGCCGGCGTCGACGTGTTCACGGACGGTGAGCAGCGCCGCGACAGCTATGCGAGCTTCGTCGCTGCCCGCCTCGACAACTGCCAGCTCATCCCGCTCACCGACCTGCTGCCACTAGTGGACGATCCGGAAGCTTTCCAGGCGGAGTTGCGCGCCCTCGACGTGCCGGCGGCGGAAGTACGGCATCCGGCCGTGTTCGGGCGGCTCGGCCGCAGCCGGCCGCTGGCCCTGCATGAGGCCCGCTTCCTCCAGGATCTGGCGAGCGGTCCGGTCAAGATCGCGCTGCCCGGGCCCTACCTCCTCACCCGGACGATGTGGATGGAATGCATCTCCGACCGGGCCTACGCCTCCCGCGAGGACATCGCGGCCGATATCGTGCGCGTCCTGCGCGAAGAACTGGCCGACCTGCTGGCCGCCGGGGTGTCGTTGGTGCAGTTCGACGAACCGGTTCTGTCGGAAGTGGTGTTCACGGCTCCGAGTGCACGCCGCAGCTTCATGTGCGGCGCGCTGTCGGAAAAGGGCGATCCCGCCACCGAGCTGGCCTTCGCCAGGGATCTGGTGAATGCCGTCACCGACGGGTTTCCTCTCGATCGCATCGGCCTGCACATGTGCCGGGGCAACTGGACGCCTGACGAGTCCACCTGTCTGTCGGGCGACTATTCCGCGCTGGTACCGACCCTGGCGCAGATGCGCGTCGGCACCTACCTGCTGGAGCTCTGCACCCCGCGGGCCGGCGAGATGGCGCTGCTGCGCGACCTGCCCGAGGACCGGCGCATCGGTGTCGGCGTGGTCAACCAGAAGCACACCCGCGTCGAGACGGTCGAGGAGATCACCACCCACGCCGGCCAGGCCATAGACCTGTTCGGCGCCGGGCGGGTGCTGCTGCACCCGGACTGCGGCTTCGCCACCTTCGCCGACAACCCGGTGACGTCGGCGCGGATCGCGGAGGCGAAGCTGAGCGCCATCGCCCGAGCAGCGGCGGGACTGCGCCGCCGGCACGGCCTCGACGCCGAGGCCTGAGCCCTGCATGGGACGCGGGCGGGTGCGCACCAGCCCCGGGTCGGGCACACTCGGCCCATCGTCCACAGACCGACCCGGAGGCCCCGTGCGCCGCTCACTCACCGCCGTCCTGCTGCTCCTGTCCGCCCTGACGCCGGCCCTCGCCGCCGCAAGCGACGACGACCGGATCGTGCCGGCCCACGAGGAGCCGCGCCACGTGCCCAAGCTCGTCAACCGCTGGGTACGGGTGATCGACGTCGAGATTCCCGAGGGTGAGCGCACCCTGTTCCACGCCCACTCTCTGGATTACCCGTACCTGATGATCAGCAGCGTCACGCTGCGCAACCAGACTCCCGGGCAGGAAGCGCGCGACATGCCGGTCACCCGGGGCGTGGTGGGCTACTACCGGGCCGCCACCCAGGGCACCTACACCCACCGCTTCATCAACCTCGGGCCCGGGACCTTCCGTGCCATCGGCATCGAACTGCTGACCCCGCTGACCCTGGGCCGCCCGGAGACGGCATCGGTGCCCGCCCGGCCGGGCCTCAGTACCGTTCTCGACAACGAGCGCGCCCGCGCCCTTCGGATCGTGCTCGAACCCGGTCAGTCCCTGGGACCGCTGACCTTGCCCGGGCCTGGCCTGCTGGTTGGCATGACACCGGGCCGACTGGTCTACCGGCGTGATGGCGGGGACGAGACGCGGGTGGACCTGGCACCGGCGACCTTCCGCTTCCACGAGGAAGCCAGCACGGTCACCTTCACCAACGCCGGCGACCAGCCGCTGGAGATGGTCGAGTTCCAGTTCAAGTGACGCACCGGGCAGGCGCGCGACGGACTTGATGTCCGTCAACCGCCAGAGCACGGCTCTGGTGCAGCCTCGGCATGACGCATCACCTGTGCCGACGCCATGATCACACGCGGGCTGTTCACTTCCGAATCGGTGACCGAGGGTCACCCCGACAAGCTGGCCGACCAGATTGCCGATGCCATCGTGGACGCGTTCATCGCCCGCGATGCCGGCGCGCGCGTGGCCTGCGAGGTGTTCATCACCGACGACCTGGCGCTGCTGGCTGGCGAATTCCGCACCCGCGAGGATGCCGTTGTCCATGCGGTACGCGCCGACGCCGAAGGCATCGCCCGGCGCGTGCTGCGCGAGGCCGGCTACCGCGATCGCGACTCCGGCATCGATCCGAAGGGCTGTGAGATGCTGGTGCGTTTCAACCACCAGTCGGCCGACATCGCGCGCGGCGTTGACCCTCTCGCCGGGCCCCAGGGCGCGGGCGATCAGGGCCTCATGTTCGGCTTCGCGTGCGACGAGACCCCCGAGCTCATGCCGCTGCCCATCGTGCTGGCGCACCGTCTGGTGCAGCGACAGGCCGCCCTGCGGCGCTCGCGCGCCCTGCCCTGGTTGCGGCCGGATGGCAAATCACAGGTCACGGTTCGATACGTCGACGGCCGACCGGTGGGCGTCGAGACCGTGGTGCTGTCGACCCAGCATGATCCCGATGTCGGACGCGAGACGCTGGTGCAGGCGGTGCAGCAGGCGATCGTGGAACCGGTGATCCCCCCGGCCTTGCGCGGTCCGGGCTTCCGCATCCTGGTCAACCCGACGGGCAGCTTCGTCATCGGAGGTCCGCGCGGTGATACCGGGCTCACCGGCCGGAAGAACATCGTGGATACCTACGGCGGCGCCTGCCCCCACGGCGGTGGCGCGCTGTCGGGAAAGGACCCGAGCAAGGTCGACCGCTCCGCGGCCTATGCCGTCCGCCACGTGGCCCGCAACGTCGTGGCGGCCGGGCTGGCGCGCCGCTGCACCCTGCAGGTGGCTTACGCCATCGGCGTGGCTGAACCGGTATCCCTCGTGGTGGACACCGGCGGAACCGGGCGGATCCCGGACGAAAAAATCGAAGCCCTCGTGGCGGAACTGTTCGATCTGACCCCGGCCGGCATGATCGGCAGCCTCGACCTGCTGCGCCCGATCTACCGGGCCACCGCGGCCTACGGTCACTTCGGCCGTCCCGAGACTGGCTTCAGTTGGGAGCGTGACGACCGCATCGAGGCACTGCGTGCCTCCGCTGGGGTGCCATCAGGCTGAACGCAGCGCACCTGCCACGCAGGGGGGCGTCCTCAAGCGCCCGGACGGATCATCTCGAACAGCGAATCGACTTCGGTGTAGTCCCCGCGGTGACCGCAGCGCGCCACCAGCCGGGCCGCCACGGTGTCGAACAAACCGTCTCGCAGCAGGCCGGGATCGATGTGCACCCCCACCACCTCCCCCAGAGTCATCCAGGTGTCGACCAGCCGACCCGCCGCGTCGGACAGGCGGGTGACGCCGACCAGACGGCATTCCATGGCGGCCACCGCGCCGGCCACGCGTGGCGGGCGCACCAGCACAGAGGGTGCCTCGTCCAGCCCGGCGAGCGCGAACTCGTTCACTCCCGGCGCAACCGGTGCGGAG
>JBEICA010000095.1:0-11524 GCA_040373665.1 Burkholderiales bacterium | reverse complement strand
CGCACCCAGAACCCCACCCGCATGGCCTTCGAGCGCTGCATCGCCGATCTCGAGAGCGGCGCCGCAGCCTGGGCCTTCGCTTCCGGTCTGGCGGCCATGGGCACGGTGCTCGAGCTGCTGGAGGCGGGCAGCCACCTGGTGGCCGTGGACGACATGTACGGCGGCAGCTGGCGTCTGTTCGAGCGCGTGCGCGGCCGCTCCATGGGGCTGAAGGTGTCCTACTGCAACCCCGACGAGCCGGGGTCCCTCGAAAAGGCCATCCGTCCCGACACCCGCATGATCTGGGTCGAGACGCCCTCCAATCCGCTGCTCAAGGTCACCGACCTGCGCGCCGTCGCCGCTGTCGCGCGCGAGCGCAACATCCTCACCGTCTGCGACAACACCTTCGCCTCCCCGCATGTCCAGCGCCCGCTCGAGCTCGGTTTCGACATCGTGCTGCACTCGGTCACCAAGTACATCAACGGTCACTCCGATGCCATCGGCGGTGTCGTCGTGGTGGGTGACAACGACGAGTTGCAGGAGCGTTTTTCCTTCATGCAGAACGCCATCGGCTCCATCATGGATCCGTTCACCAGCTTCCTCGTGTTGCGCGGTCTCAAGACCCTGCCGCTGCGCATGGAGCGTCACTGCGCCAATGCGCTCGAGCTCGCGCACTGGCTCGACGCCCACCCCAGGACCGCCCAGGTGCTCTACCCCGGTCTGCCCAAGCATCCCCAGCACGCGCTTGCGAGCGCCCAGATGCAGGGCTACGGCGGCATGATCTCGGCCTACCTGCGCACCGATCTCGCCGGAACCAAGCGTTTCCTGGAGCGTTGCGAGCTGTTCACCCTGGCCGAGTCCCTGGGCGGGGTGGAGAGCCTGATCGGTCATCCCGGTCTCATGAGCCACGCCTCTCTGCCCGCTGAGCGGCGCGCGCAGCTGGGCCTGGGAGACAACCTGGTGCGGCTGTCGGTTGGCGTCGAGGACTGCGAGGATCTCAAGCGCGACCTCGCTGCCGCCCTGGCCGCGATCTGAGGAGGAGGGCTGTGCCGATGCCGCGCTGGCTGTCCGCCCGCCTGATCCTGGCGCTGATCTTCACCGGTTGCGCCGGGTTGCTGGCCTTTGCGCTCTATCTCCAGCACGCGCTCGACCTCGAGCCCTGTCCGATGTGCATCCTGCAGCGCTACGGCTTTGCGGCCGCAGGCGTGCTCGCAGGGCTGGGGGCATTGCAGGGCCCCGGTCCTGTCGGCCAGCGCATCTACGCGGCCCTCGTGGGCGTGGCGGCCCTCGCCGGCGGGGGCGTCGCGGCGCGCCACACCTGGCTGGAACACAACCCGCCGCGCATCGCCGACTGCGGCCCGGACCTCGAATTCATGGTCGGGTCCTTTCCGCTCGCAGAGGCGCTGCCCATGATCTTTCGCGGGTCGGGCGACTGTTCCAAGGTCGCCTGGCGCTGGCTCGGCCTGTCCATCGCCGAGTGGTCCCTGGTGGCCTTCTCCGGCATCCTGGTCGCGACCGCCCTGATCCTGCTGACCGCCCGGCGCTCCCGCCGCTAGCGCTGCGCGTCCCGTCAGGCGGCCTGATGACCGCCCGGGTCCCGACAGCGCCAGCGGAGGCCCGTGCACGCATCGGCGCCGACGCCCGATGGGGCGCGGATCCGATGAGGCGAATTGCCGGGTTCAGTCCCGGCGCCGGTCGGCTGGCACATCCCTGCTGAATCTCCCCCTGGGTGCCAGAGCGCTCAATCTAAGCACCGCGCCTCCGTTAAAGAGGCTGTGATGAATCCGCGACAGCATGACACTGTCGTCCTCCCCACGGCCTCCCCATGCACGCCACCGTCGCGTCCCCGCGCCCATCCGGGGAGCCACCACGCCCGATACCCAAGGCGCTCGGTCTGCTTGCGGCCGCGCTCCTGGTGTTCGCCCCGCTGTTCGGCCTGAAGGCCTGGGAGTCGGTCCGGCGCGACCGTCTCGCCGACTTCCGCAACGTCGCCGGGCTCGCCGCCCGCTCCGCGGACCTGGCCCTGCGGCGCGTCGAGGACGGGCTCTCCACCCTGGCCGCGCAGCTGCCGGCAGAGGCCTGGAGCGCGCCCGGCCCGGACGCGGCAAGGCTTCTGGCCGAACAACGCACCCGCCTGCCGGGACTGGTGGCCCTCGATCTGGTACGCGGCGATGGGGCTCTTCTGGCATCCGATGCCACCGCCGACGCCCCGCCGGCGTCGCGGCGCAGGGACCATGGTCTTGCCTCGGCAGGCCGGGCGGGCCTTCCCGCCGCCGGCCTGCACCCGGGACGTCCCTTCTGGTGGCAGGCGGCGCAGGCCATGGTGCTGCCGGTCGCGGTGTCCGTCGCGTCACCCGCCAGCGAAAAACCGCGCGCATTCCTGCTCGCCCTGGTGGATCTGCGGCGGCTGGAGGCGCTCTGGGGTCACCCCCAACTGCCGGCGGGTGCCATGCTCGGACTGGTCACCGACCGCGGCGAGGCCATGCCCGCGGTCCCGGCGGGCCAACCCCTGGCCGATGTCCTCACCGTGGCACTGGCGGAGCGTGTCATGCGGCAGGCCGCCGCCGCCGACACCTTCGATGCCGGCGGCGTGCTGCAGCCGGAGCAGCGCACCGTCGTCCTGCAGCAGCTGCCGGGTTACGGCCTCGGCGCTTTCGTCGCCGTGCCGCAGCGCGCGCTCTGGCTGGCATGGTTCGAGCGGGTGCGGCTGCCGTTCGCCCTGCTCGCGCTCGCCATTTCCGGCCTGGGGCTCGCCGCCGCCTGGACACACCGGCAGCAACGGGCGCGCGAGACCGAGCGCGACTTCGCCGACGGCCTGCTGCGGGAGCAGGAGTCGCAGATGCGGCGCCAGGCCGCTCTACTGGCCCAGACCCAGCGCGCCGCCCGCATCGGCGGCTGGGAGCTCGACGTCGCCAGCGGCACTCTGTACTGGACCGACGAGACCTACCGCATCCACGGTCTCGAACCCCGCGGCTTCACGCCGGATCTGGAATCGGCCCTGCAGTTCGTCTCACCCGAAGACCGGGAGACCCTGCGCGCCGCCATCGAACGCGCCGCCCACGAGCCGCAGCACTGGGGTCTGGAGGTGGAGCTCCTCGCCGCCGGTGGCCGCCGCGTCTGGGTCGAGGTCACCGGGGTCTCCGAGGCGGGGCCAGGCGGGCCTCCGGCCAAGGTCTCGGGGTCGTACCAGGACATCACCGACCGGCATCGTGCCGAGGACGAGATCCGCCGGCTGGCCCACTACGACGAACTCACCGCACTGGCCAACCGCAATCTCTTCACCCACCACCTCGGGCGGGCCATGGTGCGGGCCCAGCGGCACCGCAGCCATCTGGCGGTGATCTTCATCGACCTCGACCGCTTCAAGAACATCAACGACACCCTCGGCCACGACGCCGGCGACGAGGTGCTGCAGCGCATCGGCCAGCGACTGGCGCGCAACATGCGCGCCTCCGATCTGGTCGCCCGGCTGGGCGGAGACGAGTTCGTGGTGCTGGTCGATGACCTCGAGGATCCGTCCCTCATCGGCGACATCGCCGCCAAGCTGCTGCGCCTCATCGAGCAGCCGGTGCAGGTCCACGGGCGTGAGCTGGCCCTCACGGCGAGCATCGGCGTCGCCACCTATCCGGCCGACGGACAGGATCTGCAGTCCCTGCTCAAGCACGCCGACATCGCCATGTACCGCGCCAAGGACGAGGGCCGCAACCGCTTCGCCCGCTACTCCCCGGGCATCGAGACCGCCCATCCTGACCGCCTCGCGCTCGAGGCCCGCCTCAAGAAGGCCGTTGTCGAGGGCGGGCAGTTCCTGCTGCACTACCAGCCCAAGCTCGCGGTCGGGGATGGGCGCATCGTCGGCGCCGAGGCGCTGGTGCGCTGGCTCGGGCCCGACGGCCGCATCCTCCCGCCGGATGCCTTCATTCCCCTGGCCGAGGAGACCGGCCTGATCGCCGCCATCGGCGAGTGGGTGCTGCGCACCGCCTGCCGCCACGCCGCCAGCTGGACCGCCATGGGCCTGCCGCCCGTCAGCGTGGCGGTGAACCTGTCGCCGAGGCAGTTCCACAGCGCCGATTTTCTGCCCGGGGTGCGGCGCATCCTCGCCGAGACCGGTGTCGACCCCTCGCGGCTCGAGCTCGAGCTGACCGAGAGCGCCGTCATGCATGACGTCGAGCACGTGGCCCAGCTCCTGGCCGAGTTCAAGGGCATGGGATTGCGCATCGCCGTGGACGACTTCGGTACCGGCTACTCCTCGCTCGGCTATCTCAAGCGCCTGCCGCTGGATGCCCTGAAGGTGGACCGGTCCTTCATCCGCGACGTCCCCGGCGACCAGGACGACGTCGCCATCACCCGCGCCGTGGTGGCCCTGGCGCACAGCCTGCGCCTGACCGTCGTGGCCGAGGGCGTCGAGACCGAGGAGCAGCTCGCCTTCCTGCGCCAGATCGGCTGCGACGAGATGCAGGGCTTCCTGTTCAGCCGCCCGGTGGACGTGGCCGAGTTCGAGGCCATGCTTCGACGCGGTGCGCGGCTGGTGCCCCTGGACCACCGCGACGCCGCCTGAGACCTTGCGGCATCGCCGGATGCCGGCTGTCAGCCGCCTGATTCGAGCGCGTCCAGCACCATCGCCGGTACGCTGAACCCGGTCTGGTCCAGGATCTCGCGCATGCAGGTCGGGCTGGTGACGTTCACCTCGGTGAGGTGGGTGCCGATGATGTCCAGCCCGACGATCAGCAGCCCGTGGGCCTTCAGGTCCGGCCCCAGGGTCTCGGCGATCTCGCGGTCCCGGGCCGACAGCGGCTGGGCCACGCCGCGCCCTCCGGCGGCCAGATTGCCGCGAGACTCGCCCTCCCTGGGAATGCGCGCCAGGGCGTACGGCGCTGGCTGTCCGTCGATCACCAGCACACGCTTGTCCCCTTCGCGGATCTCGGGCAGGTAGCGCTGGGCCATCACCGTCCGGTTGCCGAACTGGGTGAGGGTTTCGATCACCACCCCCAGGTTCGGATCCTGGCGTGACAGGCGGAACACCGAGCTGCCACCCATGCCGTCGAGCGGCTTGAGCACGATCTCTCCCTGCTCGGCCAGGAAGGCGCGGATCTCCGCCTCCGAGCGCGTCACCAGCGTGGGCGCGGTGAACTGGGGATAGCGTGCGATGGCGAGCTTCTCGTTGAAGTCGCGCAGCGACCGAGGCCGGTTGTGCACGCGCGCCCCGCCGCGCTCCGCCAGCTCCAGCAGATAGGTGGCGTAGACGTACTCCATGTCGAAGGGCGGGTCCTTGCGCATCAGCACGGCGTCGAAGCGGGCCAGATCGCCGGTGCTGCCGGCGCCGGTGCGCACCCAGTCGGTATCGTCATCCGAAACCGTCAGGGCCACCGTGCGCGCCTCGACGCGACCGTCGCGCCACGCCATGTCGCCCTGCTCGAAGACGGACACCCGGTGTCCTCGGCGCGCCGCCTCGCGCATCATCGCGATCGACGAATCCTTGTACGGTTTCAGGCCCGCCAGCGGATCGATGAGAAACGCGATGTCCATGCGTCAGGCGGCTCCACGCAGCGCCGGGTCGGTGCGCTCGATCTCCAGCGAAGCCGCCAGCAGCGCCAGTCGCGCCACCACGCCGTAGGCGTAGAACCGGTTGGGCACGTCGTCTGGCGCGCCCTCGAAGTCCGGCGACTGGCAGGTCGACTCGAAGGCCAGCGGCACGAAGTGCATGCCCGGGGCGTTGAGGTTCTCCTCCGGCCCGCGGTCGGTGTGCACGCGGTAAAACCCCCCCACCACGAAGTGGTCGATCATGTAGACCACCGGCTCGGCCACGGCGTCGTTCACGCTCTCGAAGGTGGGCACGCCTTCCTGCACGATCACGTGGTTCACGCGCAGGCCCTCCTTCACCACCGCCATCTTGTTGCGCTGCTTGCGGTTCAGACCCACCACTTCTTCCGCGCTCTTCACGCTCATGATGCCCATGCCGTATGTCCCGGCGTCCGCCTTCACGATCACGAACGGCGCCTGCTGGATGCCGTATTCCTGATACTTGCGCCGCGTCCGCGTCAGGATCTCGTCCACCTGGCTGGCGAGGCACTCCTCGCCCTGGCGTTCCTGGAAATCGATTTCGCCGCAGACCCCGAAGTACGGATTGATCAACCAGGGGTCGATACCCACCAGCTGCGAGAACTCCGCCGCCACCTCGTCGTAGGCGGTGAAGTGGTTCGACTTCAGGCGCGTGGCCCAGCCGGCGTGCATGGGCGGCAGCACCGGCTGGTCGATGTCGCGCAGGATCTCCGGGATGCCCGCCGACAGGTCGTTGTTCAGCAGGATCGTGCAGGGGTCGAAATCGGCCAGTCCGACGCGGCGGCCCTGGCGCACCACCGGCTCCAGTGTGAGGCGCGCGCCGTTGGGCAGCTCCAGGGTGGTCACCTGGGTGATCTCCGGATTGAGGCTGCCCACCCGCACGCGCATGCCGGCCTGACGCAGGATGGATTGCAGCGCCACCACGTTCTGCAGGTAGAAGGTGTTGCGGGTGTGGTTCTCCGGGATGAGCAGCACGCCGCGGGCGTCCGGGCAGACCTTTTCCCACGCCACCATCGCCGCCTGCACGCACAGCGGCATGAACTCCGGCGCGAGGTTGTTGAAACCGCCCGGGAACAGGTTCATGTCCACCGGGGCCAGCTTGAAGCCGGCATTGCGCAGATCCACCGACCCGTAGAACGGCGCGGCGTGCTCGAGCCACTTGGTACGCAGCCAGTGCTCGATCATCGGCTGGGCCTCCAGCAGCTGCCGTTCGAGGGACAGCAGCGGGCCGGTCAGGGCGGTGGTCAGATGCGGTACGGTCATCGGTGCTCGCTTGTCATCTTTGCGGATGGAGGTTCGGTCGAGGGAACCGGGGCGGGTCCCGACGCGCGTCTGGATTATAGCGGCGCCCCCTTCCACGCCCCCGGAAGCGTCCGGGCGGCATGAAAAAGGGCGCCCCGAGGGGCGCCCTTGCGGCTGGGGAGGGGCGGCTTTCGTGCCGCCGCATCCTCAATGGTGGTAGGCGCTTTCCCCGTGCTCGGTCACGTCCAGACCCTCGCGCTCGCGGTCCTCGCTCACGCGCAGGCCCACCAGCATGTCGACGATCTTGTAGGCGACGAAGGAGACCACGCCCGACCAGACCAGGGTGACGACCACGCCGATGGCCTGGGTGGTCAGCTGGCCGCTGATGGAGTAGTCAGGGCTGACGGCGTTGGCCACGTAGTCCCAGACACCGGTGCCGCCAAGGCTTGGCGAGGCGAAGATGCCGGTGCCGAGCGCACCGACGATGCCACCGAGACCGTGCACGCCGAACACGTCCAGCGCGTCGTCGGCGCCGAGCATGCGCTTCAGGCCCGTCACGCCCCAGAAGCAGGCCGCGCCGGCGACCAGACCCAGCACGATGGCGCCCATCGGGCCGACGAAGCCGCAGGCCGGGGTGATCGCCACGAGACCGGCCACCGCGCCCGAGGCCGCACCCAGCATCGACGGCTTACCCTTGATGACCCATTCCACGAAGATCCAGGAAAGGGTTGCCGCTGCCGCCGCAAGGAAGGTTGTGATGAAGGCCAGTGCCGCCACGCCACTCGCTTCCAGGTTGGAGCCGACGTTGAAGCCGAACCAGCCCACCCACAGCAGCGAGGCGCCGACCATGGTCATCGTCAGGCTGTGCGGCGTAAGCGCCTCGCGGCCGTAGCCGATGCGCTTGCCCACCACGTAAGCACCCACCAGACCGGCGACGCCGGCGTTGATGTGCACCACCGTACCCCCCGCGAAGTCCAGCGCGCCCTTGGCCCACAGCCAGCCGGCATTCGCCGCCACCTGGGACGCGGAGGCTGCGTCGGTAATGGCGTCGGGGCCGTCCCAGTACCACACCATGTGCGCCATCGGCAGATAGGAGAAAGTGAACCAGAGAACCATGAAGATCAGGACTGCGCTGAACTTCATGCGCTCCGCGAACGCACCGATGATCAGGGCCGGGGTGATCGCGGCGAAGGTCATCTGGAACGCGATGAAGCTGTACTCGGGGATCGCCACCCCCTTGGAGAAGGTCGCGCCCAGCGAGTCCGGCGTCACGCCACTCAGGAAGGCCTTCGACAGTCCGCCGAAGAACGGATTGCCGCCGGTGAAGGCCACGCTGTAGCCATACACGGCCCACAGCACCGCCATCAGTGAGAACACCACCATCACCTGCATGAGGATGGACAGCATGTTCTTCGAACGCACCAGGCCGCCGTAGAACAGCGCGAGACCGGGGATGGTCATGAGGATCACCAGCACCGTGGCCACGTACAGGAAGGTGACGTCACCCTTGTTCACCGTCGGGGCGGGAGCTGTCGCCGCTTCCGCAGGGGCTTCCGGTGTGGCCTCGGCCGGCTTGTCTGCCGTGGCCGCAGGCGCTTCGGTGCTGGCGGCCGCGGGTGCGGCTGCCGGTTCGGCCGGCTTGTCGTCGGCAAAGCCCACGCCCGCCAGGCCGAAGGCCACAGCGGCGATGAGCGTGGTCAGCAATTTTTTCATCGTTGTCTCCCTGCGATCGGTCAAAGAGCTTCGGAGCCGGTCTCGCCCGTACGGATGCGGATGGCCTGTTCCAGGTCGAAGACGAAGATCTTGCCGTCTCCGATCTTGCCGGTGTTGGCGGACTTCTCGATGGCCTCGACCACCTGATCGAGCATCTCGGTCTTGATCGCGGCCTCGATCTTCACCTTCGGCAGGAAGTCCACGACGTACTCGGCACCGCGATACAGTTCGGTGTGTCCTTTCTGGCGGCCGAACCCCTTGACCTCGGTGACCGTGATGCCCTGCACGCCGATGGCGGACAGCGCTTCGCGCACCTCGTCCAGCTTGAACGGCTTGATGATGGCTGTGACCAGTTTCATGACTCGGTTTTCCTTCGATGGGGGTAGGGGGAATCCATGCGGCCGGCCGGGCTCCGGCAGGGTGTGCGACCGGCGCTGTCCGCGTCCCGACCCGCCGGGTGCCCGGTGGGATCGGAGTTGGATGCGGTGTCTGCCTTCGGTCGCATGGCGGCGCTATCGGTCTCGGAAGTCGGTCCATCGGACGGCGCGGTGACCGCGGGTGGCGGGTCGCGACTGTCGGCAGCGTGGAGTGGCAAATGATGTGCCAGCAACTTTTCTCATAATAATCATTAATTTGATGTTGATTCTGGTGGTTTCCGATGGCTGAGCGCACCAAAAAAGTGCGATCCGCCTGGTTGGATGCACCTCGGCGGGGCGCGGGAGGCCAGTGGTTCTCAGAGGGCGCAGGCGTCCGGCCGAACGGGGCGTTGCGCCACGGCTTGCCGGCCCGGATGTTTCACCATGCAGGCCCTTCATTCTCAGGTCCGACCTGGTGGAACATCCGGGCTAAACTTCCGGCATTGCATGCATTCGAGGAGATCCGCCATGACCAGACCGCCCCTGCTCGACGAACTGGGCGCCCGCCTGCGCAACCTGGCGGAGCAGACCCCCCTGGCCGATCTCGACCGCAACGCGCGCGCGATGCTGGCCTCCACGCTGTCCCGTCTGGACCTGGTCACCCGCGAGGAATTCGACGCCCAGGCGCGGGTTCTGGCCCACACCCGTGAAAAGCTCGAGCTCCTCGAGGCTCGGGTGCAGGCGCTGGAGGATGCCCGGCGCGCCGAGTCCGGGCCGGACTCCGACTGACCCGGCGGCGCCGCAATCCGGGGCTGACATGGGCCTCGCCGTCCTGCGCAGTCGCTCCCTCTCGGGCATGGACGCACCCGAGGTCACGGTCGAGGTACATCTCGCCAACGGCCTGCCTGCCTTCACCATCGTCGGTCTACCCGAGGCCGAGGTGAAGGAGGCCAAGGACCGGGTGCGTGCCGCGCTGCAGACCTCCCGCTTCGAGTTCCCCTCCCGCCGCATCACCGTCAACCTCGCCCCCGCCGACCTGCCCAAGGAGAGCGGGCGCTTCGACCTGCCGATCGCGCTCGGCATCCTGATCGCATCCGGCCAGCTGCCCGCCGGGCCGGGCGCGCGCCTGGAGTTCGCCGGCGAGCTTGCGCTCACGGGTGAGCTGCGTCCCATCCGCGGCGCCCTGGCAATGGCCCACCGGGTCCACGCCACCGGTCGCGGCTTCGTCCTGCCCGCCCAGAGTACGGCCGAGGCGGCCCTGGTGTCTGGCGCAGAGGTCTACGGTGCAGGCTCCTTGCTGGAAGTGTGCGCACACATGTCTGGGCAGACGCCGTTGCGGCCCTGGGCCTCCGCTCCCGCCGTGGCCGAGCCGGTCTACCCCGACATGGCCGAGGTCAGGGGCCAGTCCACGGTCAAGCGGGCCCTCGAGGTGGCTGCAGCCGGCGGGCACAGTGTGCTGCTGGTCGGCCCCCCGGGAACGGGCAAGACCATGCTGGCGGAGCGCTTCCCCGGCCTCCTGCCGCCGATGACGGTCGACGAGGCGCTCGAGTCCGCAGCGGTCCAGTCCCTCGCCAGCGGCGGTTTCGACCTGCGCCAGTGGCGGCGGCGCCCCTTCCGGTCGCCCCATCACACCGCCTCGGCCGTGGCCCTGGTGGGTGGTGGCAGCCTGCCGCGGCCCGGCGAGGTGTCGCTCGCCATGAACGGTGTGCTGTTCCTCGACGAGTTGCCCGAGTTCGACCGCCACGTGCTCGAAGTCCTGCGCGAGCCGCTCGAATCCGGTCGCATCACCGTGTCGCGTGCGGCCCGTCAGGCCGAGTTCCCGGCCCGGTTCCAGCTCGTTGCCGCCATGAACCCCTGTCCCTGCGGCTACCTCGGCCACTTCAGCGGCCGCTGCCGCTGCACCCCCGATCAGGTCCAGCGCTACCGCAGCCGCATCTCCGGCCCGCTGCTCGACCGCATCGACATCCAGATCGAGGTGCCCTCGCTTTCGCCGGACGAACTGTCCGGGCGTCAGGCCGAGCCGGAGCGCAGTGAGCGCATCGCCGCCCGCGTCGCCGGCGCCCGCGAGCGCGCCCTTGCGCGCCAGGGCGGCCCCAATGCCCGGCTCGATCCCGCCGGCATCGACACCCACTGCGCCGCCGACGCCGCCGGCGAGAGCCTGTTGCGCCAGGCCATCGACCGCCTGGCCCTGTCCGCCCGCGCCTTCCACCGGGTGCGCAAGGTGGCCCGCACCATCGCCGACCTCGCAGGCAGCGACGGCATCCGCAGCGCCCACGTCGCCGAGGCCATCCAGTACCGGCGCCTCGGGCTCGAGTGACCCGCCGCCGCATGTGCGGTCGGGCCCTCACCCATCTGGTGAAGGTGCCAGTCGCTGCAGACCGTCGCCACCGCGCTCCGGCGCGCGAACCATTTGTGGCAGGGCGTTTCATATTGACACCGCCGACAGCCACCGGTAGCTTCGTCGTCAGTGCGCCGATTTGAGCAGCAGCTTGCGGGCGCCTTATAAATTCCGCTAAAGCGCGCGCCCGACCCGGCCGCTGTCTAGCGGGCGGGTTTTTTCGTTTTTGGGGCCTCCCTCTCTTGCAGCCAGACCGTACCAGACTCCTTCGCGAACTCCTCGGCGAGCGCATCCTCGTGCTCGACGGCGCCATGGGCACCATGATCCAGCGCTACAAGCT
>JBEICA010000136.1:0-9246 GCA_040373665.1 Burkholderiales bacterium | reverse complement strand
CGGGTTCGTGTTTGGGTTGTCACAGCTCGGGTGAAGCCGGGGCTTGGCTCTCCGCGCAGGAGGAAGAGACCTTCCAAATGAACCGCGACTTCCCCTACGTGAAGAAGCTCGTTTCGGGAACGGTCGACGAGAACGGCGCCTTCTGGTGGAACACCGAGCAGATCTCGCCCGAGGAACTGCAGGTCCGCATCAATGCCGCGGCCAGCCAGGACCCGCAGCCGGAGATCCACATCCGGGGGGCGAGGACAGTGCAGTACGAGAAGGTCGCCCAGATCATGGCCGCGGTGCAGCGGGCCGGGCTCAGGAAGATCGGCTTCCCCCTCGATCCGACGGCGCAGTAGCGGCGATGGCGGCGTTCTCCAGCCGCTTCCGGACGAACTCGATGTGCTGTCGCAGTGCGTAGAGCTGGTCGGCGTAGGCCAGCGGCGGGTGCTGCTGGTTGACCACGCGCTCGATGGCGTCCAGCCGCTTCTCGAAATCGCGCTGCTCGCCCGCGGTCATGGCGCTGCGGGTCTCGTTCTCGATGAACATCAACTCCCCGTACCAGCGGTAGATCCGCGAACGCACGCGCCATTTGTACAACGGCGTGACGATGCGTGTGAGCGGCAGCAGGATGGCGATGATGGGCACCGCCATCACCAGCAGGCGATCCACCAGGTTGGCCAGCCAGAACGGGAGGTAACGCTGCAGGAATGGCGGGCCGGACTGATAGAAACGCTGTGCGCTGGGTGAGACCGGGAAGGCACTCTTCCTGGCGTGCGGAAACTCCCCCTGGGCGTTGAACATCCCCGGGCCGCCGTGGGTGCGCACGGCGGCCTGCAGCAGGACGGTCTGGATCGCGGGGTGCAGCGTGTCCCGCACCAGGAGCTCGGCGGTCGGCGCGATGAGCACGACGTCGCGGGGCGGAAGATCGCGTTCGAGGTCGTACACCCCGCGCGGCAGCACCACCTTGGAGAGGAATGGCAGGCGCCGCACGTAGGCATCGGCGCGCTCCATGTCCAGCAGGGTGACGTCGGACGCATGCATGATGGCGCGGACGATCCCCGCGTCGGCCGCCGCGATGATGAAAAGGCAATCCACCGCGCCGCCCAGCAGCGCCTCGGCGCCGTCGACACCGGTGACATGCACTCCCGCGACCGCATCCTCGTCCAGGTTGTTGGTCTCCAGGATCTCGCGTGCGAGCAGGCGTGTGCCGCTGCCCGGCAACCCGATGGCAACCCGGCGACCGCGAAGACCGGCGATGCCGGAACCCGGCGCCACGCCGCGGCAGAAGATCCACAGGGGCTCGAAGGCGACACTGCCCAGCGTCTGCAGGTGCGGGGCCGAGGCCGGAGCGCCGACACCGCTCTGGACCAGCGCGAAATCCACCCCGGTGCCGTCCCGGCGCAGCAGCTCGAAATTGTCCACCGAGCCCTCGGTGGGCTGCAGGTCAAGCGCGATGCCCAGCGGCGCCAGGGCCTGTCGATACTGCGCGCCGAACTCCGCATAGCCGCCGCCGGACACCCCGGTGGCCATGGTGACGCGATCCGGCGGCGCGGGCTGCAGGAATTGCCCCACGAACCACAGACCGGCAGCAGCCGCGAGCACCACGGGCGCAGCGATGATCAGCCACTCGCGCAGGTGCAGCCTGGTCAGACTCGTGATCACGCCGTTCGTAGCCACCGGTGGATGCGACACCGCACCGAGTCTACTGGAGCAGGTCCATCACGCAAGCGGTCCCTGCGCTCTGGCCGTCGGCACGCAGCACCCGTCTCGCACACCACTGCCGTTCAACCGGGGTATATTGGGTCCCGTGGCTTCGGGCCAGCCAGGTGGGCCGACACTCATGTTGCAGGACCAGTCTCATTCCGATTCGAAGCCCGAGGTGGTGGTCTCGGGCGAAGTCGTCGCCGACCTCGTTGCGGACGGGGCGGATGCCGCCCTGTTCCGTTTCCACTCCGGCGGCCAGGGCGTCAACGTCGCCATCGCGCTCGCCCGCCAGGGCCTCCCCACCACCCTGCTGATGCCCCTGTCGCAGGATTCTCTCGGACAGTCCTTCGCCCATACCCTGCGGGCCGCCGGTGTCAGCGTGCCCCTGGCCGGCACCAGCCCGTGGCCCACCTCGCTCGCCCTGGTCAATCTGGAGCAGGGCGAACCTCGCTACACCCTGTATCGCGAAGGCGTGGCCGACCGTCACCTGGACACCCGTTCGCTGCTGCCACGGCTGCCCGCCCATCCCGCGATCCATGTCGTCGGCGCGCTCTGTTACGCGGTGCAGCCGGACCGGGATTTCTGGCTCGCCGTGGCCGCCGAGAGCCGGCGTCGAGGGGCTCTGGTATCGAGCGACCCGAACATCCGGCCCCAGCTCATGGAACGGGCGGACGCCAACCGCGAGGACATCTGCCGCGCTCTGGGCGAGGCCGACATCGTGAAGGCGAGCCACGAGGACCTGGCCTGGCTGTTTCCGGGCGACACCACCGCCCGCGCCATGGGCCGGCTGCTGTCGGCCGATCGCACCCTGCTGGCGGTGGGAACGCTCGGCGGACGCGGGGCGCTGCTCGCCACCCGTCATGCCATGGCAGCGGTACCCGCCCACCCGCCCCGGAGGCTGGTGGACACCATCGGCGCCGGCGACGCCTTCCACGCCGCATTGCTGGCCTGCCTGCTGCGCGCCGGTGTGCGGCGCGCGGACCAGCTCGACGCACTGAGCAACGGCGACCTGCGGGTGCTGGGCCGCGAAGCGGCGGTCGCCGCCGCACTGAACTGCGAGCACGCCGGCTGCCATCCCCCCAGCCGCGCCGAAGTCGCACAGACGCTGGCACTGGTGCAGGCCTGAGTGTCGAGCGCCGGCGGCAGCGACGCGGCGGACCCTCGCCGCCCGCAGCGAAGCGTCACTCCGGCGCGGCAGAGGCGGAACCGCGCTCAGACGGTGGCGTCACCCCCGGTCTGCGCCTGCAGGAACGCGAAATCGGCACCTTCGTCGGCCTGCCTGACCTGCTCGGCGTAGAGGCGGCGGTAGCCACGGTCGGGAAAGGCGGGCGGCCGCCAACCCGATGCGCGCCGCCCCAGTTCTTCCTCCGGCACGAGCAGGTCCAGGCTGCGATCCTTCACCGAAAGACGGATCCGGTCGCCGTCCTGGACGAAGGCGAGCGGACCACCGCTGGCGGCATCCGGCGACACGTGCAGCACGACAGAGCCGTAGGCCGTGCCGCTCATGCGCGCGTCGGAGATCCGCACCATGTCCTTGACGCCAGCGCGGGCCAGCTTCCTGGGAATCGGCAGATAACCGGCCTCGGGCATGCCGCTGGGGCTGGCCGGACCGGCGTTCTTGAGCACCAGGAAGTCGTCCGGCGTGACGTCGAGCTCCGGGTCGTCGATGCGGCGGGAGAGATCCTCCAGCCCGTCGAACACCACCGCCCTCCCCTCGCGCTCGAACAGGCGCGGGTCGGCTGCCGAACGCTTGAGGATCGCCCCCCTGGGTGCCAGGGACCCGAAAAGGGCCACCAGTCCTCCCACCGGGTCGAAGGGCTCGGCGCGCGCGCGGATCACCCCCCGGTCCACCCAGGGTGCCGGTCCGTCGAGGCGCTGACCGAGGGTCTCGCCGGTGACCGTCATGCAGTCCAGGTGCAGCAGGTCGCGCAGTTCCCAGAGCAGCGCGGACAGGCCGCCGGCGGCGTGGAAGTCGGCCAGGTAATGACTGCCCGTGGGCTTGAGGTCGACCAGCACCGGCGTCTCGTCGGACAACTGGTTGAGGCGGTGCAGGTCCACGCGGACCCCACAGCGCCCGGCAACGGCGGCGAGGTGCAGCACGGCGTTGGTGGAACCGCCAAGAGCCAGCAGGACCCGCAGCGCATTCTCGACCGAGCGGGGCGTGATGAGGTCCGAGGGCCGGGGGCCCCGACCGATCATCGCCACCGCATGTCGGCCGGTGGCCTCGGCGGCACGGATGCGGTCGGCGTGTACCGCCGGGATGGACGCCGTGCCCGGCAACATCATGCCCAGCGTCTCGGCGATGCACGCCATGGTGCTTGCGGTGCCCATCACCGCGCAGGTCCCGGCGGTGGTGGCGAGGTTGCCCTCGATGCGGTCGATGCCCTCGTCGTCGACCTCGCCGGCGCGGTACTTCGCCCAGAAACGCCGGCAATCGGTGCAGGCGCCAAGGCGCTCCCCCTGGAAGGGCAGGGCCAGCATCGGTCCGGTGACCAGTTGCACGGCCGGCAGATTGGCCGATACCGCCCCCATGAGCTGCGCCGGCACAGTCTTGTCGCATCCGCCCACCAGCACCACCGCGTCCATCGGCTGGGCGCGGATCATCTCCTCGGTGTCCATGGACATCAGATTGCGGAACATCAGGCTGGTCGGACTCAGGAACACCTCCCCCAGCGAGACGGTCGGGAAAGCGAGCGGCAGAGCCCCGGCCGCCAGGACCCCGCGCTTCACCGCCTCCACCAGCTCCGGCACGCTGCGGTGGCAGTTGTTGAAGTCGCTCGCGGTCTGGGCGATGCCGACGATCGGGCGGTCGAGCAGGGTGCGCGACAGGCCCATGGACTGGGCAAAGGATCGGCGCAGGTACAGCGCGAAGGCGGGATCGCCGTAGTTCGTGAGGTTGCGGCGGTAGCCGCGCGGTTCGTCGCTCATGGCGGATGCGTTCGAGGCAGTGAGGGTGACCGCGGATTATCCGCGCTCCCGTGGCCACAGGCCACGGCAACGACACCCCGGTGCCGAATGAGTGATACTCCCGGCCTGCGTCCCCAGCGGGACCCCACCCCCAAGGAGCAACCCATGCCCATCGGCCTCTCGCGCGCACTGAGCGCCGCGATTCTCCCCTTCCTCGCGGTGCTCGCCTGCACCGGAACCGCCGCTGCCCACGGCGAGCGTGCCGCGAACGACACCGCGGTCTCCCTGACCGCACAGGCCGAGGCCGAGATCGACAATGACACCATGCGGGCCGTGCTCTACACCGAGACCGAGGACGCCCTGCCGGGCAAGGCGGCCGATGCCGCCAACCGCACCCTCGCCGAGGCCACGCGTGTGGCCAAGGCGCAGGCCGGCGTGAAGGTCCGCTCGGGCAGCTATCAGACCTATCCGGTGTATGACAAGCAGAACCGCATCGCGCGCTGGCGGGTGCGGGCCGAGCTGCTGCTGGAGAGTGCGGACTTCAAGGCCATGGCTGCGCTGTTGTCACGGCTCCAGACCACCATGAATCTCGGCGGGGTCGAGTTCTTCGTCTCCGACGAGGCCCGTCGTCGCAGCGAAGACGAACTGACCACGAACGCCATCGGTGAATTCAGGCGCCGGGCGGGGGTGGCCGCGGCAGCCCTGGGACGCAGGACCTGGCGCGTCCGCGAACTGGTCGTGAGCCCGGAGGGCGGCATGGCCCCCATGCCCAAGGCCATGTTGCAGGCGCGCGCGGCGACGGCCATGGCCGATGCCGCCCCGCCGCCGATGGAGGCCGGCACCAGCCGTCTGGCCGTGGTCGTGCAGGGCACCATCACGCTCGACGAGCCGGCCGAGCGCTGACGTTCACCATCAGCGGCGCGGCTGCGGGGGCTGCGCGACGGCGGGACGGCAAGCCTGCTTCTCCCGGGAGCGGCCATGCACGCTCAAGCTGCGGGCGTGGCGGGTCGATACACTGGGATCTTTCCGCGCAACCGCCAGGCCCCCGTGTTCAAACGCGCACGCATCGCGATCCTGCTGCTCATCCTGGCCTACGTTGGCGTCAGCGCATTGACGGCCCGCGCCAGGATCGCTTCGTGGGAACGCCCGGTCCGCGTGGCGGTGTTCACCATCGCCGCCGACGACAGCCCGGCGACCCGGGCCTACCTCGAATCACTCGACGCCGGCGCCTTCGCGGACGTGGAGAGATTCTTTGCCGAAGAGGCGTCGCGCCACGGCCTGCGCCTGGCCAGACCGGTGGAACTGCGTCATGCCGGCAGACTTGACACAGTGCCACCGCCGGCCCCGGTCAACGGTTCCCGCCTGGACGCCATCCTCTGGAGTCTGCACCTGCGCTGGTGGGTGTGGCGGCATGGCGGAGACGGAGCGCAGGCGGCGCAGGTGCGCCTGTTCGTACTGCATCATGATCCCGCCCGGGTCAGCACCGTGCCTCACTCGGTGGGGCTGAGCAAGGGGCTGGTCGGAGTGGTGCACGTCTTCGCCAACCGCAGCCAGGCGGCCCAGAACGCCATCGTCATCGCCCACGAACTGCTGCACACGTTCGGGGCCGGCGACAAGTACGACCCCGTGGCGAACCAGCCCGTCCATCCCGACGGCTATGCGGAACCCGGTCTGGTACCGCGCCATCCCCAGCGCTTTGCGGAGATCATGGCGGGGCGCACGCCGTTGTCGGAGTCAAGATCGGAGATGCCAGCCTCGCTGGATGATGTGGTCATCGGCGGGCGCACGGCGGGCGAGATCGGCTGGGCGACATCGCGCTGAATCCCGGGCTGCGGAGCCCTGGACGACGAGCACATCCGTTCACGCGCCGCCGGCAGGCGGCGGTCCGCTGGCGCCTCAGGAAGCCGCCTCCCAGGCCCAGTCCTTGTACTTCGCCCGCAACGCGGTCTTGAGGAACTTGCCGGTCGAGGTGCGCGGTATGGCCGCGACGAAATCGAAGGCGTCGGGAATGGCCCACTTGGCGAATTTGTCCGCCAGGAACTCCCGGATCTGCGCCGGCGTGGCGCTGGCGCCCTCGCGCAACACCACCACGGCCAGCGGCCGCTCGGCCCATTTGGGATGCGGCACGGCGATCACGGCCGCCTCCGCCACCGCGGGGTGACCCATGATCGCGTTCTCGAGATCGACCGAACTGATCCACTCACCGCCGGACTTGATCAGGTCCTTGGTGCGGTCGGTGATCTTGACGTAGTTCTCCGGCGTCACGGCGGCCACGTCGCCGGTGCGCAGCCAGCCGTCGGCGGTGAAACTGTCTTCCGATTGCGGCAGGTCGTGGTAGCTGCCGGTGATCCAGGGCCCATGGACCTGGATCTCGCCCACCGCCTGACCGTCCCAGGGCTGCTCGCCATCGTCGCCGACGATCCTCAGGTCCACCAGGGGCAGGGTGTAGCCCTGCATGGCGATGGTGGCGAAGCGGGTGTCGTCATCGACATCGCCGACCAGATGATTGACCTGGGAGATGGTCGCCAGCGGCGAGGTCTCGGTCATGCCCCAGCCCTGGAGGATGTCGATACCGTGCCGGGCGAAGCCGCGAATCAGGCTCTCCGGCACCGCCGACCCGCCGACGGTGAGACGCAGGTCCGGGTGCAACCGGTACTTGCCCGGATCCCGGTCAAGGATCTGGATCATGCCCAGCCAGATGGTGGGTACGCCGCAGGACACGGTCACCTTTTCGCGCTCGAGCAAGGGCAGCAGGTCGTCCGGATGCAGATGCGGCCCCGGGAACACCATCTTCGCCCCCAGCATGCACGCCGCGTAGGGCACACCCCAGGCGTTGGCGTGGAACATGGGCACCACCGGCAGGATCACGTCGCGGCCGGACAAGCCCACCGAATCGGGGATGCACTGCACCAGGGTGTGCAGCACCTGCGAACGGTGCGAATACACCACGCCCTTCGGCCGCCCCGTCGTGCCGGAGGTGTAGCACATGGCGATGGGATCGTCCTCGTCCATGTCGGGGTAGTCCCAGTCGCCACTTGCGGTGGCGAGGAATTCCTCGTAATCGATGTAACCCTCGGGCACCGGCTTGCCCGTGAGCGGCACCACGATGACCTTCTCGATGCCGGTCTGATCGAGGAACTTCTCCAGCAGCGGCAGCAGGACGTCGTCCACGATGACAAAGCGGTCCTGGGCATGATTGGCGATGTAGCCGATCTCCTCGGGGGCGAGGCGAAGGTTCAGGGTGTGCAGCACACCGCCGCCGGCGATGATGCCGAAGTAGGCCTCGTAGTGGGCGTAGTGGTTCCACATGAGGGTGGCGATGCGGTCGCCCTTGCGCATGCCGGCCTTCTGCAAGGCTTCCGCCAGCAGACGCGCCCGTCGATGGAAGTCCGCGTAGGTGGTGCGGTGCAGGCTCTTGTCCGGCATGTGCGACACGATCTCCACCTGGCCGAACATGCGCCCGGCGCGCTCCAGGAAATGGGTCAGGGACAGCTTGACCTTCATCATGGTCGAGCGCATCGGTTTTCCTCCCGCTGTGGGCGCTCGCAGGGCGCCTCGTCATGTTTCGGGTTCAGGCGGGCCCGGGGCCCGCGGCGCATCAGGTGCCGGTGACCAGCACCACCTTGCCACTGACCCGCTTGTTCATCACTTCGTTCAGGGCCTCGGCGGCGCGCTCCAGCGGATAGGTCGCATGGATATGGGGCGACACCAGGCCGCGCGAGTACAACGCCATCAGCTCCTCGTTGTTGCGCCGGTTGTTGTCGGGCTCGTTGCGGGTGAACGCCCCCCAGAACACGCCGACGATGGCGCAGCCCTTGAGCAGCGCGAGGTTCAGCGGGACCTTGGGGATGTCCCCCGCCGCGAAGCCGACCACGAGGAAACGACCGTTCCACGCCATGTCGCGCAACGCCGGCTCGGAATAGGGGCCACCCACCGGGTCGTATACGACGTCCACCCCGCGGCCGCCGGTGATCTGCTTGACCCGGCTGCGCAGGTCCTCGGTACCGTAATTGATGACCTCGTCGGCACCGTTTTGGCGGCACACCGCCAGCTTCGCGTCGCTCGATGCCGCGGCGATCACCTTCGCCCCCATCGCCTTGCCCAGCTGCACCGCGGCGAGGCCGACCCCGCCGGAGGCGCCGAGCACCAGCAGCGTCTCGCCGGGCTGCAGGCGGGCGCGATCCTTCAGCGCATGATAGGACGTGCCATAGGTCAGGATGAAGGCCGACGCTGGCACGAACTCCATGTCGTCAGGGATGGGGACCAGACGATCGGCATCGACCGCGATCTCCTCGGCGAAGCCACCCCAGGTGGCAGCGGCGATCACGCGATCGCCCACCCGGACCCCGGTGACGCCCTCGCCCACCGCCTTGACTACGCCCGCGACCTCGCCGCCGGGAGAGAACGGCAGCTCGGGCTTGAACTGGTAGCGCCCCTGGATGATCAGGGTGTCCGGGAAGTTGACCCCGGCGGCCTTCACCGCCACGACCACCTGACCGGCTGCGGGCTGCAGCGAGGGAACGTCCTCCACGACCAGCTGGTCGGGCAGGCCGAGCGTCTTGCACAGAACGGCTTTCATCGTGCTCCTCGGGAACGGATGACTTCGCGAAAGGGATTCGGGCCACGGCCGCGAGGGCCGCCGCCCGGTCG
>JBEICA010000112.1:0-10322 GCA_040373665.1 Burkholderiales bacterium | reverse complement strand
GGAATGGGGGTGGCAGCATGACGACAACGACGACAGTGCCGGTGACGGCGATCCGCAAGACCGCGCGGGCAGACGGCGAGGGCAGTGTGCAGGTCCAGATGGACCCGGCGCTGAAGATCGGCAACGCCAAGGTGTTCGCGGTCTACGGCAAGGGGGGCATCGGCAAGAGCACGACCTCCTCCAACCTCTCGGTCGCCTTCTCGAAACTGGGCAAGCGGGTGCTGCAGATCGGTTGCGATCCCAAGCACGACTCGACCTTCACCCTGACCAAACGGCTCGTGCCCACGGTCATCGACGTGCTCGAGACGGTGGACTTCCATGCCGAGGAGTTGCGCCCCGAGGATTTCGTCTATGAGGGTTACAACGGCGTGCTGTGCGTCGAGGCCGGTGGGCCGCCCGCGGGCACCGGTTGCGGCGGCTACGTGGTAGGTCAGACCGTCAAGCTGCTCAAGGAGCACCACCTGCTCGAGGACACCGACGTCGTCATTTTCGACGTGCTGGGCGACGTGGTGTGCGGCGGTTTTGCGGCACCGCTGCAGCATGCCGACCGGGCGTTGATCGTCGCCGCCAACGACTTCGATTCGATCTTCGCCATGAACCGGATTGTCGGCGCCATCCAGGCGAAGTCGAAGAACTACAACGTGCGCCTCGGCGGCGTCATCGCCAACCGCAGCGCCGACACCGACCAGATCGACCGCTTCAACGACGCCGTCGGTCTGAAGACCATGGGCCGCTTCCCGGATCTGGATGTGATCCGCCGCAGCCGGCTCAAGAAGGCGACGCTGTTCGAGATGGAGCCTTCGCCCGAACTGGAGGCGGTGCAGAACGAATACCTCAGGGTGGCGGCCACCCTCTGGGCGGGCACGGACCCGCTGGTGGCGGCACCCCTGAAGGATCGGGAGATCTTCGACCTGCTGGGGTTCCAATGAGCCTCGATGCCTCCTACGCCCGCCGGCGTGGCCAGATCGAGCACTACTTCGACCGCACCGCGGCCGAGGCGTGGTCGCGTCTGACCTCGGATGCACCCGTGAGCCGGATCAGGGCGACGGTCCGCGCTGGTCGGGATCGGATGCGTGCCACCCTGCTGTCCTGGCTGCCGCAGGATCTCCGGGGCGCACGCCTGCTCGACGCCGGCTGCGGCACGGGCGCCTTGTCGCTGGAGGCGGCGCGTCGCGGCGCGGATGTCGTGGCGATCGATCTTTCACCCACTCTCGTGGCGCTGGCGCGTGAGCGGTTGCAGCCCGATCCCGCGTGGGGCCGGGTCGATTTCCGGGTGGGTGACATGCTGGACCCGGCCACCGGGAGCTTCGACTACGTCGTGGCGATGGACTCGTTGATCCACTATGCCCCGGCGGACAAGGTGGCGGTGCTCGCGGGCCTGGCGCAGCGCACGCGGCAGTCGGTGCTGTTCACGTTCGCGCCCCGCACCCCGCTGCTGGCGGTGATGCACACGGTCGGTCGCCTGTTCCCGCGCGGCGACCGGGCACCTGCGATCGAGCCCGTGGCCATCGCCTCCCTGCGTCAGCTGCTGGCGCTCGAACCGGGTCTGCTGCGCTGGGAACCCGAGCGCACCCAGCGCATCGACAGCGGCTTCTACATGTCCCAGGCCATGGAGCTCGTGCGCGCATGAGCACTCCCGCCGGCCGCCTGGCGCGCGTCTGGCTCACGGTCGGGCCGCGGCTGCTGCCTTTCGCCGACGTGGCGAGCGCGGAGTTGCCGCTGTCGCGTCTGCTGCGGCTGGCGCTGTTCCAGGTGTCGGTCGGCATGGCGATCGTGTTGCTCAGCGGCACCCTCAACCGGGTGATGATCGTCGAGCTCGGCGTACGCGCCTGGTGGGTGGCGGCGATGATATCGCTGCCGCTGGCGTTTGCGCCGTTCCGGGCACTGGTGGGCTTCCGCTCCGACCACCGTCGCTCGCCCCTGGGCTGGCGCCGCGTTCCCTACCTCTGGATGGGGACGCTGCTGCAGTTCGGCGGGCTGGCCATCATGCCGTTCTCGCTGTTGCTGCTGTCCGGAGATACCCAGGGGCCGGAGTGGATCGGTCAGGTGGGTGCCGCCATGGCCTTCCTGCTGGTGGGTGCCGGGCTGCACACCACCCAGACGGCGGGCCTGGCTCTCGCCGCCGACCTCGCGCCACCGGAGTCACGCCCTCGGGTCGTGGCGCTGCTCTACGTGATGCTGTTGGTCGGCATGGTGGGAAGCGCCGCCGCCTTCGCGCTGTTGCTGACGGACTTCAGCCAGCTCAGGCTCATCCAGGTGTTGCAGGGGGCGGCCTTGGCCACGCTGGTGCTCAACGTCGTCGCGCTCTGGAAGCAGGAGGCCCGACGCCTGCCGACCCCGACATCCGTCGGGACGCGTCCCTCGTTCGTGCAGGCCTGGCGCAGGCTGATGGCGCGCCCGCGGGTGCCCCGCTTCCTGGTGGCGCTCGGCCTCGGGACCGCTGCCTTCAGCATGCAGGACATCCTGCTCGAGCCATACGGTGGACAGGTCCTTCGGTTGTCCGTCGGGGCCACGACGGGCCTGACGGCCATCATGGCGGCCGGCACGCTGGCGGCGTTCGGGCTGGCCGCGCTGCGGCTGTCGCGCGGCGCCGATCCCCATCGACTGGCCGCGCTGGGGGCGGTCGCGGGGCTGGCGGCATTCGCGGCAGTCATCCTGTCCTCACCTCTTGACTCCCCCGGGCTGTTCCGCCTGGGGACGGCACTGATCGGCTTCGGCGCCGGCCTGTTCTCGGTGGGCACCCTCACCGTGGCCATGGGGCTCGATGCCGGCGAGGGGGCTGCCGGCTTGGCGCTCGGCGCGTGGGGCGCCGTGCAGGCCACTGCCGCAGGCGTGGCGATCGCTGCCGGAGGCGCGCTGCGCGACGTGGCGGGCACCCTGGGCGCCGCGGGCGCACTCGGTCCTGCGCTGACCGGCCCCTCGACCGGATATGGCGTCGTCTACCACATCGAACTCGTGTTGCTGTTCGCCACCCTGGTGGCCATCGGGCCCCTGGTGCGGCCCAGGCAGGGTGGGCGGGCGCAGGCACGGCAATCCTTCGGGCTGGCCGAGTTCCCCGGCTGACCGGTCACTCATTTTGCGGAGGTCATCTCATGTCCACAGGCGCAATCACCGGCTACATCGACGTGGCCCAGCTCGTTCTCTATGCCTTCTGGATTTTCTTCGCCGGCCTCATCTATTACCTCCACCGCGAGAACAAGCGGGAGGGCTATCCGCTCGAGTCCGACCGTTCGCGCTCGATCGTGGTCCAGGGCTTCCCGCCGGTGCCCGCACCCAAGACATACCGCCTGCCTCACGGCGGGTCGGTGACTGCGCCGACCGGCAAGTCTGATACCCGCCCGATCAAGGCGAGGCCCACCGGCCCGTGGCCCGGTGCCCCCCTCGAGCCCACAGGCGATCCGATGGTCGATGGCGTCGGCCCGGCAGCCTATGCGGAGCGTGCCGACGAACCCGACCTGACCTATGACGGCAAGGTCAAGATCATCCCCCTGCGCGTCGCGACCGATTACCGGGTCGAGACCCGCGATCCGGACCCGCGCGGCATGCCGGTCGTCGGCGCCGATGGCGAGACCGGCGGCACGGTGCGCGACGTCTGGGTCGACACCGCCGAGGTCATGATCCGTTATCTGGAGGTTGAACTGCCTGGCGGTGGACGCACCGTCCTGCTGCCCTGGAACTGCACGCGTGTCGGCGGTGGCAAGGTGAAGGTGAAGTCCATTCTCGGCAGCCAGTTCGCCAACGTGCCGGGATTGCGCCAGCCCGATCAGGTGACCCTGCTGGAGGAGGATCGCATCATGGGCTACTACGCTGGCGGTCACCTCTATGCCACGCCGGCCCGCCAGGAGCCGCTGCTGTGAGGGAGCACGAGGAGGAGCCGGTGCCCGGGCTGCCGGAGGCCCTGCCTGCCGGCGAGATCATCCTCTGGCAGGGGGCGCCCCAATGGCGCAGGCTGGCAGTCGAGGCCTTCCACGTGCGCAAGGTCGCGCTCTACTTCGGCCTGCTGGTGGCCTGGCGTTGCGGTGCAGGGCTGCTTGACGGACAGTCGTGGGCGCTGGTGGTGGGAGGGCTTCCGCCTCTGTTGCTGTCCGCTCTGGCGGCCACAGGGTTGCTGTTGCTGCTCGCCTGGCTCTCGGCCCGCGCCACCCTGTACACCATCACCAACCGCCGGGTGGTGATGCGCATCGGCGTCGCCATGTCGATCACCCTCAACCTGCCGTTCAAGGCCGTGGAGTCGGCCAGCCTGCGTCTCGGCCCGGGCGGCATCGGTGACATCGCGCTCTCGCTCGACAGCGGAGGGCGCATCGCGTATCTGCATCTCTGGCCCCATGCCCGACCCTGGCGCCTTGCCAGGCCCCAACCCGTGCTGCGCGCAGTCGCCAACGCCGCCGATGTCGCCCTGCGCCTGTCGCAGGCGATCGACGCGACGGTGCCGGTGTCCCGCTCGCAGGCGGCCACGGGGCCTGCACCAGCCGTGGACCCCCACCAGTCCGCGCCGCTGGCAACCGCCGCATGACGATCTGGATTCGACCATGACCGACTCGGCTTTCGACCGCCCCTTCCCTCGATCCCTCCTCCTCGGGGCGGCGGCGCTGATCGGTCTGGCGTTGATCGGAATCGTGGCGGTTCGCGCCATGGGTCTGGGCACCGGTTCGCCGCCACCGGGGCCTGCGGTGATGAGCCGCGACCTGTTCTTCCTCGACCGGCCCGACGGTGGCGTCGACGTGCTGGACAGTGGCGCTGCCGCGGTCGCACGGCTTGCGCCGGGGACCAATGGTTTTCTGCGGGCGACCCTCAGGGGGCTGGTGCGCGAGCGCCGGCGTCAGGGGCTCGGCCCCGAGGCGCCGTTCCGGCTCACCGCCCACGCCGATGGCCGATTCACGCTGCAGGACACGGCCACCGGACGGCTCGTGGACCTCGAGGCTTTCGGGGCGACGAACGCCGGGGCCTTCGCCGCGCTGCTGCGACCGCGGCCGGACGCCTGAACACACGAACACGCAAGGAGAGACGACATGGATTCGATCATGGATCTGAAGACCCCCGAGGACGCCATCCGCCGCGCCGAGGAGGAGACGCTTCTGACACCGCGCTTCTATCGCACCGACTACAAGGCGATGGACCGCTTCGACCCCTCCGCGATCCGCGCCGAGTGGGATGCACTCATGGCCGAGTTCGAAAGCGACTCGAACCGCAACCACTTCGAGCGTCCGCCGGGTTTCGTGGACGAGATCAGGGAACTTCCCCCGGGACTGCGCAAGGACTTTCTCGACCTGCTGGTGAGTTCGGTCACCTCCGAGTTTTCCGGTTGCGTGCTCTACAACGAGATCAAGAAGAACGTCAGCAATCCCGACATGAAGGCCGTGATGGGCTACATGGCGCGGGACGAGGCGCGGCACGCCGGCTTCATCAACCGCTCCCTGCACGACTACGGCCTGGGCATCGACCTGGGCCAGCTCAAGCGCGAGAAGGAGTACACCTACTTCCGGCCGAAATTCATCCTGTACGCGACCTATCTTTCGGAAAAGATCGGCTACGCGCGCTACATCACCATCTTCCGCCAGCTGGAGCGTCATCCGGAGCGCCGCTTCCACCCCATCTTCAAGTGGTTCGAGCGCTGGTGCAACGACGAATTCCGCCACGGCGAAGCACTCGCGCTGATGCTGCGCGCCGACCCGTCGCTGCTCCGCGGCCACAACCTGTGGTGGATCCGCTTCTTCGTGCTGGCGGTGTTCGCCACGATGTACGTTCGTGACCATACCCGGCCGGCGCTGCACGAGGCCTTCGGGTTCGACGTCACCGAGTACGATTTCGAGGTCTTCCGCGTCACCACCGAGATCTCTCGCCAGGTGTTCCCGGTGCTGCTCGACATCGAGAGCCCGGCTTTCCACGCGGGGCTGGAGCGCCTGTGCCGGATGTCCCGCGGCATGGAGGAGGGCAAGACGAGGGGCGGGATCATGGGGGGGCTCAAGCGGGTGGCCTGTGCGGCCGGTGCTGCTCTGACCTTCGCCCGGATGTACTTCCTGCCGGTCCGGACCAACGAGCTGCCGCGCCAGATGCGCGTCGCCCCGACCTGGTGATGCGGGCGGATCCGGCCCCGTGCAAGCCATCGGCATCGCCCTGCTCTGTGCCACCCTGGTGTGGTGGAGTGCCACCGGGGCCATCCTGTTCCTCGACGGGCTGTCACGTCGCAGCCATCGCTGGAGCATGGTCGGCGCCTCGGCTGTGGCAGCCGCGGCCCTGCTGGTGCTCGCGCAGACGCGCGACGACCCGTCCGTCACGGCGGCTTATGCGGCCTTCGGTGCGGCCATCGTGGTCTGGGGCTGGAACGAGATGGCCTTCCTCATGGGCTACGCGACCGGGACGCGGCGCGAGCCCTGCCCCCCGGGGCTGCGCGGGTGGCAACGGTTCCGCGCGGCTGCGCAGACCATCATCCACCACGAACTGCTGATCGCCGTCTCGGCTCTCCTGGTGGCCGCCTGCACCTGGGAGGGCGGCAACCTGACAGGCCTGTGGACGTTCGTGGTCCTGTGGGCCATGCGGCTGAGCGCCAAGTTCAATCTCTTCCTCGGAGTGCGCAACGTGGGGGAGGAGTTCCTCCCCGAGCAACTGCGCTACCTGGGCAGCTATTTTGCGCGGCGGACCATGAATCCGTGGTTCCCATGCTCGGTGCTGGTCGGGGGGGGGGCGGCGGCCACCTGGATCGCTCAGGCACTGGCGGCCGGTGCAGAGCCCGGGGCGGCGGCAGGCGCGGCACTGGTCGGGTCACTGCTGGTGCTGGCGGTGCTGGAACATCTTTTCATGGTGATTCCGGTCTCCACAGTGTGGATCTGGCGATGGGGGCTGAGCAGTCACGCCCGGGATCGGCACGAGGGTACGGCTGTGGTGCCACCCGTGGCCGAGCCGGCCATCCTCACCGCGCGCCCCTGAGCTGCGGCGGGCTTGTGATGAAATAACGACAGCGACGGTGTCAGGGGAGTTTGACGTTCCCCGAAGACCTGCGGGCAGGGAAGCGTGGCGGGGTAGCCGGTGGGAGGCTTGCCCGGGATGCAAGCCCTCCGTCGCGATGACAGAGGGACCGGGAGAAGAGGGATGGAGATGGTACGGACCTTGGCGTGCCGCCGGTGGCCGCGTCGTGGGGGAGGGAAGCAATGAGCGGGCTGTTTCCGTTCTCGGCCATCGTTGGCCAGGAGGAGATGAAACTGGCGCTCGAGATCGCCGTGGTGGACCCCTCCGTGGGCGGCGTTCTGGTGTTCGGGGATCGTGGCACCGGCAAGTCGACGACGATACGTGCGCTGGCAGGCCTGCTGCCGCCTATGAAAGTGGTGGCGCAGTGCCGCTACGCCTGTGATCCAGGTGCCACGGCCGGCCTGTGCGAGCGCTGTCAGCCAGGCGCATCGGGGAAGTCTCTGCCGCAGGCCATGGTGCCCGTGCCGGTGGTGGACCTGCCGCTGGGTGCGACCGAGGACCGTGTGGTCGGCGCGCTGGACCTCGAGCGCGCGCTCACCCAGGGCGAGAAAGCCTTCGAGCCCGGCCTGCTGGCCCGTGCCCACCGGGGCTTCCTCTACATCGATGAAGTCAATCTGCTCGAGGACCATCTGGTGGACGTGCTGCTCGACGTCGCTGCCTCCGGCGTGAACGTGGTTGAGCGCGAGGGCCTCAGCATCCGGCACCCGGCGCGGTTCGTCCTCATCGGCAGCGGCAATCCCGAGGAGGGGGAACTGCGCCCCCAGTTGCTGGACCGCTTCGGCCTGTCGGTCGAGGTCCGGACCCCGGGTGACGTGCCCTCGCGTGTGGAGGTGGTACGGCGCCGCGATGCCTTCGAGCGTGACCCCGACGGTTTTCGTGCCGAATGGTCCCGCGCCGACGATCGTCTGCGCCGCCGCATCGTCGCGGCGCGGCGCCGCCTGCCCGGGATGGTCGTTCCGGATGATGTGCTGGAGCTGGCGGCGCTGCTGTGCATCCGGCTCGGTACCGACGGGCTGCGTGGCGAATTGACTCTGTTGCGTGCCGCCCGCGCCCTGGCCAGCCTGGAGGGCGCCGGTCCGGTGTCCGCGGCACATCTGCGCCGGGTCGCGGCTCCGGCGCTGCGGCACCGTCTGCGCCGCAATCCCCTGGATGATGCCGGCTCCGGCACGCGCGTGGCGCGTGCCATCGACGAGGTCCTGGGGGCGTGATGGCAGACCTGCCGGGCGTCCGCGAGAGCGATGGCGACGTGGGCGCCGCGATCGCGCTGTTCTGCGTCGACCCGGCCGGGACGGGTGTCTGCCTGCGCGCCATGCCGGGACCCGCGCGCGACTGGTTCCTGGCCTCCCTGCGCGACTGCCTGCCGCAGGGGGTGCCGGTGCGCCGCGTTCCCCTGCACGTCAGCGATGACCGCCTGCTGGGCGGGCTCGACCTCACCGCGACCCTCTCGGCGGGGCGGCCGGTGGTGGAGCAGGGCGTCCTGGTTGCCGCGGACGGCGGGGTGGTGGAACTGGCGATGGCCGAGCGCCTGTCCGCCGGCACGGCGGCCCGGGTGGCCTCGGTCATGGATACCGGTGCCGTGGCCGTGGAGCGTGACGGGGTGAAGGTCGCCGCAGCTACCGCCTTCGGACTGGTGATGCTGGATGAGGGGCTGGAACCGGAAGAGGTGCCGCCTGCCGCCCTGGTCGATCGTGTGGCTTTCCACATCGGGCTCGAAGGGCTGCGTGTGGCTGACCTCGTCCCCCCCCCGGTAACCCGCAACGAAGTGGCGCTGGCCCGTGCCGGGCTCGCCGCCGTGAGTTGTCCACCCGAATGCCTCGAAGCGCTGTGTGCCGCCGCGGCCGCCCTGGGCATCGGCTCCGTGCGGGCGCCCTTGCTGGCGCTGAGAGTGGCGCGTGCGGCGGCTGCGCTCGCCGGGCGCAACGCGGTCGGGCAGGACGAGGTGCTGCTGGCCGTGCGGCTGGTCTATCCCTCGCGGGCGACCATGCTGCCCGCGTCGGACTCCGCGCCGGATCAGGATCCGCCGCCACCGTCCACGCCGGAGGACGAGGTCGCGGATCAGCGCCCGCAGAGCCCTGACAGCCGCGCATTGGACGACCTCGCAGTGGCTGCCGCGGCTGCCGCGATACCGGCGGACCTGCTGGCCCGCATGCGTCTGGCGGGCGGCGTGTTGCGCCGCCCTGGTGTCGGTGGCCGGGCGGGTGCACGTCGCTCCGGGGGCGAGCGTGGTCGCGCCGAGGGTGCGCGTCCGGGCACCCCCCGGCGCGGTGCCCGGCTCGACGTCATGGAAACCCTGCGTGCGGCCGCGCCCTGGCAGCGCCTGCGGCGCCAGTCCCTGGTGCGGCCGCAGCGCCGGGTGGAGGTCAGGCGCGAGGACATGCGGGTGCGCCGCATCAGGCAGAACGCCACCACCACGACGGTGTTCGTGGTCGATGCCTCCGGGTCGGCCGCGCTCCACCGCCTGGCCGAGGCCAAGGGCGCAGTCGAACTGTTGCTGGCGGAGTGCTACGTGCGGCGCGACCGCGTCGCCCTCGTGGCCTTCCGGGGCCGCACGGCCGAGTTGCTCCTGCCGCCGACGCGCTCGCTGGTCCGCGCCAAGCGCGGTCTGGCGGGGCTGCGCGGTGGCGGTGGCACGCCGCTGGCAAGCGCTGTCGACCATGCCGCCGCGCTTGCGGGCTCATTGCAGCGCCAGGGGGATTCGGTGCTCGTGGTGTTCCTCACCGACGGCCGTGCCAATGTCGCACGGGACGGCAGTCCGGGGCGCGAGGCTGCCGAGGCGCAGGCCCTGGAGGCCGCGCGCCACCTTGCCCAGCTTTCCGTGGCCGTGCTGCTGGTCGATACATCGCCGCGGCCGCAGGCTCAGGCGCGCGCGCTGGCGGCGGCCATGGCGGCCACGTACCTGCCTTTGCCCCATGCCGATGCCCCGGCGCTCAGTGGTCTGGTGCGCACGGCGGCTGCACCGCCGTCGGCCGGCAGGAGGGCAGCGTGAGCCGGCCATCCCACGCGCCGCTGGCACTGGCGGCCGAGGCGCCGCCCCCGTCCGCGTCCGCCGGCGGCGGCCCGGCCTGGGACCGCGAGGGACGCGACTGGCCGCTGCGCGAGCACAGCCTGTTCGTGGACGCGGGTGGGCTGCGCTGGCACGTGCAGCGGCTCGGCTCCGGTCCCGCTCTGCTTCTGGTGCACGGCACGGGCTCGGCGACGCACACGTGGCGTGATCTGGCGCCCCTTCTGGCGGAGCGCTTCACCGTCGTCGCCCCCGACCTGCCCGGGCACGGCTTCACGCGCGGTGCCGGGGCCGCCCAGTTGTCCCTGCCCGGGATGGCGCACGCCCTCGGCCGCTTGCTGGAGACGCTCGGCGTGAG
>JBEICA010000363.1:0-2967 GCA_040373665.1 Burkholderiales bacterium | reverse complement strand
TCAACGCTCAAATCCGTGCTCCTGGAAACCGCCCCGTGGACATGTGGACAGGCTCAAAGGCAGCCTGCCCACATGCCCACCGGGCTCGACGACGACCAGGGATTCTGACTGTTGGGTTCCACACGAAACGACGAGGGGCCCACTTCGGGCGGGATGACCTGGATCTACCGTGGGAAGCCAGCGCCCCGGCGGGAGAGCAGGCATGAGCGCCGACATCGACCTCACCCACCGGCCGAAGACCTACTTTCGCCCGCTGAAGCTGGAGAACTACCTGCTGTCGAAGGTCAAGGGGGCCGTGATGCGCAAGAAGCTTGCGGCCCTCTTCGAGGCCGGCCGGCATGACGAGGCGCGGCATCTGCTCGCGGACGCGGCCTTCTCGGAGGCCGACCGCAAGATGCTCGAGTCCATCCACCCGATGCTCATGGGCGGCAACTACCTGCCCGACACCGAGGACGGTGAAATCGAGATCGCGCGGATCAGCATCCGGTCCACCACCTCCGATGTCACGAGCGTCTACGCAAGGCTCGAAGACGGTGTCATCCACTACCGCGTCGTCGATGAGTACGGCGGCGACACGCTGCAGGGGCGGGCCGAGACGACCACCACGGCGCCGATGACGCTGGGCGAACTTGCGGACTTCTTCCTGACCGCCTGGCCACTGATCTCCTTGCTGGAGATGAACTTTGAAGACGACCTGAACAGCGCACTCAGGTTCTTCTCAGCCGACTCGGACTTCTATCCGGACTTCGACCACCTGTGCCGGCAGCGCGTGCGCGAGCACTTCCCCGAGCCCGCCATCGGCGATGAGTGCCCGTTCTGCGGGCACTTCAATTCGCCCGCACGGACCGATGACCACTGCGAGCACGCGGTGGCGTGGGACCGGTACGGCGAGGTCGAGCCCCTTGCCGCTGGGAAGGTGTTCGTGGCGGCCCTTCAGGATCTGGCAGATCTTGTCGATTCAGCCGCCGAAGGCTCGCCGCTCCAGGCGATGCTGGAGGCGCAGGCGCGCCGCAGCCCCAAGCGCCAGGAATTGATCGACTGCGCCTGCCTTCCGCTGGAGGACGCGCTCGAGACCCTGGCGAGCGCTGAAGCCGGGGAAGGCTGGTCGACGCGCGACCCCGTGGGCAGCTCGGGCCACACCATCTGCGTGAGCGACCCTGCGGACCTGGACCACCTGGCTTCGGAATGCCGGGCGATCCTGGCAGCGTGCGCGTTCGAGATCCGGACGAAGGCCGAAGCGGGGGCGCCGCTCGAGGCGCGGCGCCCTGATGCGAGGACGGAATGGAGGCTCGTCGCCTCTGGCTTCTGGCGTGAGGACCTCCACCACTCAGGGCATGTCGCCTACCACCTTGCCAACCCGCAACCCGGTGCCTGGGTGATGGAAGCCCGCGAGCGAAAAGCGGTCCTCGACGGGGTGACCGAGGAAGACGTCGAGGAAGGATGCCTGAACGACGATCAGATCCAGGCGATGTGGGGGCAGACCCTGGAGGAAGCACAGAGCGCGGAGTACCGCCGCATCGTCGCGTGGACCGAAGGCGTCGACCCGACCTGGACCGCCGAGGAGATGGCAGCCGTGCTCTACCGGGTGGTGTGCGAAGACGGTGGCAAGGAGATCACCGAACACGATGACCTCGACGGCTTGATGGAGGTCTGATGGGCGCCATGGATCTTCTGGCTTGCGCGTCGGATTCAGACTTCGAGAGCGCGCGCAGCGCAGCACGGGAGCCTGCGGCGTCAGCGGCGACGCGGACGGGCGCGTTGACGTCGGCATGGGGGACGGACGGTCATGAGTCGCTCCGCCTATCACCCCTGGGTGGTCCTGCACATTCCACACGACTCCACGGTCATACCCGACGACGTGCGGTCGCAATTTCTGCTGACGGACCCAGACCTCGAGCTCGAGCTTCGGCGTATGACTGATCACTTGACGCACGCGCTGTTTGCCGAGCCCTGCGGTGAGGCGACGGTGGTTCGCGCGCCGGTCAGTCGCCTGGTAGTCGATGTCGAGCCGTTCCCCGACGACGCTCGGGAGCCCATGGCGGCCAGGGGCATGGGAGCCGTCTACGAGGTCACATCCCATCTTGCACCGCTGCGACGGCGGTTGTCGCCGGAGGAGAGGCAGGCGCTCATGCGCGACTGGTATCACCCCCACCATGCGCAGTTGGAATTGGCGGTTGCAGCCCCTGTCGACCGCCACGGCCGGTGCGTCGTCATCGACGGCCACAGCTTCCCGAGCCTCGCCCTTCCCTACGAGCGGGCCGACACCGAGGTGGCCCGGCCCGACATCTGCATCGGCACCGATGACTTCCACACGAGCAACGCGCTGGCGGAGGCGTTCGTGTCCGCTTTCCGGTGCCAGGGATGGAGCGTGAGCGTGAACGAGCCGTTCTCGCGCTTATCCACGGCCGCGCGATCGGCGCCTCCAACGCAAGACTCGCGCGGCGGTGGGAAAGCCGACTGTCGCAACCGTCACCGACGATGTCAGCACTGCGGACGATGGGCGCATCGTGGTCAGCGTCGCTGTCACCACTGCGGTTGCAGTCTGCACGCGCCTGGCGCAGCATCCCGCGCCACAACCGCTGGCTGAGTCAGCCCGACGGATGCTCGTCACCGCATCGCCCTGCCCGCTTCGGCGGGCGCCCCAGCCGGCCTGATCTCCTGCAACCCGGCGGCCGCAAGGCCTGGAGATACGTGTTCGAGGTCGGCCACGCCGACGTTCCCTGCCCCAGCTTGGCCGACCGCCGGACGTGCGTTGCCTGCCCCAAGCCGGCGGTACCGCGCGCGCCACAGCCGACATCGAGCCCTGCTGCAAGCTTGGCGGCGCCCTGCCGCAAGCTGCTGCGCCAACCGGCAGCGGGGGGACAAAGCGGGGCGGGCCGGGGGGGGCGGAGGGCCCCCCCCCCCCCCCCCCCCCCGGCCCGCCCCGGGCAACGCCCGGGGGGCTCCAAGGAGCGGGCCCCCGGTCGG
>JBEICA010000190.1:0-6815 GCA_040373665.1 Burkholderiales bacterium | reverse complement strand
TGCAGCAGCAGGAAGCTGTTGAGCGGCGACAGCGGCGCGCCCATGTTGCGCAGCGGGACCACGCGGGCACGGGCGATGTAGGCCGCCGGACCGAGGGCCTCGACGTAGTTCACGCCGTGGTAGGACACGTCGGGTTCGTTGAGACGGCGGAAGCGCTGGGCATGCTCACCCCAGGGGAAGCGGCCGGAATCGACGATCGCGCCGCCGATGCTGTTGCCGTGGCCGCCGAGGTACTTGGTGAGCGAGTGCACCACGATGTCCGCACCGTGCTCGAAGGGCCGGCACAGGTAGGGGGTGGCGACGGTGTTGTCGACGATCAGGGGCACGCCGCCCGCATGCGCGACGTCCGCCAGGGCGCGCAGGTCCACCACGTTGCCGCCCGGGTTACCGATGGTCTCCGCGTACACGGCCTTGGTGCGTCCGTCGATGAGACGCGCGAACGATGCCGGGTCCGCCGGGTCGGCGAAGCGCACTTCGATGCCCAGTTGGGGCAGGGTGTGGGCGAACAGGTTGTAGGTGCCGCCGTAGAGCGTGCTGGCGGAGACGATGTTGTCCCCCTGCTCTGCGATGGTGAGGATGGCGTAGGTGATCGCCGCCTGGCCGGAGGCGAGCGCGAGCGCGGCGATGCCCCCTTCCAGGGCGGCCAGACGCTTTTCCAGCACGTCCGTGGTCGGATTCATGATCCGCGTGTAGATGTTGCCCTGCACCTTGAGGTCGAACAGGTCGGCGCCGTGCTGGGTGCTGTCGAAAGCGTAGGACGTGGTCTGGTAGATCGGCACGGCCACGGCCTTGGTGACCGGGTCCGGCGTGTAGCCGCCGTGGACGGCAAGCGTCTCGAGTTTCATGGATTCTCCTGTCGCGCGGCATGAGGCCGGGCATCAGGAGCGAAAGGTACCCGTCGAGGGTTAGATGGGGAACGTCTGTTTTCCGATATGTTCATGCCGGAAAGGAATGAACGCGGAGCTGGTCGGCGGATTGGCCCGCCATCCGTGCGAGCGCCGGATCAGACCGACGGGCCGGTCAGGGCTGCGTCGACCACCGCAAGCGGGGGGTGGGGCGCGAACATCTCGATGAAGTCGTAGGCGAAGCCCCGCAGGTAGCTGCCGCGGCGGATGCCGATGCGCGTGACGTTGGGCTCGAACAGGTGGCTGGCGTCGATCGCGCGCAGGTTGCGGTCGCGCTTGGGGTCGAAGGCCATGTGGGCGATGATGCCCACGCCGAGCTCGAGTTCGACGTAGGTCTTGATCACGTCCGCGTCGATGGCGGTCAGCACGATGTCGGCCTGGAGGCCCTTGGCCTCGAAGGCGCGCTGCATCGTCGAGCGGCCGGTGAAGGCGAAGTCATAGGTGATGATGGGGTGCTTGGCGAGGGCTTCCAGGCTCACCCGCTTCATCTCCAGCAGCGGGTGGCCGGGCGGCACCACCAGGCAGCGGTTCCACTCGTAGCAGGGCAGCATCGCGAGCTGGTCGTAGAGGTCCAGGGCCTCGGTGGCGATGGCGATGTCGGCGTGGCCGTGGATCACCTGCTCCGCGATCTGGGTCGGGCTGCCCTGGCGCAGCGACAGCCGCACCTGCGGATAGCGCTTGACGAAGCGCCGCACCACCGGCGGCAGGGCGTAGCGCGCCTGGGTGTGGGTGGTCGCGATGGTGAAGGAGCCGCTGGTCTCCTGGTGGAACTCGGCACTCACGTCCTTCAGGCTGCGCGCCTCGAGCAGGATGCGCTCGGCGATGGCCATCACCTCCTGACCGGGCGGCGTGATGGCGACGAAGCGTTTCCCAGCCCGCACGAAGATGGTCACACCCAGTTCGTCCTCGAGCTGCAGGATCTGCTTGCTCAGGGCCGGCTGGGAGATGTGCAGGGTCTGGGCCGCCTTGGACAGATTGAGCCCCTGGCGCGAGACCTCGACGATGGTGCGGAACTGGGACAGTTTCATGGCTGATGCATCGATTTTGACGAATTATTGCAGTGATCGGTGGCGCGCGGCCAGCGGGGCGAGGGCGTCACGCCACCGCGGCTCCTGCCGGGGCGGCAGCCTGCATCGCCTCCAGGGCCCGCCTCAGCAGTTCGGACCCGGCGCCAGGCCGATGCGCCTCCTCGCTGAGGGTGCGTCGCCAGGCTCGTGCCCCTGGCTGGCCCTGGAACAGCGCCAGCAGGTGACGGGTGATGGCCGCCAGCGGTGTGCCGCCGGCGCACTCGCGCGCGGCGTACTCCGTCATGGCCTGGATCACTTCGTCGCGCCCGGGCACCGGGGCGGGCAGGCCGAACAGCAGCGGGTCGACGCGGGCGAGCAGCCACGGGTTGTAGTAGGCCTCCCGGCCCAGCATCACCCCATCCAGCCGGTCGAGGTGCGTCAGGCAGGACTCCAGCGACTGGAGGCCGCCGTTGAGCACGACGCGCAGGTCCGGGAACATCGACTTCAGTTCGTGCACGACGGCGTAGCGCAGCGGCGGGATCTCGCGGTTCTCCTTGGGCGACAGTCCGTCCAGCCAGGCGTTGCGGGCATGCACGATGACGGTCTGACACCCCGCTTCCCGCACTGCGCGCACCAGGGTGTGCAGGCGCTCGGCCGACTCGTCGCGGTCGATGCCGATGCGGGTCTTGAGCGTGATGGGCAGGGGGCTGGCCCGGCCCATGGCTTCCATGCAGCGCGCCACGAGCCCGGGCTCGGCCATCAGGCAGGCGCCGAAGCGGCCATTGCGCACCCGGTCACTGGGGCAGCCGACGTTGAGGTTGACCTCGTCGTATCCGGCCCCGGCCGCCATGGTGGCGCAGCGCGCCAGGGCTTCGGGGTCGGAACCCCCCAGTTGGATCGCCACCGGATGCTCGGTCGGATCGAAGCGCAGGAAACGCGCGGCGTCGCCGTGCAACAGCGCCCCCGTGGTGATCATCTCGGTGTAGAGGCGTGCGCCGCGCGACATGAGGCGCAGGAAAAAGCGGGCATGCCGGTCCGTGAGGTCCAGCATGGGGGCGACGCAGAAGCGGTGGGAGGTGTCGGGCAGCATCGGGAGGCGCGCACGGGAAACCCTGCATTGTAGGCAGGATGCGGCCGGGGGCGCCGAATGACTCGTCCCATCCGGGCTTCCAGGTGTCGCGCGCGGCGACGATCCGGACGTCGTGATGCGCCGGAGGCGGCAGGGCGCGTGGACGGGGTCTCGGGAACCAGCGTGCCGACGGACGGTTCCAAGCGGTGTCTTTTGCTGAACCGCAGGAGTGTCCCGTGATGAAGAAGAGCATCGTCGCCTCGGCGCTCGCCGTGGCTTTCGCCGCCGGACTTCTCGCCGCCCAGTTCGGGGGCGAGCACGCCCTGATGGGCACGTCGCACGCCGTGAACGCGCCGGCGCAGGAGGCCCCGGCCCCCGCCCCGACCGTGTCTGCGCCGGTGGCTGCGCTGCCGGACTTCAGCGCCCTGGTGGAGAGCCAGGGACCGGCCGTGGTGAACATCGGCGTCGCGCGCGTGGTGAAGAACGAGGGGCCTGGCGGCCAGCCGGGCGACCCCTTCCAGGAGTTCTTCCGCCGCTTCCAGCCCCAGCCCGAGGCCCAGCCGGAAGGCACGCCCGTGCCCCAGGGGGTGGGGTCGGGTTTCATCATCTCACCCGACGGCTATGTGCTCACCAACGCGCACGTGGTCAAGGGGGCCGACGAGGTCACGGTGCGCCTGACCGACCGGCGCGACTTCCCCGGCAAGGTCATCGGTGTCGACTCGCGCACCGACGTGGCGCTGCTGAAGATCGACGCCACCGGCCTGCCCACCGTGCGTCTCGGCAACCCGGCCAGCGTCAAGGTCGGTAACTGGGTCGCTGCCATCGGCTCCCCCTTCGGACTGGAGAACACCGTGACCGCCGGCATCGTGTCGGCCAAGTCCCGCAGCCTGCCCAGCGACGCCTACGTACCCTTCATCCAGACCGACGTGGCGGTGAACCCGGGCAACTCCGGCGGCCCGCTGTTCAATCTGGCGGGCGAGGTGATCGGCATCAACTCCCAGATCTACAGCCGCACCGGCGGCTACATGGGGTTGTCCTTCGCCATTCCGATCGACGTGGCGGTGAAGGTCAAAGACGATCTCCTGAAGTTCGGCAAGGTGCAACGCGGCCGCATCGGCGTCACCATCCAGCAGGTGAACAAGGACCTGGCCGGCACCTTCGGTCTCGACCGCGCGCGGGGTGCGCTGATCGCGGGTGTCGAGAAGGGCGGTCTGGCCGATGCCGGTGGCCTGAAGGTCGGCGATGTCATCCTGTCTGTCGACGGCAAGCCGGTCGAGCAGTCCATCGATCTGCCGCGCCTCATCGGTGAGGGACGACCTGGAAGCCAGATCAGTGTCGAGGTCTGGCGGGACGGCAAGTCGCGCGCGATGTCCGTGCGCCTGGGCGATACGCCACCGGAGCAGGTCGCCGGTGCGGCGGCCGCCCCCGACGCGCTCAAGCCCGCCAAGCTCGGACTGGTGGTGCGGCCGCTCAAACCCGCGGAGATGGGCCGGCTTCAGGCACCCGGCGGGGTGGTGGTGGAGCGCGCCGAGGGCCCCGCGGCCCGCGCCGGCATCCGTCCCGGCGACGTGCTCATCGCCCTCAACAGCGAACCCATCGATTCGGTCGACAGACTGCGCGAACTGGTGGAGAAGTCCCGTGACCGGATCGCGATCCTGGTGCAGCGCAACGACACGCGCTTCTTCGTGCCGCTGCCGCTGAGCTGACGCCCGCAATCGCTGGCCAGCCCGTGCCGCTTTCCGGCGGCACGGGCTGGCCGGAGCGCAGGAGGTGGCGTCAGAGATCGGTGGCGTAGCGTTCCCGGATCGCGGCGTCGAAGCCTTCGATCTCCCCGGCCGACAGGCCGCCGTTGGCGGCGATTTCCTGCCCGAAGGACACGCCTGCCGCGGCGGCGGTGGGCCATGCGCTGCTGCGCAGCAGCGACTTGGCGCAGTGGAAGTAGCAGCGCCGCAGCCTCAGCCGGATCACCAGCAGGGCGTCGCGATCCCGGGTGCGGAAACCTGCGCACAGCGCCGGCGCGTCGTCGAGTTCCGCCTCGCCCTCCAGGCGCAGGGTCTCGCCCGTGCCGGGCGCCAGCGCGATGATGGCGAGACGGCCGTTGGTGACGATGTTGCGCAGGGTGAACACCAGACGGTTGCCGCTGCGTTCCGGCAGCAGCACGGTCCGTTCGCCGTCCGGCCGGATGAAGCCGGGCTGGTCCCCCTTGGGCGAGACCATCGGGTGCCCGGCCTCGTCCACGGTGGCGAGGAAGGCCAGCGGGCTGCGGCCGAGGAAATCCACGGCCTGAGGCGTGAGCCGGTCGTGGAACTTCCGCGCGACCGCCGGCCGCGGTTGCCCGATCAGCGCCGTCAGCGCAGCCGTGTCGCGGATGACGGCCATGGCAGCGGGGCGCCTGCGTCAGGCGGTCACTTCATTGTCGGCATGACGAACTCGGCACCGGCCCGGATGCCGGTGGGCCAGCGGCTCGTGATGGTCTTCATCCGCGTGAAGAAACGCACCCCTTCGGGGCCGTACATGTGGTGGTCGCCGAACAGGGAGTTCTTCCAGCCGCCGAAGCTGTGGAAGGCCATGGGCACGGGGATGGGTACGTTGATGCCGACCATGCCGATCTGCACCCGGTTGGCGAACTCGCGGGCGGCGTCGCCGTCTCGCGTGAAGATGGCCACGCCGTTGCCGTACTCGTGATCGTCGATGAGCTTCAGCGCTGCCTCGAAGTCGGGCACGCGCACCACCGACAGTACCGGGCCGAAGATCTCCTCGCGGTAGATGGTCATCCCGGGCTGCACGTCGTCGAACAGGCAGCCGCCGAGGAAGAAGCCATCCTCGCAGCCGGCCGGCTTGAAGCCGCGGCCGTCGACCACCAGCTTCGCCCCCTCGGCGACGCCGGCGTCAACGTAGCCGGTCACCTTGGCCAGATGCTGGGAGGTGACCAGCGGGCCCATCTCGGCGGCGGGGTCCATGCCTTCGTTGATCTTCAGCGCACGGGCGCGCTGCGCCAGTTTCTCGACCAGCGCGTCGCCGACCCCGCCGACCGCCACCGCCACGGAGATGGCCATGCAGCGCTCGCCCGCCGCGCCATAGGCTGCCCCCATGAGGGCGTCGACCGCCTGGTCGAGGTCGGCGTCGGGCATGACCACCAGGTGATTCTTGGCACCGCCCAGCGCCTGGACGCGCTTGCCGTGTCGCGCACCGGTCTCGTAGATGTACTTCGCGATCGGGGTCGAACCGACGAAGCTCACCGCCGCCACGTCGGGGTGGGTGAGCAGCGCATCGACCGCGCCCTTGTCGCCGTGGACGACGTTGAAGACGCCGTCGGGCAGGCCGGCTTCCTTGAGCAGGCGCGCCAGCAGCAGGCTGGCGGAAGGATCGCGTTCCGAGGGCTTGAGGATGAAGGCATTGCCGCAGGCGATCGCCACGGGGAACATCCACATGGGGACCATGGCCGGGAAGTTGAAGGGCGTGATGCCCGCACACACCCCCAGGGGCTGGCGCACCGACCAGGAGTCGATGCCCCCGCCGATCTGTTCGGTGAACTCGCCCTTGAGCAGCTGCGGAATGCCGCAGGCGAACTCCACCACCTCCAGGCCGCGCACGAGCTCGCCCTTGGCGTCGGAAAACACCTTGCCGTGCTCGGCCACCAAAATGGCGGCGAGCTCGTCCATGTGGCTTTCGATCAGTTCCTTGAACTTGAACATCACGCGGGCGCGCTTGAGCGGCGGGGTGGCCGCCCACGCCGGGAAGGCGGCCCGGGCATTGCGCACCGCGGCGTCCACCTCGGCGTCCGAGGCGAGGGCGACGCGGCCGGTGATGACGCCGCGTGCCGGGTTGAACACC
>JBEICA010000283.1:0-4750 GCA_040373665.1 Burkholderiales bacterium | reverse complement strand
CCACCCCCCACACCGACTGCACGCCAGCCGTCTCCTCCGCCACTCGCCTCTGTGACTGGTGTTCAGTCTTGTTCTCTTCCTATGCCTTCTTCGCCGGTGCAGCAGGCTTCTTCGCAGCCACGGCCTTCTTCGCCGGTGCGGCAGGCTTCTTCGCAGCCACGGCCTTCTTCGCCGGTGCAGCAGGCTTCTTGGCGGCCACGGCCTTCTTCGCCGGTGCGGCGGGCTTCTTCGCAGCCACAGCCTTCTTGGCTACCGGCTTCTTCGCCGGCTCGGCCTTCTTGGCTGCCGGCTTCTTGGCTGCCGGGGCCTTCTTCGCCACCGGAGCTTTCTTCTTGGCAACTGCCATTTGACTACCTCCTGAAGAGAGTTGAACTACGAACCCGCAGGGAGCGGCGCCAGTGCAGCGCCTGCGCCTGCGACTGCAACGTCATGACCGCGCGCGGGAAGGAGTTCCCGGTCGAACAGGACGCAACAGTGGGATGACGCGCGCATGAGAGCCTGCCTCCGCGCGCGAGATGAGTCCGCCAACCGGGACCTGAGAAACGGTGAAGTCGTCCGGCGACGGGGCCGGTGGTCGAAGACGGGAACGCACCAACACCGGGCGACCTCACGGGCGCCCGGTGCGTGCAGCCGATCGGGGCGGTAAACACCAGCCCGGACGCTGCGATCCTGGATGCGGCGAACGACTTCAAATACGGCAAACGGGTCGTCCCCCGCCGTGACGTCCTGAAGGAACTTGTCTGCTCCTTGTTCCTGTTCAGTCAACCCCGGCGCACGCCTCGAACCGCGCACTCCTCCGGGCCTCCGGTCGTCCTACGACGCAAATCCTTCAGGACAATGTCGTGGCCGGCCTTGCTCAATCCCAACTCAGCGCGCCACCGGTCTGGTACTCGATGACGCGGGTCTCGAAGAAGTTTTTCTCCTTCTTGAGGTCGATCATTTCGGACATCCACGGGAACGGATTATTCGCGCCGGGATACAGAATTTCCAGTCCGATCTGCTGACACCTGCGATTAGCGACAAATCTCAGGTATTCCTTGAACATTGGTGCATTCAAGCCCAGCACTCCACGCGGCATGGTGTCCTCCGCGTAGCGGTATTCGAGCTCGACACCGCGCTGCATCAGGGCCTTGATCTCCTCGCGGAACTCGGAGGTCCACAGGTGCGGATTCTCGAGCTTGATCTGGTTGATCAGGTCGATGCCGAAGCTGCAGTGCATGGACTCGTCGCGAAGGATGTACTGGTATTGCTCGGCGGCGCCCATCATCTTGTTCTGCCTGCCCAGCGCGAGGATCTGCGTGAACCCCACGTAGAAGAACAAGCCCTCCATGATGCAGGCGAACACGATCAGGCTGCGCAGGAGCTTGCGATCGTTTTCGGGTGTGCCGGTCTGGAAATGCGGATCGGTCAGGGTCTCGATGAAGGGAATGAGGAACTCATCCTTGTCACGGATGCTGGCGACCTCGTGATAGGCGTTGAAGATCTCTCCCTCGTCCAGCCCGAGACTCTCCACGATGTACTGATAGGCGTGGGTGTGGATCGCCTCTTCGAATGCCTGGCGCAGCAGATACTGTCGACACTCGGGCGCGGTGATGTGCCGGTAGGTACCCAGCACGATGTTGTTCGCCGCCAGACTGTCGGCGGTGACGAAGAAGCCGAGGTTGCGCTTGACGATGAGGCGCTCGTCCGCGGTGAGCGCACCGGGGTCCTTCCACGTGGCGATGTCCCGGCTCATGTTGATCTCCTGGGGCATCCAGTGGTTTGCGCAACCGGAGAGGTATTTCTCCCACGCCCATTTGTACTTGAACGGAACGAGCTGGTTGACGTCGACGGTGCCGTTGATGACGCGTTTGTCCTCCACACGAATCCGGGCGAAGGCCGCGGACTCCGCGGCATGAGGCGCCGGGTCGGGCCGCGGCGCGCGTCCCGGGCGGGGTCCGGTGTCGACCACGGGCTGAAGGCCCGGACCGGCCGGGAACGCGGGAGTGTCTTCGAACGAAAGCATGAAAGCTGTCCTCTGTTTCTTTGTTTGGCTGTGTGCGAGCGATCGACTGCCGCGAGCCGTCACTGGCAGGCTTCGCAGGTCGGGTCGTCGATGGCGCAGAATTTGGGCTCGGTAGCTGACGCCATGGCGGCCGTCATGCCACCGTGCGCGGGAACGGAATTCAGTTCACCCCCGCGGCCCGTGGACTTCTCGGCGGCAGTCGCGGCCAGGGTGCGCAGGTAGTAGGTGGTCTTCAACCCGCGCAGCCAGGCGAGCTTGTAGGTCTCGTCCAGCCGCTTGCCCGAAGCCCCCGCCATGTAGATGTTCAGCGACTGGGCCTGGTCGATCCACTTCTGGCGGCGCGCGCCCGCCTCCACCAGCCAGACCGGTTCCATCTCGAAGGCGGTGGCGTAGAGCGCCCGCAGCTCGGCGGGGATGCGGTCCACCCGTGCCAGGCTGCCGTCGAAATACTTGATGTCGGCGATCATGACCTCGTCCCACAACCCGATGTTCTTGAGATCCCGGACCAGATATTCGTTGGCCACGGTGAACTCGCCGGACAGGTTGGACTTGACGTAGAGGTTCTGATAATTGGGCTCGATCGAGGCGGAGACACCGACGATGTTGGCGATGGTGGCCGTCGGCGCGATCGCCAGGCAATTCGAATTGCGCATGCCGTGCTGCGAGATGCGCTGGCGCAGCGCCCCCCAGTCCAGGGACTCGGAGGTGTCGACCTCGACGTAGCCACCACGCGCCTCCGCCAGCATCGCGATGGTGTCCTGCGGCAGCACCCCCCGCGACCAGAGCGAGCCCTCGTAGGTGGAATAGCGGCCACGCTCCGCGGCGAGCTCGGTGGAAGCCCAGTAGGCGAAATAGGCCACCGCCTCCATCGAGCGATCGGCGAACTCAACCGCTTCCCGGGACGCATACGGGATGCGCATCTCGTGCAGGCAGTCCTGGAACCCCATGATGCCCAGCCCCACAGGGCGATGCTTGAGGTTGGCGTTGCGCGCCTTGTTCACCGCGTAGTAGTTTATGTAGATGACGTTGTCCAGCATGCGCATGGCCGTGGAAACGGTGTGCTTGAGCTTGTCCAGGTCGAGTTGCCCGTCCTTCATGTGGGCGACCAGGTTGACGGAACCGAGGTTGCAGACCGCGATCTCGCTGTCCGAGGTGTTCAGCGTGATCTCCGTGCACAGGTTGGAGCTGTGCACCACACCGACGTGCTGCTGCGGCGACCGGATGTTGCAGGGATCCTTGAAGGTGATCCACGGGTGGCCGGTCTCGAACAGCATGGACAGCATCTTGCGCCAGAGCTGGACCGCCGGGATCTTCCTGAACAGCTTGAGTTCGCCACGCGCGATCTTCTCCTCGTAGCGCAGATAGGCCTCCTCGAACTCACGGCCGTACCTGTCGTGAAGATCCGGGGCATCGGCGGGGGACAGCAGCGTCCAGTCGCCACCCTCCATGACACGCTTCATGAACAGGTCCGGGATCCAGTTGGCCGTGTTCATGTCATGGGTCCGGCGGCGGTCGTCGCCAGTGTTCTTCCGCAATTCGAGGAATTCCTCGATGTCGAGATGCCAGGTCTCGAGATAGGCGCACACGGCCCCCTTGCGCTTGCCGCCCTGGTTGACGGCCACGGCGGTGTCATTGACCACCTTGAGGAAGGGCACCACGCCCTGGCTCTTGCCGTTCGTGCCCTTGATGTGCGAGCCGAGCGCACGCACCGGCGTCCAGTCGTTCCCGAGACCGCCGGCGAACTTCGACAGCAGCGCGTTCTCCTTGATGGCCTCGTAGATGCCCTCGAGGTCGTCCGCCACGGTGGTCAGGTAGCAGCTCGACAACTGGGAACGCTGGGTGCCGGAGTTGAACAGGGTCGGCGTGGAGCTCATGAAATCGAAACTGGACAGCACGCGGTAGAACTCCACCGCGCGCGCCTCGCGATCCACCTCGTTCAGGGACAGACCCATGGCCACCCGCATGAAGAAGGCCTGGGGCAGTTCGATCCGCTGGCCCTCGACGTGCAGGAAGTAGCGGTCGTACAGCGTCTGGAGACCAAGGTAGCCGAACTTGAGGTCGCGGTCTGCGTCCAGCGCCTCGCCGAGGCGGCGCAGGTCGAACTGGGACAGCCGATCGTCCAGAAGGCCGGCGGCCACCCCCTTCTTGATGAAGCGCGGAAAGTACTCGGCATAGCGCTCGTGCATGGCGCTGTGGCGCACCGCCTCACCCAGCACCTCGAAACGCACGGTGTCGAGCAGCAGGCGCGCCGTCACGTAGCTGTACGCCGGATCCTTTTCGATCAGGGCCCGGGCGGCAAGCACGGTGCACTTGCGCACCTCCTCCATCGACACGCCCTCGTAGACGTCGCGCAGGATGTTCTGCAGGATGAGCGAGGGATCCACGGCATCCTGGAGACCGACGCAGGCCTCGTTCACCAGTGCCGTGAGCGCGCCGAGGTCCAGCGGGCGGAGCTTGCCTCCGTCGTTGACGTTCACCACCTGCGGTGCCTGTTGCGCCTGCGCCTCCCGGGCCCGGGCGCGCTCCCGGGCGCGCTCCTCCCGGTACAGGACGTACTTGCGGGCAACGTCGTGCTCGCCGAAGCGCATCAGCGCCAGTTCCACCTGGTCCTGGATGTCCTCGATGTGGAAGGTGCCCCCTTGCGGCTGGCGCCGGACCAGGGCGCCAACCACGGCCTCGGTGAGCCGGGCCACGAGTTCACGCACGCGCGCCGAGGCCGCGCCCTGCCCCCCGTTGACGGCGATG
>JBEICA010000167.1:0-7562 GCA_040373665.1 Burkholderiales bacterium | reverse complement strand
GTCCCATTGCCTTGGGAATCGTACGCGGGCAGCCGAGATTCTCGGCATCTCCATCCGTGCGTTGCGCAACAAGCTGCAGGATTACCGCGCGCTCGGGATGCATGTACCGCCTGCCGTCCATGGTCTGCGGGTGCCTGATTCGTCGCGCGCCGCCTATGGGCAGGGCAGCGCAGCGCTGTCGAACCTGTCGGCGACGAGCGAGTGAGCGGAACGTCCCGCGGCTTGTCCGTTGCCGCGCGCGCCCGGATGCTGGCGGCGCTGCCGACCGGTGACCTGGCGCTGGCTGTCGGGGTGCTCGCCCTGGTCCTGGTGCTGGTGGTGCCGCTGCCGACCTGGATCATCGATCTCGGCCTCGAGGGCGGCGAGGCGGGAGGATCGGTGGTGGTCGCGGGTACGCCGGAGGCTGTGATGCGCTGCCAGGTGTCCCACACCGGCACCGCCCTTCGGGAGTACGAACGCAGCTTCGGCCAGGCGGCGGGGTGGCGGAACAGGCGGCCACCTATCGCACGAGGCTACATGCCACGCCAGTGCAGGCCATCACGGTGCGCCACGCGCGCGAGCACAACCTGAAGAACGTGGACGTGGAGATCCCGCACAACCGGTTCACGGTGGTGACCGGGGTGTCCGGATCGGGCAAGTCCACTCTGGCCTTCGACATCGTCTTCGCCGAAGGCCAGCGGCGCTATCTCGAATCCCTCAACGCCTACGCAAGGCAGTTCGTGCAGCCCGCCTCCCGTCCGGATGTTGACGCACTCTCTGGCATCCCGCCCACGGTGGCGATCGAGCAGCGCACCAGCCGGGGCGGGCGCAAGAGCACCGTCGCCACGCTGACCGACATCCACCATTACCTGCGGCTGCTGTTCGTGAAGCTCGGCGTGCAGCACTGCCCGGACGACGGAACGGCCATCGAACCGCAGGGCATCGACAGCATCGTCGCGCGCATCTCGCGGGAACATCGCGGCGCGCACGTCGGCCTGCTGGCCCCGCTGGTGGTGGCGCGCAAGGGCTACTACACGGATCTGGCCACGTGGGCGCGCAACAAGGGCTACACCCACCTGCGGGTGGACGGGCAGTTCCTTCCCACGGACCGCTGGCCGCGGCTGGACCGCTTCCGCGAGCACACCATCGAGCTCCCAGTGGGCGACCTGGTGGTCGCGCCGGAGCAGGAGGCCAGACTGCGGGAGCTTGTGGGGTCCGCGCTCGACCACGGCAAGGGCGTGGCGCATCTGATCGCGCCGCTGGACGGCCTGATGGAAGGACGCCCGGCGACAGTGGAGCAGGTGTTCTCCACCAAGCGGGCCTGCCCGTGCTGCGGCCGCAGCTTCCCGGAACTGGACCCGCGGCTGTTCTCGTTCAATTCCAAGCACGGCTGGTGCGAACGCTGTTTCGGAACCGGGCTGGTGCTGCCCGGCTTCGATGCGGAACAGAGCGGCGAGGAGAGCGCGTGGAACGAGACCGTGGAGGGCGAAGCGGTGCCGTGTCCGGCCTGCGCCGGGCAGCGGCTGAACCGCACAGCGCTGGGAGTGCGCTTCCACGGACGGTCGATCGCGGACTTCGGCGCGCTGCCGGTGGGCGAGGCGGGACGGCTGTTCGGCGCACTGGAGCCGTCGGGCCGCGAAGCCGAGGTCAGCCGCGACCTGCTGGTGGAACTGCGGGCACGGCTCGCCTTCCTCGAGGACGTCGGGCTGGGCTACCTGTCGCTGGACCGGTCGGCCCCCACGCTATCCGGGGGCGAGGCGCAACGCATCCGCCTTGCCGCCCAGCTGGGCTCCAACCTGCAGGGCGTTTGCTACATCCTCGACGAACCCACCATCGGCCTGCATCCACGCGACAACGTGAAGCTGCTGGACACTCTCGACCGCCTGCAGCGCAAGGGCAACACGCTGGTGGTGGTGGAACACGACGAGGAGACCATCCGGCGTGCCGACCACGTGGTGGACCTGGGCCCGGGTGCCGGCGTCAATGGTGGTCGCATCGTTGCGGAAGGCACGGCCCTGGAACTCATCGCGTCGCCCACCTCGGTGACCGGGCGGTTCCTGCGCGAACCCCTGCGCCACCCCATCGGCCTGCGCCGACCAGTGACGCCGGACACGCCCGCGATCGCGATCAACGGCGCCACCCTGCACAACCTGCAGCGGGTGGATGCCCGCATTCCCCTGGGGCGGCTGACGGTGATCACCGGCGTATCGGGCTCGGGCAAGTCGACGCTGGCGCGCGACATCCTGCACGACAATCTGGTGCGGCTGCTGCGCGGGGAGACGGTGCCCCGCGGCTGCACGGAGCTGCTCGGGCACGAACAGGTGCAGCGGATACTGGAAGTCGATCAGACTCCCATCGGCAAGACCCCGCGATCCTGCCCCGCGACCTACGTGGGCTTCTGGGACAACATCCGGAAGGTGTTCGCCGACGCCAACGAGGCACGCATGCGCGGCTTCTCCTCGAGCCGTTTCTCGTTCAACGCGGGTCAGGGCCGCTGCCCGGCCTGCGAGGGGCAGGGTGTACGGCGCATCGAGATGAGCTTCCTGCCGGACGTGAAGGTGCTTTGCGACACCTGTGGCGGGCGGCGCTTCGAGCCTGCAACGCTGGCGGTACGTTTCCGTGACAAATCGATCGGGGACGTACTGGCCATGAGCGTGGATGAGGCGGCGGAGTTCTTCTCGGCGCATGCTTCCATCAGCCATCCGCTGCGGCTGTTGCAGGACGTCGGGCTCGGTTACCTGTCTCTGGGTCAGCAGAGTCCGACGCTGTCGGGGGGCGAGGCGCAGCGCATCAAACTGGTGACCGAACTCGCGAAGGTACGCAACACGCCTGCGCCGGGCCGGCGCCAGCGGGCGGGCGGTGCCCACACGCTCTACGTCCTGGACGAGCCGACGGTCGGGCTCCACATGGCCGATGTCGAGAAACTGATCCTGGTGTTGCACCGTCTGGTCGATGCCGGTAATACCGTCGTGGTGGTCGAGCACGATCTAGACGTGATGGCCGAGGCCGACTGGCTGCTCGACCTCGGGCCTGAGGGGGGCGACGCCGGCGGACGTATCGTCGCGCAGGGGGATCCCGAGGCGGTGGCCGCCGCCCCCGAACACTCGCACACGGCCAGGGTGCTGGGCGATTTCCTTGCCCAACGACGAGCGGGACCCGCGCCCTGAGACCCCGGCTGGCGGACAAGCCCTGGCGTCTGGCGCAAAGCGCTGTCGGTGTGCTGGCCAAGGAAGAGCCGCTGGGTTAAACTTGTCGACCTCGGCTCAGGGCCGCACGGTGATTGAGGGTTTCCGGGCGGATCGACCGGGCGGGTTGTAGGGTTCTGTCCGTCAGTGTTGGCCGGTCCAGGTGGGACGGGCTTCCTGGACGGAGCGGTTGCAGAGACCCGGATGTTCGCGCGGCCAAGTAGCTCAGTTGGTAGAGCAGAGGACTGAAAATCCTTGTGTCGGTGGTTCGATTCCGCCCTTGGCCACCATCGCAGCAATACGCGGCGCGCGTTGGAGGGAAAGACATGTCCCCGCTGCACCGAGCCTGAAACGATGCGTCCCGTCGTGAAGTCAGGTCACCTCTGCCACCTCACCGCCGTTTCGTTGCCCGGCGCGGTGCCGCGCTGAACGCACGCGTCCTGCCCCTCGACATGGAACTCGTCGCTCTCGGGATCAATCACCACACCGCTCCGCTGTCTCTGCGCGAGCAGGTGGCCTTCAGTGCCGACCGGCTGCCCACCGCGCTGACGGATCTGGTGGAGCACACGCCCGTGCGTGAGGCGGCAATCGTTTCCACCTGCAACCGCACGGAGATCTATTGCGCGACGTCGGATGCCGCGCAGATCGGACAGTGGCTCGCATCCATCAATCAGGTTGATCCCGCGAAGCTCGAACCCCATCTGTACACCCTTCCCAGAGACAAGGCCGTGGCGCACGCGTTTCGCGTCGCGAGCGGTCTGGAGTCGATGGTGCTGGGGGAGCCGCAGATCCTGGGCCAGTTGAAGCAGGCCGTGCGGACGGCGGAGCACGCCGGCACGCTCGGTACGGTGCTGCACAAGCTCTTCCAGCGCTCGTTCTCCATTGCCAAGGAAGTCCGCTCCCATACCGATATCGGGGCCAATTCGGTGTCGATGGCGGCGGCCGCCGTGCGGGTGGCGGAGCGCATCTTCCCCTCGGTTTCCGAGCAGTCGATCCTGTTCATCGGGGCGGGAGAGATGATCGAGCTGTGCGCCGCGCATTTCTGCGCGCGCACCCCGCGGCGGGCGGTATTTTCGAACCGGACGCTGGACCGCGCGTATGCGCTGGCGCAGAAGTTCTCCGGCGAGGCGATTGTCCTGCAGGAGATCGCGGAGGTCATCGCCCAGCACGACATCGTCGTGAGTTGCACGGCCAGCCCGTTGCCGCTCATTGGCAAAGGACTGATGGAGCGTGCCTTGCGGGCGCGTCGCCATCGGCCCGTGCTCATCGTCGATCTCGCCGTGCCGCGCGATGTCGAGCAGGAGGTGGGGCGACTGGGCGACGTCTTCCTCTACACCGTCGATGATCTCGGCAAGATCGTGAAGGAAGGGCTGGACCTGCGACAGGCTGCTGTGGCCGAGGCAGAAACGATCGTGACCCGTGGGGTCAAGGATTTCATGCGCTGGTTGTCGGCACGCGACGGTGTACCGACGATCCGCGCCTTCAGATCGCAGGCGGAATCGCTGCGCAAACAGGAACTGGACAAGGCCTTGCGGGCACTCGCCCGCGGTGATGACCCGGCGACGGTGGTGGAGGCCCTTTCGCTCGGGTTGACCAACAAGTTCCTGCATGGCCCCACGCACGCACTGCATGATGCCGATGGCGACGAACGGGAGCGCCTGGCGGGGATGCTGTCCCGCCTGTACTTCGCCGAACGTCGATGATGAAGCAGAGTATCCAGCAGAAACTCGCGCATCTGGCAGCGAGAGCTGAGGAATTGAGCCTGCTTCTTGCCAGCGAGGCGGCCACCGCGGATATGGATGCCTATCGGCGGATGACGCGGGAGTTGTCCGAGATCTCTCCTGTGGTCGATCTCTACAAGTCCCACCTGCAGGGCGAGCACGACCTCGCAACTGCCCAGGAAATGTGTTCGGAGCCGGAGTTGCGCGATTTCGCCGAGGCCGAGATGCGCGACACGCGGGAGCGGCTTCAGCGGATCGAGGCTGAACTGCAGCGCCAGTTGCTGCCCAGGGATCCGAACGATGAGCGCAACTTGTTCCTCGAGATCAGAGCCGGAACGGGCGGCGATGAATCCGCCCTGTTCGCCGGTGATTTGTTCAGGATGTATTGCCGCTATGCCGAGCGCTGTGGGTGGAATGTCGACATGGTGTCCCACAGCCCGTCGGAGTTGGGTGGATACAAGGAAGTGATCGCTCGGATCGTCGGTCAGGGCGCTTACTCCAAACTCAAGTTCGAGTCTGGCGGGCACCGTGTTCAGCGGGTACCGGCGACCGAGACGCAGGGGCGAATCCACACCTCCGCGTGCACGGTCGCCGTCCTTCCCGAGGCCGACGAAGTGGACGACGTGGTGATCAACCCGGCGGACCTGCGCATCGATACCTTCCGTGCCTCGGGCGCCGGTGGGCAGCACATCAACAAGACCGACTCTGCTGTCCGGGTAACGCACATTCCGACCGGCATCGTGGTCGAGTGTCAGGACGATCGATCGCAGCACAAGAACAAGGCACAGGCCCTGGCGGTGCTGGCGGCACGGATTCGTGACCGACAAGCGCGACAGCAGGCCGACAAGACAGCGGCCGAGCGGAAGTCACTCATCGGAAGCGGTGATCGCTCGGAGCGGATCCGCACCTACAACTTCCCGCAGGGGCGGGTGACGGATCACCGGATCAACCTCACCTTGTACAAGATCAGCCAGGTCATGGACGGCGAGTTGGAGGAATTGACCGCCGCCCTGGCTGCGGAACATCAAACTGAGCAATTGGCGGCGTTGGCGGAGGAACAATGAGTCTTTTCACCCTTGGCGCACGGTTGGCGGCAGACGCCCGCCGACTTTCAGCCACGATCAAGATCCCGAAAGAAGAGGCAATGCGCGAGATACGCCGCCTCGCGGCCCATTCGCTCAAGCTGACACCAGCGCAGTTGGCCGTGAGGGAGCGGGAGGCGCCAGGGCGATTCGACCTGTCGCCTTACGGTATCGTGTTCGACCGGAGGCTCAAGGGCGAACCGATGATGTACATCATGGGCGAGTGCGGTTTTCGCGACCACGTCTTCAAGGTCACGCCCGACGTCCTGATACCGCGCCCCGAGACCGAAGAACTCGTTGAGCTCGCATTGCGCGCGGCCGCACCGGGAGGCGACTTCCACATCCTGGACGCGGGTACGGGCAGCGGTTGCATCGCAGTCAGTCTCGCGCTGGAGTTACCACACGCGCGGGTCATCGGTGTGGATGTATCCCCGGGCGCAGTTGATGTCGCGCGCGAGAACGCGGAGCGTCTGCAGGCGACGAACGTGCAGTTTCTCGTGTCTGACTGGTATTCGGCGGTGAAGGACCGGCAGTTCCAGCTCATCGTCTCCAACCCCCCCTACATCGCCGAGTTGGACGGCCACCTGGACGCGCTCCGTTTCGAGCCAGCCGGCGCTCTGGTGGCTGGCAAGGATGGACTCGGCGCGCTGCGCGCTGTCATTGGCGGCGCCGCGGTGCATCTCGTCGCCGGTGGGACGCTGGTGGTCGAACATGGGTACGACCAGCAGACGGTGGTGTGTGAGTTGTTCACCGCCGCGGGATTTGTTTCGGTCGAGCCCGTGTCAGATCTGTCGGGTAATCCACGCATCGTGGTGGGAAGGTTGGCGGCTACCGAGCAGCCGGCGAAACCCAAGCGGCGCAAGGCGACCGTCAGCGCTTGACGAAGGTAGGTGTACCAATTCACGCCACGGTAGCGCCCGGGGCGTCACCGCGCTCAAGTCGCCTGGTGTCACGCCAATAATTCAAGCAGCATTGGATACACAAGGAGCAGAGATGGAAACCCTGGAACGAATTCGCAAGCAGGTTACTGAAAACCCGGTAGTGTTGTACATGAAGGGCACGCCTGATGCGCCCATGTGCGGTTTCTCCGCGGCCGCGGTGCAGATCCTGGAGGCATGCGGCGTTGACGAGGTCGCGACCGTAAACGTGTTGGACGACCCCGAGATCCGACAGGGCATCAAGGAGTTCTCGAACTGGCCGACCATTCCGCAGCTGTACTTCAAGGGGGAGTTCATCGGCGGGTCCGACATCATGCGGGAGATGTACGCCAGCGGCGAATTGCAGAAGATGCTGCAGGGAGGCTGATCGTCAGGCGCGCCCGCCTCCCTCGGATAGCCGGCCTCGCAGGACGAAGGCCGGCGACGTGGACGTCCCAGCATCGCCCCGATCGTGACAGCGGTCGGGGCGATGTCGTTTTCGGGGATCGCTGAGCGGGGTCGAAGGATAGCGGCGCGTTCTTGCCTCGCCCCTGCCATGCCGGTTACGGTTGTTCGTATGGCTTTCTGTAAGCGTCCGGCGAAGTCATCTTGAACCCGCCGAGGCCGAAGGCAACGATGGTGTCCACCAACCAAGGAGGTGGACACCATGGAGCAAGC
>JBEICA010000246.1:0-5469 GCA_040373665.1 Burkholderiales bacterium | reverse complement strand
TCGGCGCGAGCACGCCGGTGGCCAAGTTGCTGCTCGGCGGCATCGACCCCTGGCTGCTCGGTGGCCTGCTGTACCTCGGCAGTGGACTGGGCCTCGGCGCGGCCCGGCTGGTCCGGGATCGGGGATGGCGCAGCGCGGGCCTGAGCCAGGGTGAATGGCCTTGGCTGCTGGGTGCAATCCTGTTCGGCGGTGTGCTGGGGCCGGTGGCCCTCATGCTTGGGCTGGCCCGCACCGGCGGCGCCACCGCATCCCTGCTGCTCAACCTCGAATCGGTGTTCACGGCGATGCTGGCCTGGCTCGCGTTCCGTGAGAACGCGGGCGCGCGCGTGGTCGCGGGCATGGTGGCGATCGTGGCGGGCGGCCTCGTGCTGTCAGGCCCCGGTCAGGCGAGCGCCCATGACTGGGGGGGGCCGGCGGCCATTGCCGCAGCCTGCCTGTGCTGGGCCATCGACAACAACCTTACGCGCAAGGTCTCGGCCAACGACGCCCTGTTCATCGCTGGCGCCAAGGGGCTGGTGGCCGGCGGAGTGAACACCGGACTCGCGCTGGGCTCGGGCCTGCTGCTGCCAGGGGCCGGATGGGTCGTCTCCGCCATGGGGCTGGGTCTCCTGGGCTATGGCCTGAGCCTCGTGCTGTTCGTGCTGGCGCTGCGCGGCCTGGGTACAGCCCGCACCGGTGCCTACTTCTCGACCGCACCGTTCATCGGCGCGGCGGTCGCGCTGGCCCTGCCGGGGGAATCCGCGTCCGCCGCCTTCTGGCTCGCCAGCGCGCTCATGGCGCTGGGCGTGTGGCTGCACCTGACCGAGCACCACGAGCACGAGCACACTCACGAGACGCTGGAGCACAGCCACCCCCACGTGCACGACGAGCATCACCAGCACGATCACGCCGCCGGTGAGCCGGCTGCCGGCGGGTCCCATGAGCACCCGCACCGGCACGCCCCGATCACGCACCGCCACCCGCACTACCCCGACATCCACCACCGCCACGTGCACTGACACGCGCGACCTGGCTCCCCCGGAGATGCACGGCACGCCGAGGAGGGTCGCCCCCCTGATGTGGATTCAGTTGCGGGGGGCCGAGACCCGCACGCCATCCTCTATCTGGCTGCCCGGGAACCGGATCACCGTCTCGCCCGCCCGCAGGCCGGCCTGGATGGTGGCCTCGGTGACGTTGCGGGGACCGATCTCGACGACTCGCCGACGGGCCCGGCCGTCCTCGACGGTGAAGACGCACCATTGGGCAGCGCAACGGAACAGGGCGCTCGACGGCACCTTGAGAACGCTGTCGGCGCTGCTGACCACGATGCGCGCGGTCACCCGATAGCCGTCGCCCAGGACGCCTGGTGGATCGACGAAATCGGCGATCACGTTCGTGCGTTTTTCCTCCACGCCCAGGGCGGAGACCTTGGTGAAGGCCTGCGGCTCCACCAGACGAACGCGCGCACGCAGCGGTGTCTCGCCTCCCCACCCTTCGAGCAGGACCGGCATGCCCGGGCGCACCTGCACGGCCTCGGCCGAGAGGACGGGGATCACCACTTCGAGATGCTCCAGGCTGCCGAGCGTCATGAGCGGCGTGCCTGCGGCCACCACCCGCTCGCTCTGGTCGGGTAGCTGCAGCACCCTGCCGGATACGGGCGCGCTCACCACCACCGTGGTGCCCGTGGCAGCCGCGCCGGGTCCGAGCGCCTCGAGCGCCGCCCTGGCCACGCGCGCCTCCGCCGCTGCCGCGCGCACCCGCGCACGCGCAGCCGCCACTTCCAGTGATGCTGCGGTGGCGGCGCTGTCCGCCTGCTCGGCAACCTGGGGGGTGACGAAACCCTGCACGGCAAGCTGGCGCAACCGTGTCTGCTCCCGCTGCGCCTGCCTCAGTTCCTCTTCTGCCCGACGCGCGCGCTGCGCGGCTTCACCCCGCAAGGCCTCGGCCGCCGCGACCCGGCCGCGTGCCTCCTCCAGTTCGCGCGCCGACAGCGGCACGGCGGCGATACGCACGAGCGACTGCCCCTCGGAAACTTCGTCTCCAGGGTGCAATTCCGCACGCGCGAGGCGGCCTGCCACCGGTGCGGTCACCACGTAGCGATCGTGCGCCCGTGTCTCGCCTTCGTTGTCCAGGGTGACCTGTAACGCACCGGTGCTCGCCGGGCCCACCTCGACCGGCACCGCCTCCGGCCGCAGGAACAGGAACAGCGCCCCGGCCATGGCCACAATGACGCCGGCCCACGCCGCGGGTTTCGTCCAGTTCGTTCGTCGTTCCCCTGTCATCGGACCCCTCATTCCCTGGTCTTGAGCACCGCCACGAGATCGAGGTGCGCGATCCGCCGCGCCACCACCGCACCAGACGCCAGCGCCGCCGTCAGAGCGACGAGGACCGGCAGCACGAAAGTCCAGGGCGCCAGTGCCAGCGGCACTCGGAACAGTTCGCGATCGAACACCGGCACCAGCATCGCGCACAGGCCGTAACCCAGGGCCAGACCTGTCGGCATGGCAAGCAGCACCAGCACCGCCTGCTCGCCGAGCAGCAGGACGGTGACCTCGCGGCGCGTGAAGCCGAGCACACCGAGGCTGGCGAGTTCTCTGCCGCGCTCCGAAAGCGCGATGCGCGCACTGTTGTACACCACACCGGTGATGATGACGCAGGCAAAGCCGACCAGGATCACGCTCGAGATGGCAAAGCTGCGATCCAGCGTATCGCGCACACTGGCCAGCATGGCGCTGCGCACGGCCACGCCGGCCACCGCCGGCATGCGCTTCAGCTCGGCATAAAGCGCAGCCGCCCTGTCCTGGCGGACGCGCAGCAGGGCGCCGGATACCGTCGCATCCTCTTCAAGAAGTCGCGACAGCGCGGCGGCATCGATCCATGCGCCCAGTCCGATGAGATCGTCCACCAGACCTGCCACCGGCACCTCGCGCACCATGCGCCGGCCCTCGAGGACCTCCACCCTCACCCTCTCCCCGGCCCCGACATCGAGGATCTGACCCAGCTTGCGGCTCAGCAGCAGACCCTCCGGCGGCAATGCGAGCGGCCGCTGCCGCTCGTCCAGGAGCCGGCGCAGCTGCGTCTCCGGCGCCAGCCCCGTGAGCTCGAGGCGCTTGTGCCGATGCGCGCTGTGCAGGCGCACCGGCACACTGCGGAAGGTCTCGGCCAGCGTCACGCCCGGCAGGCGGGCCACCTCGTGGGCCAGGTTCCGGCCCAGCGGCTCGCGGAACATCACGGTGACGTCAGCCCGCTCGACCGCGTCGAACTGCACCGCGAGCATGTGGTTGACGGCATCGAGGCCGAAGCGTCCCACCACCATGAGCGCCACAGCCATGGCCACGCCCAGCACCGACAGCCCCGCCTTCACCGGCCGGCGCGACAGGTTGCGCACGATCATCCGCCATGACGGGGGCAGGCGCAGCCGCGGAATGCGCTCGAAGCGTCCACCTCCGAAATTCGCCGGCGCCTCCGGTCGCATGGCCTCGGCGGGCGGCAGGCGTACCGCCCGGCGCACCGCCACCGCCGCACCGACCCCGCCCGCGGCCGCACTGACGGCGATCGCCAGGAACACAAGGCGCGCACTGGCGAAATACTCGAGCCGCGGGAAGTGGAAGTAATCGCGGTACACGCCCACGAGGCCACGTCCGAGCAGCACCCCGGCAGGGACGCCCAGGACGGCACCGATGGCGACCGCAGCCAGGGCCAGGGACAGGTAATGGGCCCCGACGCGCAGGTCGGAACGGCCGAAGGCCTTCAGCAGGCCGATCTCGGTCCGCTGCATGGACACGAGCCGCGACAGAACGACGTAGAGCAGGAAGGCGGCGACCCCCAGGAACAGGCCGGGGATGAAGGTCGTCATGATGCGGATCTCGCCGAGCTCGTCGGTGAGAAAGCGATGCGACAGATGCTGATCCCGGCCGTGGGCCCGAGCGCCCCGTAGTCGGCCAGGTGGTGGTCCACGGCGGCGAGCACTTCCGGCTCGAGCGCGCCGGGCGAGAGGGACAGGGTCGCATCGTTGAATGCCCCGTCCAGGTCGAAGGCCGGCCCGAGGGCGTCGCGTGCCATCCACAGCACCCCGAAGCGGCGGTTGTCCGGGAACAGCATGCCCGGCCCCACTTCGTACACGTACTCGGGTGAAAGACCGATCCCGACGACGGTCAGGCGCTTCCAGCGCCCGTTGAGCACTGCCCCGATACGGTCGCCCACGTACAGGCCGTTGGCCTTGGCGAACGCCTCGCTGGCGATCACCTCGTCGGCGGCAGCCGGCAGCACGCGCCGCCCGCGCACCACCTGGACCTCGTTGAGCGTGGGACCCGGCTGATCGGGAATGGACACCATCCTGCCGATGGCAGGCTCGGACAACCCGGGAACATCGAGCGAGACGTCCATCACGATGCGCGTCTGCACCACCGCCACGCCGGGAATGCGCTGCAGCCCGGCCGCCACCACCTCGGGCGCACGCGTGAGCCTGACGAACACGTCCCCGAAGCGGTGGCTGCGGTAGTAGCCGGCCTGGGCCTCCACCAGGGACTCATAGGTGCCGCGCGTGGCCACCAGCGCTGCAAGACCACAGGCGACCACCAGCGATGCCGCCAGCACCTGCCCGCGCAGGTGCCAGAGGTCACGCACCGCCATGCGCAGCAGCACGCTCACCATGAAATGTCCCCGGGCGACGCGCGATGCTCGTTCACGAGCGTTTCGACGATGCGGCCGCTGCTGATGCGGATCACGCGGTCTGCCAGCGCACCGATGGCGGCATTGTGGGTGATCACCGCGGTAATGGTGCCCAGTTCGCGATTGACCTTCTGCAGCACCTCCAGCACCAGGCGACCGGTCGGATAGTCGAGGGCGCCGGTCGGCTCGTCACAGAGCAGCACGTCGGGGCGCTTGGCCACGGCCCGGGCGATGGCAACGCGCTGCTGCTCGCCGCCGGAGAGCTGGGACGGGAAGTGATCGCGCCGCTCTGTCATGCCGACGAGTTCCAGCGCCTCGCCCGGATCCATGGGGGCCGGCGCGATCTCGGTGACCAGGGCGACGTTCTCCAGCGCCGTCAGGCTGGGCATGAGGTTGTAGAACTGGAACACGAAGCCAACGTGTTCACGCCGGAAGCGGGTGAGTTCGTCGGGCGTCGCGTTGGCGAGATCGTGATCGAGGTAGCGCACCTCGCCCGAGCTCGGCCGGTCCAGTCCGCCGAGGATGTTGAGCAGGGTGGACTTGCCGCTGCCCGAGGCGCCCAGCATGACCACGAACTCGCCCGCCCTCAGGTCCAGGTCGACTTCCCGCAGGGCATGGATGTCGGACTCGCCCATGCGGTAGACCTTGCTCACCCGACGCAGGCGGAACACCGGCGGGTCGGAGGCCTCCGGGGCGGCGTGGGGCTCGTTCACCCGTTCTCCCCGCCGGCAGCCGGACGCGATCGGGCCCGATTCATGGCAGTCGATCGAACAGCCGCTCGCTTTCCGCCGGGGTGACACGGATGCCGAAATCGTCCGC
>JBEICA010000131.1:0-9483 GCA_040373665.1 Burkholderiales bacterium | reverse complement strand
GGCCCGGGCGCGCCGCCGCGCGCGTTCCCTGTGCCGGGCTTTTGTGGAAGAATCGGACGATCACAACGCAATACTCGAGAACGATCCATGATCGATCGTGACGGCTACCGTCCCAACGTCGGCATCGTGCTCGTCAACCCCAGGAACGAGGTTTTCTGGGCCAAGCGCGTGCGCGAGCACGCCTGGCAGTTTCCCCAGGGCGGCATCAAGCAGGGGGAAACGCCCGAGGTCGCGATGTACCGCGAGCTCCACGAGGAGGTGGGCCTAGACCCCTTCCACGTGCAGGTGCTCGGGCGGACGCGCGAGTGGCTGCGGTACGACGTGCCGCGGCACTGGGTGCGGCGCGAATCCCGGGCGCACTACCGCGGCCAGAAGCAGATCTGGTTTCTCCTGCGCCTGACCGGGCGCGATTCGGATGTCTGCCTGCGGCGCTCCGAAAAGCCCGAGTTCGACGCCTGGCGCTGGACGGAATACTGGGTCCCGCTCGATACCGTCGTCGAGTTCAAGCGCGAGGTCTACTCGCAAGCCCTGTCCGAACTGAGCCGCCACCTGTCGCTCCGGCCGGATCCGGGCTGGCTGTCGGGCATGTCCGGGAGCCCGCTGCTGCAGGCCTGAGCGACGTCGCGGCGTCGGTTCAGTCTGGCGCGATGCCCGGCAGCAAGGGCGCGTCGTTCGCTGCGCTGTCCACCAGCACCACGAGCAGGTCACCCCGGGTGCGCCAGACCGCCGCAACGTCCGACAGCAGTTCCAAGAGCAGCGCGGGCGCTGCCGGATCCTCCGCTGCGAGAGCGTCCACACCCGAGAGGCTCAGCACGACACCGGCCGGGCCCGGGCGCAGATCGGTCAGGCTTTCCTCGAGCGCATCCCAGTTGCCACCGAACCACGACGGGAAACCGAAGGCGCGGGCGAAGCCGAGCATCAGTGCCTCGCGGCCGGTGATGCCGGCGATGCGCACCAGCCGGGGGCCGGGCCCTGCCGGCCAGTCCGACGGCAGCGGGTCAGGGCACTGATACACACCGCCGGCGCGGGTGCGCAACACCTCGGTGATGTTGGTCCGGGTCAAGGCTCGCCTCCCGTGCGGCACTGGCATCGTCGCATCACCGGCCTGCGTCCTCGATGCGTCTGAAACTGGTGTAGTGGTCGGCTGTCCAGTAGAACTCCTCGCCGCCACCGGCCACGATGCGTCGCGCGCCCCGGTCGTGGCTGCCGGGCGTCGGAACGGTGTACTCGCGATACCAGCCGCGCGGTCGGGGTGGGAGGCGGCGCTCGCGATTCGAGAACACAGCACCGTCTCGCCAGTAGGGGAAGGGACCGCCGCGGCGTATCAGTTCGAGCGTGACGCGGACCTCCGGTGGCAAGGCTTCCAGGCGCACCGTTGCGGGCGGCTGGGCCAGGGGCGGGCGCGGGCCCTCGCCAGAGGCGAACGGCACCAGAAGCAGAATCAGGCAGGCGAACAGCGCCCGCGTCAGAAGAGCCATGCAGTCGCCGCGCTCAGGGGCTGGGCGCCATCGGGTCAGGGCCTTCGGCCGGGTGCGCCAGGCAGCGCACCGCGACGTGATTCCGGGTCAGCCCTGATGCCATACCACAGCCTCGCCGCTGGCCGTCCAGCGCTCGAAGTGCGCGCCGAACACGGCCTCGACGCTGTTGCGCCTGACCTTGAAGGTCGGGGTGATGAGTTCGTTGTCACCGTCCAGGGCTCCGTGGTGAGGACGAGGCAGTCCATCTGCTCGTGGCGGTCGAGCGTCTCGTTCACGGTCTTCAGGTGACCGGCCAGGGAGTCCGCCAGCGCGCGGCGCCCCTCCGGGCTGGCCGCCTGCTGCACCGCCACGGCGTTGAGCATCACCAGCGCCAGCGGCTGGGCCAGATTTGCGCCGGTGACGCAGCAGGCCTCGATCGCCGAATGCGTGGCCAGGCGATCCTCGATCGGGGCCGGCGCCACGTACTTGCCCTTGCTGGTCTTGAACAGGTCCTTCACACGACCGGTGATGCGCAGATTGCCCTCCGCATCGGGTTCCCCCTTGTCGCCGGTATGCAGCCAGCCGTCATCCGTGAAGGTCTCGCGGGTCAGTTCGTCCTCACGATAGTAGCCGAGCATGAGCCCCGGGCTGCGCATCTGGATCTCGCCGCTGGCCGGGTCCAGACGCGACTCGACCCCGTCGAAGGGCAGGCCGACGGTGCCGGGGCGCTGACGACCCGGCAGAGTGCAGTGGCTGACGGCGCAATTCTCGGTCATGCCGTAAATCTCGACGATCTCCAGGCCCAGCCGCGCATACCAGCGCAGCAGGTCCGTCGGCATGGGGGCGGCGCCGCCACCGGCGAAGGCGCAGGCATCCAGGCCCAGCGCACCCAGGATCTTCCGGCGGACGATGCCGCTGATGATGGGCAGGGACAGCAGCAGGTCGAGCTTCTTCTGTGGCAGCTTCGCCAGCACCCCCTGCTGGAACTTGACCCACAGCCGCGGCACGCTGAAGAAGACGGTCGGACGCGCGCGCTGGAGATCCGCGGTGAATGTGTCCAGGCTCTCGGCGAAGAAAACGCGGAAACCGACCGCCAGCTGTCCGTGCTCGACCAGGGTGCGCTCGGCGACATGCGCGAGCGGCAGGTAGGACAACATGCGCGACTCGCCCGCCACTGCGGTGATGCGCCGCAGCCCCGACTGCACGCTCCACGCAAAGGTCGCGAAGCTGTGCATGACACCCTTGGGCGCGCCCGTGGTGCCCGAGGTGTACATGATCGTCGCGAGCTCGTCGCCGTCGCGCACCGGTCGCCCCGGCAGCGGTGCGACGCCGCCGGTCACGTCGTCCCACATCGGGTAACTCTGGCGGGCGTCCTCGGGGGACAGCGGGTGGCTGATGCAGGCCACGCTTTCCGGAATGCCGACCCGCATGGCGTCCCAGCCGTCGAGCTTGCCGACGAACAGCACCCGGGCGCCGGAGTGCTCGAGAATCTGGCGGATGGTCGAGGCCGCCAGCGTGGGGTAGAGCGGCACCGAGACAGCGCCGGCGAGCCAGATGGCGTAGTCGCTCATCAGCCAGTGGGCGGTGTTCTTCGACAGGATCGCCACCCGGTCACCGTGCCGCACCCCGAGAGCCTGCAAGTGTGCCGCCATCCGGCGCGCCTGATCAGCCACCTCGCGCCAGCTGAAGTCGCGCACCACGCCGCCGCCCATGGGCTGGGTGAAGGCCACCCGGTCGGGCGCGGTGCTCTCCCAGTGGAACAGGCGCTGCAGGGCCAGCGCATCGTCGTCGACGGAACGGCTCATGCTCGACCTCCTGGCGCCGGGCCGCGCGCCGCATTGGCAGGGATGGTGGGTACGCCGAGGCATACCGCGGCAGGAGGATAGCCAGTCCTCCGCGAACGCCGCAACCACCGCGATCGCAACGGGTGCGGGGCGCGGGCGACCGCGGGGTCAGTCCCCGACCGACAGCACGATCTTGCCGACGTGGGTGCTGGATTCCATGAGGCGGTGCGCCTCGGCCGCCTGTTCGAGCGGGAACACCGAGTGGATCACCGGCTTGATGGTGCCGGCCTCGATCTTGGGCCACACGTGCTGACGCAACGCGTCCGCCACTGCGGTCTTGTATTCGACCGAGCGCGGACGCAGCGTCGAGCCGGTGATGGTGAGACGTCGGTAGAGAATGTCGCTCATGTCGAGCGTGGTCTTGCTGCCGCCCAGGAAGGCGATGAGCGACAGCCGCCCGTCGGCGGCGAGACACTTCAGCTCCCGCGGCACGTAGTCGCCGCCCACCATGTCGAGGATGACATCCACACCCTTGCCGCCGGTCAGTTCCTTCACCACCGCGACGAAATCCTCTTCGCGATAGTCGATGCCGCGCTCCGCCCCCAGAACCTCGCAGGCGCGGCATTTGTCGCGCGTACCGGCGGTGGCGAAGACGCGGTGCCCGAAGGCACGCGCCATCTGGATGGCGGTCACGCCGATGCCGCTGGAACCGCCCTGCACCAGCAGGGTCTCCCCGGGCGCGAGGCGTGCACGGTCGAATACGTTGATCCAGACAGTGAAGCAGGTCTCGGGCAGCGAGGCTGCCTCGATCATGCTCAGGCCGTGGGGCACCGGCAGGCACTGGCCGGCGGGCGTGGTGCAGTAGCCGGCGTAGCCGCCGCCGGGCGTGAGGGCGCACACCGGCTCGCCCACGCGCCAGCCGGTGACGCCCTCGCCGACGGCGGCCACCGTGCCTGCGACTTCAAGACCGGGAAGGTCGGATACACCCGGTGGCAGGGGGTACAGCCCCTGGCGCTGCAGCACGTCCGGCCGGTTGACGCCCGCCGCGGCGACACGGATCAGCACCTCGCCCGCACGCGGCGAGGGGGGGGGGCGGCGTCCGGGGCGCAGCACTTCAGGGCCGCCCGGCTGGGCGATCTCGACCACGGGCATGTCGGCGGGCAGGGTGTCCATCGGGGCTTCTCCTGGATGAGCAAGGGCGCGGGTACCGTCGACGGAACACGCGCGGGAAGACACCCATTGTATCGAGGTCCCTGAGGCGCCCTCATGCCCGCGCAGCGGATGTGCGGCGAAGGGCCTGGCGAGGCTATGATCACAGACGGTGGCGCCGGCACGGCCGGTTGCGCCTGTCCCGTACTTGCCGGCGGTCCTGCCGCCCAGGAGGTCTCGTGCTGTTCCTGATCATCGGTCTTGTGCTGTTCCTGGGTTCCCATTCGGTGCGCATCTTCGCGGACGACTGGCGCAGCGCCCGCATCGCTGCCATGGGGGAGGGGGCCTGGAAGGGCGTCTACTCCCTGGTCTCGCTCGTCGGCCTCGGGCTCATGGTCTGGGGTTACGGTCTGGCGCGGGAGGCGCCGGTCGACCTGTGGCATCCGCCGCGCGGCCTGTCACACCTGACGGCGCTGCTGATGGTGCCGTCCTTCGTCCTGCTGGCGGCCGCCTACGTGCCGGGCAACCACCTGAAGGCGGCCATCGGCCACCCGATGGTGGCGGGAGTGAAGCTGTGGGCTCTTGCGCATCTGCTGAGCAACGGCCGCCTCGCCGATGTGGTGCTGTTCGGTGCCCTGCTGGCGTGGGCGGTGGCGGATTTCGCGGCGGCGCGACGCCGTGACAGGGCCCGGCGCACGCCGCAGCAATCGGCCACGGCCGGCCGCACCCTGGTGGCGGTGGTGGTCGGCCTGATCGCCTGGGCAGCCTTTGCCTTCCACCTGCACGCGAGCCTCATCGGCGTCCAGCCGCTGGGCTGACGCCGTCAGCGCCCGGACAGGATGGATTCGGGAAACGTCCGGCGCTGTTGAAGCGCGTGCACCTCAAGGCTCTGCCGACCAGGGGCCGCGGACCATCTCCGCCGCGTCCTCGCCCGGCCAGGGTGGCATCGTGACACCGACGGCTTCCAGCGGTGAATGGCCGAGGCATCGGAACTGGAATCGGGTCCCGCTCGGCAGCGAGATGCAGGTGCCCGGTTCCACAGCCGTGATCTCCTGTCGTGCGCCATCCTGGCGCCAGATCTCGCCGTGTCCCGACGTGAACAGCCACAACTCCTCGACGCTGCGGTGAACCACGGCCCGCGAGCACCTCCCGGGAGGCAGACGGAAGCGTGCCATCGAGCCGCCGGTGAGCCTGAGCAATGGCAGGACCTCGGAGCCATCCGGTGCAGGTTCTCCCCTCGCATCGCGCAGGTGAAGGGTCGCGAAGCCGGGCGGGCGGGTGGCGCCGCTCAACCGCCAGGCCCGATGCGTGGGCAGAGGGTCCCGATCACCTGGTCTCCAGCGCGCGGTCGGTGCATTCCTTGATCGCCACCCAGCCGTTGCGGCCCGCGAGCGCGATGCAGCGCTCGATGACCGGCTGGCTGGACAGGGGGTAGCTTTCCAGGTCCTTGGCCGCGGGCAGATCGCGCCGGATGCATTCATGCACGGCCTCCTCGCCCCATTCGCCCATGCCGTGGATGCAGCTCGAGGGCACCAGGGTGGCGTAGTCCGCGGCCGACACGGCAGTGGACAGCATGCAGGCGAGCATGACGTACGGGCGACAGGCATTCATGACGATGCGGCGGTGACGGACTCTGGGGGCCAGGTGCGCCGGTCGGGTGCGTGGACGCCACGCCGGTCGCCCAGGTCCGGAATCCGGGGCGGCCAGGCGAGTCCCGCCCGCGCGGCGTAGGGGACGGGAAGGTGCCGCGCGCTCACCGCGGCTGGTCCGCGCGCTCGACCGGGAGGGAGGGCGCGTTGCGCGAGTCGGTCTCTGCCATGGCGCCATGACGCAGGGGGTTGGGGCCCCAGACCATCGGCAGGTCGCGCTTGCGCGCACGGCCGAGGTCCTCGAGATGCCGGGCCGGCGCCATCTCCCAGGCGTAGTCGGCCAGGCGTCGCGTGAGGTCCTGCACCAGGGCGGGGTTGCGCTCCGCGGCGTTGTCCTCCTCGCCGGGATCGTGTGGGATGTCGTAGAGCTCCACCCGCGGCGGGAGCGTGGCGTGGAAGATCAGCTTCCAGTCGCCGACGCGGATGCCGCCGCGCAGGTCTTCGACGCTCAGCGGGATGTCCTTGCGCTCGCCGAGGCGGCCTTCCTTGATGGCGCTCCACTGGTCGATGCCGTCCACGGGCTTGCGCTGGTCACGATTCGCGCCGCCACGGGCCAGCAGGGTGGGGTAGAGGTCCGTCACGTGCATCAAGGCATTGGAGACGCCACCCTCCAGGCCGCGCGGCCAGCGCAGCAGCGCCGGCACCCGCACGCCGCCCTCGTACAGGCTGCCCTTGCCATCGCGGTAGGGGCTGTTGTCCGCCGCACCCTGGGGGGCGTCGCCGTCCCCGGTTGGCACCTTGTGGGCGACGGCGCCACCGTTGTCGCTGTGAAACACGATGATGGTGTCCTCCAGCATGCCCTTTTTCTCCAGCGCCGCGAGCACCTGGCCGACGGCGTCGTCCACGGCCGACACCATGGCGGCATAGGTGCGGCGCAGCGGGTCGCGGATGCGGGCGTTGCGCTCCAGCAGTTCCTTGGGTGCCTGCAGCGGCGCGGCCGGCGCGTTGAACGACACCCAGAGGAACAGCGGCCTGGACGGATCGTGGGCGCCGATCAGGGTTGCCGCCTCGCGGCCGATGAGCTGCGTGTCGTAGCCGGTTTCCTTCAGGGGTTTGTCGTTGCGGCGCCAGTCCGCTCCGGCATCGCCGATGCGGGTGAAGTGGTCGATGCCGCCAGCCAGTGTGCCGTAGAAATGATCGAAACCCCGGCGGGTCGGCCAGAATTCCGGCCGTGCATGCCCGAGCTGCCACTTGCCCACCAGGGCGGTGCGGTAGCCAGCCTCGCGCAGTGCCTGTGCCAGCGTGCGCTCCTCGGTGGGCAGGCCGTAGCTGCTGTGCGCCAGTATCGATTGCGTCTGAAGGCCGTAGCGGAACGGGTAGCGCCCGGTCATCACGGCGGCGCGGGTCTGGCTGGAGTAGGGCTGGACATAGAACTGGTTCAGCCGCACGGCGCCATCGGCGATGCGGTCGATGTTCGGTGTGGCGATCTCCTTGCCCAGGAACCCGACGTCATGCCATCCGAGATCGTCCGGCATGAGGTAGACGATATGCGGCCGGTCCGCCGCGCGCGCCTGCAGTGCGAGGGCGGCGCCCAGGAGCAGGCAGGCGAGCCGCCCGACCCTCGGGCGCGATGCGATGAGACGAAGGAAGAGGTGAGCTTTCATGGCGCGTTGATGTTACCGCACGTGCCCGGTCCGACCACAGCTTGCGCACCCGGGCTCCGGGGAGGGAGCGCGAGGGGCGCTGTGCTACCATCGATCGGATGACAGACTCATCCGCCACCGTCCTGCAAGCGCTCGGCTCCGTCGCGGACCGCCTGCGGACGCGGCAGCGCGTCGAGACCGGGGCCCTGGCCCTCGCCGTGGCCGTGCCGACCCTGCTGGTCGCGGCCACGCTGTCCGCCATTCTCGCCAGGACTTCCATCTCGCACTGGCCCTGGGTTGGGGCGACGATCCTGTTGGCGCTCACGGCGGCCTGGCTGCTCGGCCGCTGGACCCGGCGTGTCGGTCCCGAAGAGGCTGCGCGGGTGGCCGATGAACGGGCGGGTCTGGAGGATGAGCTCAAGTCGGCGCTCTGGTTTTCCCGTCAGGGCGTCTCCAGTGCCTACGTCTCGGCCCTCATGGCGCACGCGGCCGGCCGCGCCGCCCGCCTTGTTCCCCGCGATCTCGTTCCGCTGGGCATGCCGGGCGCCGGCTGGGTTGCCCTCGGAAGTGCCGCCTTGCTCGCCTTCGTCATCTCGGTCGGCCCCCGGATGAGTCCGCACGGCGGACATGAAGATGCCGGGGCAGCGCCGGTGGCGGACCCCGGACCGGCCCAGCGCGCCGCGGCCCAGCCGGCTCAGGCAGCCCTGGAGGAGGCCATGCAGGCGGCGGATGAGGCCTCCCGCGCCCGGCTCGAAAAACTGATGGCCGCGGTCCGGGATCCGGGCCGCAGTGCGGAAGAGCGGCGTCGCGCCGTCGAAGCGGCCCGCGAGATCGCCGGGCAGAAGGCGCTGGAGGCTGCCGCGAGTCGCGAGCAGATGCGTGCCCTCGCCGACAGCCTGGCCGGCCGCAAGGGATTCGAGGAAGTCGCCAAGGCCCTGCGCGAGGGCGACGCCCGCGCTGCGGCGGATGCGCTTCGAGAGCGGCTGCCCCGCCAGGACGGCGGAGACCAGGGCGGGAACGCCACGGGCGCCAGCCAGCCCCAGGAATCCGCCGCGACGGACCAGGGGGTGATGGATGCCCTCAAGGACTCGCTGCAGAACGCGAGTTCCGGACTCGGGACCCCCGGCGAGACCGAGGGGCGCCTGTCCAAGGCGGTGCAGAATCTCGAGGAGTTGTCGCGCCGGCTCGACGCCTCGGCCGCGCTCAGCCGGGCCGGGCGCAAGCTGGCAGCCGCGTCCACGGCGCTCAAGCGCGAAACCACGCTGCGCGCGGCCCAGTTCGGGCGGCAGCAGGGTCAGGGAAACACCGGGGATTCCCCGGACACCGGGGACGCCGATCTGCAGGGTGGCGCGATGTACCGTCTTGGCGCCCTGGCGAAGGAGCGGCGTGACGGCGGCCAGGAATCCAACCGCGCCGGCGACAACACCGGGAACGCCCCGGGCGATCCCGTGGTCGGTGACGAGGCGAGCCGCATCAAGGCGAAGTACAAGCGCGAGACCGTGCGCGGCCAGGAGGCCGACGGCAATGACGGCACGGACACGGCGTTCTATGCCGCCAGCCGCCGCGCCGAGGCGACGGTGGAGCTCCAGGCGGTGGAGTCGCGCTACCGCCATGTCGGCGAGACCGCGCTGAGCCCGGAACGCATCGCGTTGCGGCATCGGACGCAGGTGAGGCAGTTTTTCTTGGAGAACGCGGAGAGCGCCAGGTGAGTGACGTGAACGTGGAGCAGAGACTCGAGCAGTTCCGGAGCAACGTCCGGCTGGTGCGCGAGGAAGTGGGGCGGGTGATCGTGGGCAACGACGCCGTGATCGACGGCGTCCTGACCTGCCTGCTGGCGCGCGGGCACGTCCTGCTCGAGGGC
>JBEICA010000236.1:0-5685 GCA_040373665.1 Burkholderiales bacterium | reverse complement strand
GTCAACCTTGCCATGGGCCTGACGCGCATGCCTGCGCGCACTTTCGCCTGGGTGAGCCAGATCGGCATGCTGCCGGGGACTGTCGCCTACGTCCTTGCCGGCACGCAACTTGGCGCGGTGCAGCGTCTGCAGGACGTGCTGTCGCCCTCGCTGCTGGCCGCCTTCGCCGCGCTCGGTCTGCTGCCGCTGGCGTTGCGCCGGGTGGTGGAGACATTGCGTGCGCGCCGCGTCTACGCCGGCTGGCCGCGGCCGCGCCGTTTCGATCGCAACGTGGTCGTGATCGGCGCCGGCGCAGCCGGGCTGGTGGCGAGCTATGTGGCGGCGGCTGTGAAGGCGCGCGTGACCCTGGTCGAGCGCGAGCGCATGGGCGGCGACTGCCTGAACACCGGCTGCGTGCCGTCCAAGGCCCTGATCCGCACCGCGACCTTCCTGTCGCAGGTCAGGCGCAGCGCGGAGTTCGGCGTGCGCAGCGCCAGCGCGGAGTTCGACTTTGCCGACGTGATGTCGCGGGTGCGGCGCGTGGTCGACGAGATCGCGCCGCACGATTCGGTGGAGCGCTACACCGGATTGGGCGTGGAGTGCCTGGCCGGTGAGGCGCGCATCACCTCGCCCTGGACCGTCGAAGTACGCTCCGGCGCAGCGGTGCGCACCCTGAGCACACGGGCCATCGTCATCGCCACCGGCGCCCGTCCGCGGGTACCACCGATCCCGGGCATCGAGTCGGTGGATTGCCTCACCTCGGACACCCTGTGGTCGCTGCGCGCATTGCCGAGCCGCCTTCTGGTGCTGGGCGGTGGCCCGATCGGCTGCGAACTGGCCCAGGCCTTCGCGCGACTCGGGTCGCGGGTCTGTCTGGTGGAAAGCGAGCCGCGCCTTCTGGCGCGCGAGGACACCGAGGTCTCGGAGGCGGTGGCGGCAGCCCTGCGCGCGGACGGGGTGTCGCTGCATCTCGGCCGGCGCGTGACGTCCTTCGTGGTCGAGGACGGGGTGCGGCTCGCCTGCTGTGACGCCGGTGCCACCAGTGAACGGCTTGCCTTCGACACGCTGTTGTGCGCGGTGGGGCGGGTGGCGCGGGTGGAGGGGTTCGGGCTCGAGGACCTCGGCATCGCGGTATCGCCTGCCGGCACGCTGGAGGTGGACGCGTTCATGGCAACGCGCTTTCCCAACATCCTCGCCTGCGGCGACGTCGCCGGGCCCTGGCAGTTCACCCACATGGCGGCGCACACCGCCTGGTATGCCTCGGTGAACGGCCTGTTCGGCGGCCTGCGCCGGTTCCGGGCCGACATGCGTCTGGTCCCTCGCGCCACTTTCACCGATCCGGAAGTGGCGAGCGTGGGCCTGAACGAGACCGCAGCGCGGGCGGCGGGCGTGCCGTACGAGGTCACCACCTACGGTCTCGAGGATCTCGACCGCGCCATCGTCGACGGCGAGGCCCGTGGCTCGGTCAAGGTGCTGACCGTACCCGGTCGCGATCGCATCCTCGGGGTCACCATCGTCGGACACCATGCCGGCGATCTGCTGGCCGAGTTCGTCCTGGCGATGCGCCAGGGCATCGGGCTGAACCGCATTCTCGGCACCATCCACGTCTACCCCACGCTGGCGGAGGCGAGCAAGGCGGTGGCGGGGCGTTGGCGGCAGGCGCATGCGCCGGCGCGCGCATTGCGATGGCTGGAGAGGTTCCATGCCTGGCGGCGCGGCTGAGCGCACGACGGCGTTCGCAGCGCTGGTGCTGCTGCGCCGGGTCGCGGCCCTGGCAGCCCTGTGCGTGCTGTTCTCCGTCCGCCCGGTGCAGGCCTTCGATCACACGCACGCCGATTGGACGGCCTTGCTGGCACGCCACGTGACGCTGCTGGATGAGGGCCGGGCCTCGCGGCTTTCCTATGGCGGCATGGCCCGCGACCGCGCCCGCCTGCGCGCCTACCTCGACGCGCTGTCGGCGGTCACCGAGGCCGAGTTCGCCGGCTGGCCGCGCGCCCGCCGTCTTGCCTTCCTGCTCAACGCCTACAACGCCTTCACCGTCGAGAAGGTGCTGACCCGCCACCCCGGGCTGCGCTCGATCCGCGATTTCGGGCGGGTGTTCGGCAATCCCTGGAAAGACCGCTTCTTCCGCCTCCTGGGTCGCCCGGAAAGTCTTGACGGCATCGAGCACGGTCTCATCCGCGCGCCGGGCGCCTACGACGAGCCGCGCATCCACTTCGCTGCCAACTGCGCCTCCATCGGCTGCCCCATGCTGCGGGAGGAGGCCTACCTCGCCGAGCGCCTGGACGCCCAGCTGGAGGATCAGGTGCGGCGTTTCCTGTCCGACCGCTCGCGCAACCGCATCTCGGGCGGGGTGCTCGAGATCTCCAGGATCTTCGACTGGTACGGCGACGATTTCGCGGCCGTGGGTGGCGTGCCGGTCTGGCTTGCCACCCGCGCCGGGTGGTTGTCGGACGTCGAGGCGGAGCGGGCGGCCCTGCGCGCGGGCCGGTTGAAGATCGACTACCTGCCCTACGACTGGGCCTTGAACGATGCTCCCTGAGGATCGCGCGGTCGCAGCGCCGGAGGGCTCTCCACGTGGCGCGGAGTCGTCAGCGCTGTCCATCGTGGTCCCCGCGCTGAACGAGGCCGGGGGCATCGTCGCCACGCTGGCCGCGCTGGCACCCCTGCGGGCCCGGGGCGTAGAGGTGGTGCTGGTCGACGGCGGCAGCGAGGACGCCACCGCGTCCCTGGCCGGCGCGTGGTGTGACCGGGTGGTGACGGCTCCGCGCGGCCGCGCGGAGCAGATGAACGCCGGCGCGCGTGCGGCCCGGGGCCGGCTGTTGCTCTTCCTGCACGCCGACACGGTCCTTCCCGAGGAGGCAGACCGCCTCATCATCCGCAGCCTCGACGCGCGCGGATACCGCTGGGGGCGCTTCGACGTGCGGATCCGCGGGGCCTCCCGATGGTTGCCGCTGGTCGCGGCCAGCATGAACCTGCGCTCTCGGCTCACCGGGATCGCCACCGGCGATCAGGCGATGTTCTGCACCCGGCAGGCGTTCGACGCGGCGGGCGGGTTTCCCGGGATCGCGCTGATGGAGGACATCGAACTGTCGGCGCGGTTGCGGCGGCTGGGTGCGCCGGCCTGCCTGGGCGCACGTGTCACCACCTCGGGACGGCGCTGGGACCGGGACGGCGCATGGCGCACGATCCTTCTGATGTGGCGGCTGCGGCTCGCCCATTTCCTGGGTGCCTCGCCAGAGGCCCTGGCGCGCCGCTATCGCGGCGGGGGCGGGTGATGAGCGCCGCGCCGCGACCGTCGCGCACGGCGGTGCTGGTGTTCGCCAAGGCACCGGAGCCCGGCCGGGTCAAGACCCGCCTCGTCCCTGCACTCGGAGAGGGTCCGGCGGCGGTGCTGGCGGCACGGCTGGCCCGGCGCACCGTGGCCGAGGTCACGAGAGCCGGTCTGACCTCGGTCACCCTGTGCGCGACGCCCGACACCCGGCATCCTTTCTTCGAACTGCTGCAGCGGCACCATGGCGTCACCCTGGCGGAGCAGGGCGGTGGCGATCTCGGAGCGCGCATGCACCGCGCTCTTGCCGCTGCGCTGTGCGAACACGATGCCGCCATCCTGGTCGGCACGGACATCCCCGGCCTCTCGGCGGCCGACCTGGTGCGGGCCGCAGCGTGCCTCGAGGACGGTGCCGACGCAGTGCTCGGGCCTGCGGAGGACGGTGGCTACTGGCTGATCGGCCTGCGGCGCAGCCATGCCGCCCTGTTCGAAGACATGCCCTGGGGCGGGGGGGCGGTGCTGGCCGAGACATTGCGCAGGATGGGTGGGCTCGGACTGCGCACGGCCTGCGTTGCAGAGCGCTGGGACGTGGACCGGCCGGACGACCTCGAGAGGCTGGCGGCCGACGCCGTGCTCGCGCCGCTGCTGGCCGGACTGCGGCCGTCATGAGCCGCGCACGACGCCTTCTGCTGGTCGGCGGCGGGCACGCCCATGTCGAGGTGCTGCGGCGCTTCGGACTCGTGCCGGAACCGGGTGTGGAACTCGTGCTGGTGAGTCCCGCCCCCGCCACGCCGTATTCCGGGATGCTTCCCGGGCTCGTGGCGGGGCATTACCGTCACGCCGAGTGCCACATCGACCTGCCGGGACTGTGCCGTTTCGCCGGTGCCCGATTCGTCCAGGATGCGGTGACGGGATTGCCCGACGCGTGCCGCGGGGCATTGCTGGAGAGCGGAGGCCGTCTCGAGGCGGACCTGATCTCCCTCGATGTCGGGTCCACACCGCCCCGCGGGCGCATCGCGGGAGCGGATCGGGTCGGCACCGGCGTCAAGCCGGTGGACGCTTTCCTCGCCGAACTGGAGCGGCGGCTGTCCCACCCACCGGCGGAGCCGGCCCGCGTGCTGGTCGTCGGGGCCGGCGCGGGCGGGGTGGAGATCGCGCTTGCTCTGCAGCATCGCCTCGGCCGTGCCGACGCGGCGCCCGGGGTGCCGGAGTGGCAGGTCGGCATCGTCTCCGGGGGACCGGTGCTGTTGCCGGGGCACGGCCAGCCGGTGCGGCGACGCATCGCGGCGCTGCTGGACCGTCGCGGCCTGTCGGTCCGTCTCGGCGTACCGGCGGCGGCGGCTGACGCGGGCGGCCTGTGGCTGGCCGACGGCACCCGACTCGAGGCCGACTGGGTGGTCTGGGCCACGGGGGCGGCGCCGCCTCGGTGGCTGAGGGATGTCGGACTGGCCCTGGACGCCCAGGGTTTCGTGCTGGTGGATGACAGCCTGCGCTCGGTGTCGCACCCCGGCGTGTTCGCCGCCGGGGACGTAGCCAGTCCGGCGGGGCGTCCCCATCCGAAGTCCGGCGTGCATGCCGTCCGGCAGGGGCTGCCCCTGGCCGCCAACCTGCGCCGGGCCCTGACCGGGCAGCGGCTGCTGACATGGGAACCCCAGCGGCGCACCCTCGCGCTGCTGGCCACCGGCCCGCGTCACGCCGTCGCGTCCTGGGGCGGGCTGTCGGTGGCCGGCGCCTGGGTCTGGCACTGGAAGGACCGCATCGACCGCGGCTTCATGCGTCGTTACCAGAGTCTCTCCGCGTTCTGACCCGGCCGTCGCCCCGCGCCGGTTGGGCGCGACCGGCCACCCATTTCTCAAGAAGGGCTGTCCGGCGCCGTTACGGGAACGTTTCCCCAAACATACGTGCCGTGAAGACGTCGACCCGGAACCCCGCTGAAACGCCCCGCTTCAAGCCCAGCCTGCGGCTGCGCTACCTGCTGATCTTCGTGCTGCTGGCGGTGGTGCCGATCAGCATCGCGGTGACGGTCGTGCTCGGCGGCGCGACCGAGCGGATGCTGGAGCGGGCGGAGGCCGATGCCTATTCCAGCCTCGACCTGCTCGTGAGAGCTGTGTCCGACGACGTGGAGGCGAGCGGGCGCAACCTGCGGGTCCTGGCGCAGTCGCCGTCGGCGGAGGGTCTGGTGCGCGCGCGTGATGCCGGCGGGATGGACCCCGTGGACGCGTCGACCGCGGAGCAGTGGCGCCAGCGCCTCGAGCAGACCTTCCAGGCGCATGTCGCCAATCACGGGGCAATACGCAGCCTGGCCTTCATCGACGACGCGGGACATGATCAGGTGCGCGTCGCGCGGGGCGACACGGCACCCCGCGCGACCGGTCCCGATGCGGATGCCTCCCGCGCCCTGGAGCAGTCCCGTGGCGGCATCTACGTGAGCGATG
>JBEICA010000277.1:0-4847 GCA_040373665.1 Burkholderiales bacterium | reverse complement strand
GGCGCGCAGGATCTTGTTGGTGGTGCGCGGGTAGACGTAGTCGGTGCCCAGCAGCACGAAACGCTTGGCACCGCCACCGTCCGCGCTCATCAGGTATTCCACCGCGGGAATGGCCTGCTGGTTGGGCGCGGCGCCCGTGTAGAACACGTTCTGCGACAGCTCCTCTCCCTCGTACTGCACCGGGTAGAACAGCAGCCCGTTGAGCTCCTCGAACACCGGCAGCACCGACTTGCGGGACACCGAGGTCCAGCAGCCGAACACCGCCGCCACCTTGTCCTGGGTGAGGAGCTGCCGCGCCTTCTCGGCAAAAAGCGGCCAGTTCGAGGCGGGATCGACCACCACCGCTTCGAGCTTCTTGCCCAGCACGCCACCCTTCGCGTTGATTTCCTCGATGGTCATGAGCACCGTGTTCTTCAGCGCCGTCTCGCTGATGGCCATGGTGCCGGACAGCGAGTGCAGCACACCGACCTTGATGGTGTCGGCGGCGAGAACGAGACTGGCGGAAGTCAGGGCCCAGGCACCGGCGACTGCGGCGGCTGCGGCCTTCAAGGCAAGGCGACGTTTCATGTTTTGCACGCTCCGAGAGAGGGTAAGAGGGTTCGCGTGCGGCAGTCCGGCGACGGTGATCCCTGGCAGGATGTGGGCGGCGTCTGCGCGCAACCCCTCCTCCGCAACGGCCGTGCCATGCTGATGAAATAATGCGGAAGTCTTACCTGCACTGATCAAATGAAGAAGCAGGTACTCTCTTTTGGTCTTCCGGACAGAAAGACCTGTGCCAGTCGCCCTCTTGCAGGGCGGATCCCGGTGCATCGCGCACCGGACGGGTGCGGCCGCAACTGCAAGGACGCGGCCGGACACTCCAGCGGATCAGGATGGTGCGCGCGCCGGATGACGCGGCGCCCCCACCCCGAGGCCGGCACGCGCATACCGGATCGTCGCCGGCCGACGCAGGAAGCGCTGTGGGGCGGACGCGTCCCGGTCGCGACCGCGCGATTCGATCAGACCTTCCCCAGGTCCTTCTCGACCAGCGGGCGCACCAGTTCGAGGGCCTCGCGCAGCACATCCTCGGGCAGGGTGTCGAGACACTTGGCGAGCACGTCTGCCGCGTCGTACGCCGCCTCGGGCAACTCGTCGGCACTGAGGTTGGCGAACACGACGGAAGCCGCACCGATGGTGCGCAACAGGCTCTCGCGCTCGCTCATCAGCATCTCGACCTCGGCGCGCAGCATCGCGACATCATCGCTGGCGGACAGGACCATCGGGGCACTCCCTGGCACAGGTGGAAAACGGCATGGTGCCACAGTCGCGTGTCCGGCTCGCTCAACCGGCCGGATCTCTGCCAAAGGGAATGACGTTATCGACCAGCGCGGACGGTGTCGCCAGATGGAGCGAGACCACATCGCCGCCCAGCAGGGTGACGGCCCCGTCGAGGCGGTCGTTGCCGGTGCGGCTGAACTCGAAGCGATAGACGCGCCGCAGCCTGAGCCTGCCCTCGTCGTCGCGTCCGAGCCCGATGCGCTCGCGCGCCACGGTCCAGTCCAGGAACTGCACCCCCTCCGCGGCACAGGCACGTTCCCCGGCGCCGAGCGCGATGTCGCGCGCCTTCATGGAGTCCAGCCAGTACCAGGCGATGGCGGCGGCGATCAGCAGGGCGACGAGTTCCATGGGTCTGCAGTGAAGGGTCAGGAGGTGGAGGAATGCGCTGACGCGCGGCCGTGAGATCTTGCCGTCACTGCTCGGCGACGCCCACCTGCACCAGCGTGGGAGCGAGCACACGCTGCGCCTCGCGGGGGTCGATGCCGACCAGAAAGCCGCGTCGTCCGCCGTTGATGTAGATCCTCGGCAGATCGAGGATGGTGGCCTCCATGTAGACCGGCATCGGCTTGCGCGTGCCGAACGGGGAGGTGCCACCGACCATGTAGCCCGAGTGACGGTTCGCCGTCTCGGGCGCGCAGGGCGACACGGTCTTCACGCCGATGGTGCGCGCCAGCGCCTTGGTCGACACCATGAGGTCGCCGTGCATGAGCACGACCAGCGGCTGGCGGGCTTCGGTCTCCATGACGAGGGTCTTGACCACCGCGTGCTCGTCGACGCCGAGTTCCCGGGCCGACACTGCGGTGCCGCCCCGCTCCTCGTATTCGTAGGGGTGCTCGGTGAAGGCGACGCCCGCGGCCCGCAACACCCGGATCGCCGCCGTGGCGGCTGTCTTGTCCCTGGCCATCAGACCTCCGTCAGTACGCGGTAGAGGCAGTGCAGCATGCCCGCGGTCGCGCCCCAGATATTGCGGCCTTCGTAAGGCATGACGTAGAAGTGGCGGTGCCGGCCGTCTCGCACCGCGCTCTCGCGCCGGTGGTTCGCCGGATCCAGGAAGAAGGCCAGCGGTACCTCGAACACCTCCGCCACTTCGAACGGATCCGGGACCAGATCGAACGGCGGTTCGACCCAGCCCACCACGGGCGTCACGCGGAAGCCCGTGGCGATGTCGTATTCGGGCAGGAACCCCAGGGTCTCGACGCGCTCGCCCGGCAGCCCGGTCTCCTCGAAGGTCTCGCGCAGCGCCGTGTGGACACGGTCCGCATCGCCGGGATCGACCCGCCCGCCGGGAAAGCTGATCTGCCCGGCGTGGGCATTCAGGTGGGCGGTTCTCTGGGTCAGCATGACCGTGAGACCCGCGGGGCGGTTGACCAGAGGCACCAGCACTGCGGCTGGAACCGGCTTCTGGTGTTCCGCATGCCGGTACTGGGGCAGAGCGTCGGGCAGCGGCGGCAGGCCACCCGCCGCGGCGCGCAGCCGCTCCATGACCCGATGCCGGGTCCAGGGCTCGATGTGGGCAGGCAAGGCAGAGGACATCCGTAAACGCAGACGATTCTCGGACCATCGAAACGGTCGGGAATTCTACCGGCCCCGCCGGGTCTATACTGCCTGACGCAACATTCCTGGTGCTGCCCGCGCCTTTCCCTCATCCATTGGAGATAGCCGCCATGAAAGCCAGATTCGCCTTCGCCACCCTGCTCTGCTCCCTGTCCTTCGGCGCCCTCGCCGCCCACTGCCCGGCCGACATGAAGGCGATCGACGAGGCCCTGAGCGCCAAGCCTTCCCTCAGCACGGCCCAGCTCGACGAGGTGCGCCAGTTGCGCGCCGAGGGCGAAGCCCAGCACAAGTCAGGCAACCACAAGGGCTCGATGGAGTCGCTCGGCAAGGCACGCAAGATTCTCGGCATCTGAGCGTTCAACTCCGTCCTCGTACCGTCTGCGCCATGCGACTGCTCTGCCTTGCCGCCTGCCTTTCCGCCGCCACACCCGCATTTGCGGATTGCCGGTTGGAACTCGAACTGATCGGGATCGACCTCAAGGGGGTGCGCCTCACGGAACAGCAGAAGCTGGCCGTGGCCCCGCTGATCGACGAGGGTCTCAAGCGCTGCCGTCTCGGCCGTGAAACCGCCGCGACCGTCTACTTCGACAAGGCGCGCAAGGTGGCAGGCATCGAGCGCCGGGACGACGACGACCTGCCGGCCCCGACCGTGCGCTGAAGCACCCCGCCTGCGCCTGGACCACCCGGGCGCCGGCGGGTTTCCACACCCACCCCGGCACAGGCGATGCGCCGGCCCGCCGGTTCAGCGCTGGGCCGCGGCATCCACGACCGCCAGGGCGGTCATGTTCACCAGGCGCCTCACCGTGGCGGTGGCAGTGACGATGTGCACGGGTTTGGCTGCGCCCAGCAGGATCGGGCCGACCGTGATGCCCTCGCCACTGACCACCTTCAGCAGGTTGAAGGAAATGTTCGCGGCGTCCAGGGTCGGCATGATCAGCAGGTTGGCCTCTCCCTTGAGACGGGAATTCGGGAACAGCCTCGTGCGGATGCTCTCGTCCAGAGCCGCGTCGCCGTGCATCTCGCCCTCGACCTCGAGCGTCGGGTCGCGCGCCTCGATCAACTCCCTGGCCCGCGCCATCTTGCCGGCCGAGGCAGAGGGCATGGAGCCGAAGTTCGAATGCGAGCACAGCGCCACCTTCGGCACCAGACCGAAGCGACGCACCTCCTCCGCGGCGAGGAAGGTCATGTCGGCGATCTCCTCCGCCGAGGGGTCCTGGTTGACGTAGGTGTCGCAGATGAACAGCGTCCTGCTGGGCAGCAGCAGCAGGTTCATGGCGGCGAAACGGCGTGCACCGGGTCGCAGCCCGATGACGTTGGACACGATCTCGAGATGCTGCTGGTGCTGGCCGTAGGTGCCGCAGATCATCGCGTCGGCATCGCCCAGCCGCACCATCAGCGCCCCGATCAGGGTCATGCGGCGCATCACGTCGCGCTTGGCGAGTTCCACCGACACGCCCTTGCGCTGCATCAGTCCATGGTAGGTCTGCCAGTAGGTGCGATAGCGCGGGTCGGAGTTGGGATTGACCAGCTCGAAGTCCGCTCCCGGCCGGATGCGCAGGCCATGCCGCTCCAGACGCGGCACCACCACCTCGGGCCTGCCGATGAGGATGGGCCTCGCCAGCCCCTCGTCCACCACCACCTGCACCGCTCGCAGCACCCGCTCCTCCTCACCTTCGGCATAGACCACGCGCCGGGGCGTCTTCTTGGCCGCGGTGAACACCGGCTTCATGATGAGACCGGACTGGTAGACGAAGCTGGTGAGCTGGTCGCGATAGACCTGGAAATCGCGGATGGGACGCGTCGCCACCCCGCTGTCCATGGCCGCCTTGGCCACGGCCGGCGCTATCTGCACGATCAGGCGCGGATCGAAGGGCTTGGGAATCAGGTATTCCGGTCCGAAGCTCAACTCCTCCTGACCGTAGGCCGACGCCACCACGTCGGACTGCTCTGCCATCGCCAGGTCGGCGATGGCATCG
>JBEICA010000266.1:0-5004 GCA_040373665.1 Burkholderiales bacterium | reverse complement strand
TCGTAGGTGAACTTGCCGGTCTGCCCGTACAGCTTGCGGATGTCGATGACGTCGGGGCCGGACACCCCCTTGAGGATCGGCAGCTCGATGGAAGGACTGCCGTCCGAGAAACTCACGGTCGCTTTCGCTGGGGTGCTCATCACCTGCTCCGTCTCGAAAAGGTGGTTGGAACTCGGGATTGTAGTGTCCGGGGGCCGGTTTTGTTGCTGTGCATCAATCTGGCACGGAAGGCACCCGAACGTGGCGCAGCAACTCGAGGACGCGCTCCTGCTCGGCTTCCGGGGCAGACTGCCGGCGACTGATCAGATCCCAGAGGTCGTTATCGGCAAGGCCGAGCAGCTCTGTAAAAATGCGCCTGCCGTCCGCGTCAAGGTCGGCAAAGCCGGTGTCGAGGAAGCGGGCCAGGATGATGTCGAGCTCGAGGAGTCCGCGGCGGCAGCGCCAGCGCACCCGGTCCAGGTCACCCATGGCGGCCCGCCTGCTGCGCTGCATCGCCACATGCACCGTGTCCCGTGACGGTCGTAGGAAGCGGCGTCATCACACCATCCGCTTGACCATGATGTCCTTGATGCGACCGATCGCCCGCGTCGGATTCAAGCCCTTCGGGCAGACATCGACGCAATTCATGATGGAGTGGCAGCGGAACAGGCGGTAGGGATCCTCGAGGTCGTCGAGGCGGTCGTTGGTGGCCTGATCGCGACTGTCCGCGATGAACCGGTAGGCCGCCAGCAATCCGGCCGGGCCGACGAACTTGTCGGGATTCCACCAGAACGACGGGCAGGAGGTGGAACAGCACGCGCACAGGATGCACTCGTACAGGCCGTCGAGCTCTTCACGCTCGGCCGGGGTCTGCAGCCGCTCCTTCTCGGGCGCCGCACTGCTGTTCTGCAGGTAGGGCTTGATGGAGTGGAACTGCTTGAAGAACTGCGACATGTCCACGATCAGATCGCGGATCACCGGCAGTCCGGGCAGGGGCCGCAACTCCACCGGCTCCTTCAGGTCGGCCAGCTTGGTGATGCAGGCCAGACCGTTCTTGCCATTGATGTTCATGGCGTCCGAGCCGCACACCCCCTCGCGGCAGGACCGCCGCAGCGACAGGCTGTCGTCCACGGACTTGATGCGCACCAGGGCGTCCAGGAGCATGCGGTCGCTGGGTTCGAGGGCGACGTCGTACTCCTTCATCGTCGGCTTCGCGTCTTTCTCGGGGTCGTAACGGTAGATCCTGAATCGCATCTCGTCCTCGCTTGCTGTGCTGTATCGCCGGGCTTCCCGACAGGCGCCGTGGCGGGACCGCCCGCCACGCGCACCGCGGCCACCGGCCTCGTCTCAGTACGTGCGAACCTTCGGCTCGAAGCTCTCGGCAGTCAGAGGCTTCAGGTTGACCGGCTTGTAGTCCAGGCGATCGTTCTCCCGGTACCACAGGGAGTGCTTGAGCCAGTGGACATCGTCGCGCTTGTGGAAGTCGGCGCGGTCGTGGGCGCCCCGCGTTTCCTTGCGCGCCTCGGCGGATACCATGGTCGAGCGGGCCACCTCGATGAGGTTCTCCAACTCCAGCGCCTCGATCCGGGCCGTGTTGAAGGTCCGGCTCTTGTCCTTGATCTCGGTGCGCTCCACCCGCTGCGCCACCTCGCGGATCTTCTCGACCCCCTGGGTGAGCATGTCCGGGAAGCGGAAAACGCCACAGTGCGCCTGCATGGTCCGCCGCATCTCGGCCCCGACCTCGTGCACGCTCTCGCCACCGGTCTGGTTGTCCAGCCGCGCCAGCCGCGATCGGGAATACTCACCGGCATCGGCGGGCAGGTCCTTGTGGCCGGGGTTCTCCTTCAGGTACTGGATCACGCGGTCGCCGCTCGCCTTGCCGAAAACCAGCAGGTCGGTGAGCGAGTTGGTGCCCAGGCGATTGGCACCGTGCACCGAGGCGCAGGCGCACTCGCCGGCGGCATAGAAGCCCGGCACCACGGTGTTGGGTTGGTCCCCAACCGGCACCACGACCTCGCCGTGGTAATTGGTCGGGATTCCGCCCATCTGGTAATGGCAGGTGGGCACGACGGGGATCGGGTCCTTCACCGGGTCGACGTTGGCGAACTTCTTCGCAATCTCGCGGATGCCCGGCAGGCGCTTCTCGATCACTTCCATGCCGAGGTGGTCGAGCTTCAGAAGGATGTGGTCGGCCTCCTTGCCGCAGCCGCGCCCTTCCTTGATCTCCGTGGCCATGGCGCGGGCCACGACGTCGCGACTCGCCAGGTCCTTCATGGTCGGCGCGTAGCGCTCCATGAAGCGCTCGCCATCCTTGTTGAGGAGGTAGCCGCCCTCGCCCCGCACACCCTCGGTGATCAGCACCCCCGCACCGGCCACGCCGGTCGGGTGGAACTGCCAGAACTCCATGTCCTCGAGCGGGATGCCGGCGCGTGCCGCCATGCCAAGGCCGTCCCCGGTGTTGATGAAGGCATTGGTGGAGGCGGAGTAGATGCGCCCCGCCCCGCCCGTGGCAAACAGGGTGGCGCGGGCGTGGAAGATCCACACTTCGCCGGTTTCCATTTCCATGGCCGTCACGCCCAGCACCTGCCCGGAGGCGTCCCGGATCAGGTCCAGCGCCATCCACTCCACGAAGAACAGGGTGTTGGCTCGCACGTTGCGCTGATACAGGGTGTGCAGCATCGCATGCCCGGTCCGGTCGGCGGCGCAGCAGGAGCGCTGCACCGGCCGCTCCCCGAAGCTCTGCGAGTGACCACCGAAGGGCCGCTGGTAGACCGTGCCGTTGTCGTTCCGGTCGAACGGCATGCCGAAGTGCTCCAGTTCGTAGACGGCCTGGGGCGCCATGCGGCACATGAACTCGATCGCGTCCTGATCGCCCAGGTAGTCCGACCCCTTGACGGTGTCGTACATGTGCCAGAGCCAGGAGTCATCGCCCATGTTGCCGAGCGAGGCGCCGATGCCGCCCTGGGCAGCAACGGTGTGCGAGCGGGTGGGAAAGACCTTCGACAGCACGGCCACCTTCATGCCGGCCTCGGACAGTTGCAGGGCGGCCCGCATGCCGGCGCCACCGGCGCCGACCACGACTGCATCGAATTTCCGGACGGGGTATGTCATCTAGCGGATGCTCCAGAGGATCTGAATCGACCACAGGGCGTAGGCCACCAACGACAGCACCACCAGAACCTGGAGCGCCAGCCGCGTACCCGTGGCTTTTATGTAGTCCATCAGGATGTCCCGGACCCCCACCCAGGCATGCCAGAACACCGACAACGCAAACAACAGACTTGCCAGCCGGAACCACTGCTGGGCGAACAAACCCTTCCAAGCCCCGTAGTGGGCCGGGGGGGCGAACACGACGATGGACAGCATCATGAGCGAGTACAGCGCCATGACGACGGCGGTGACCCGCTGCACCAGCCAGTCCCTCAGCCCGTAGTGGGCTCCGACGGGAACACGCCTCACCATAGCCACACTCCCAGGATGACCGTCATCACGAGGCTCACGCCGACCACGGCGTAGCTGCTGGACCTCGCTGCGGCAAGGTCGGTTCCCATGTGCATGTCGAGTGTCAGGTAACGGATACCCGCGCAGAAATGATGCAGGAAGGCCCACAGCAGCCCGAGCAGGACGAGCTTGACGAGCGGGTGCCCGACCAGCTCCCGGAAGTGGATGTAGCTGTCGGGTGGCTGGAGGCTCTGCTGGAGCAGGTAGAGCAGGAAGGGCAGCATCAGGAACAGGGAGGCTCCGCTGATTCGGTGCAGGATCGATACGATGCCCGGTATGGGCAACCGTATCTGGAACAGGTTCAGGTGCTTCGGTCGGTTTCGGGCGGGCGCTTGGCTCATGACTCTCGGGATGCCGTGGGGAATGTTCAACTGATGATGTTGGCGTAATGGTGGTCGGCGGTGTTGCAGAAGCCACGTCGCAACTCGACCGGACGGCGGCCGTAAGTATAGGCGACGCGCTCCATGGCCAGCACGGGCGCATCGGCGGCAAGACCGAGGAAATCACCGATCTCCGCGCCCGCGCGCAGGGCCTTGAGGCGCTCCTCGGCAGCGACGATGCGGATCTGGAAAACGGACTCGTAGACGCTGTAGAGCATGCATCGATGAGACTCCAGCACCGTCGCATCCAGCCCCTTGAACAGGCTTGCGGGGACCCGGGCCTCCTCACAGATGACGCGTCTGCCGTTGATGGAGAGCAGTCGGCGGACGCGGATGAGGGAGGCGCCGGGATCCAGGTCGAGTTGGCGGGCGCTCCGCTCGTCGGCCTTGACCCGGCAGCAGTCGAGCAACTCGGCCTGGATCGCGTGGATCGGCTCGCTGTCGGGCGTGATGCGCAGAAAGGCCGCCTGCGCCCGTTCATGGGCGTGGGACGGAACGAAGGTGCCGCGACCCTGGCGCCGCACCAGCACGTTCTCCTGGGCCAACTCGGCCACGGCCTTGCGCACGGTGCCCTGGCTCACGTTGAAGCGCTTGGCCAGTTCCAGTTCGCTCGGGATGCTCTGGCCGGGCTTCCATTGGCCGCTCTCCAGACCCTCGGTGATCAACAGCTTGATCTGCCGGTACAGGGGCTGGTAGGCGGGAGAGGCGGCTTCGGGCTTCATGTCGGGACGGATTATTAGCACAAGGCCCAGGGGCGGTCCAGCCCGGACAGCTGTCAGTCGTCATATATAAGACTGTCATTGACACAGCGCAGCGGCCGTTCGTATCATCGAACGCAGTTCCAGGGTGTTTCCCGCAGTGGGCAATGGCATAGGACTCGCATGGCGCGGTGCCGCATGGCCGCCCTCCTCCAGGCCCGCAGATCGGAAGGATCCGGGTCGAATTTCCATTCCCGCGGAGGAGTTTCTCAAGATGAAGAGCCCAGTACGAGTTGCCGTCACCGGCGCAGCCGGCCAGATCGGCTACAGCCTCCTGTTCCGGATCGCGAGCGGCGAGATGCTGGGCCGGGACCAGCCGGTCATTCTCCAACTCCTCGAGATCCCGGACGAGAAGGCCCAGAAGGCGCTCAAGGGAGTCATGATGG
>JBEICA010000450.1:0-1504 GCA_040373665.1 Burkholderiales bacterium | reverse complement strand
GCGTCGACCTGTTCGATCGCGAACTCGCCTTCATCGACCGCGTGCTGTCGCCGCTGGTTCGCGACATGCCGGGGCTGCGCGTGGTGATGGAGCACATCACCACGCGTGATGCGGTGTCCTTCGTCGAGTCCTGCGGACCGCAGGTGGCTGCGACGCTCACGCCGCACCACCTGCTGATGAACCGCAACGCCATCTTCGTCGGGGGCATCCGGCCGCACTATTACTGCCTGCCGGTACTCAAGCGCGAGGTGCACCGCCAGGCGCTGATGGAAGCCGCCGCTTCGGGTAACCCGAAGTTCTTCCTCGGCACCGACAGCGCGCCGCACGCACGGCACACGAAGGAGACCGACTGCGGTTGCGCCGGCTGCTTCAACGCGCATGCCGCACTCGAACTGTACGCCGAAGCCTTCGACCGGGCCGGTGCGCTCGATCGCTTCGAGGCGTTCGCCAGCTTCCATGGTCCCGACTACTACCGCCTGCCGCGCAATGGCGGCAAGGTGGTACTGGTGCGCGAGCGCTGGGATGCGCCGACGGAGTATCCGTACGGCACGGACACGCTGGTGCCCTTGCGGGCTGGCGAGTCGTTGCAGTGGCGGATGCTTCCCGGGGACTGAGTTGCTGCGCGCCTGCCGCCCGGGCCGCCGAAACATCGGGGCGTGGGGTTGCATTGGGCTACACTCATGGGGCGTGAAGTCAGCCAGACAGTCGCCGTGCCGCTCGTCGGTGCGGAGGAAAGTCCGGGCTCCACAGAGCGGGATGCCGGCTAACGGCCGGGCGCAGCAAGCGGTGGCGAAAGCCATGGCCCAAGGCGACGGAAAGTGCCACAGAGAACAGACCGCCGATGGCCGAAAGGCACAGGCAAGGGTGAAACGGTGCGGTAAGAGCGCACCGCGTTCGCGGTAACGCGAACGGCACGGCAAACCCCATCCGGAGCAAGACCAAATAGGGGGGCACTGGCGCTGCTCGCGTTGCCCCCGGGTAGGTCGCTCGAGCCGTCGGGTAACCGCCGGCCCAGATGAATGACTGTCCTCGACAGAACCCGGCTTATCGGCCGACTTCACGCACCTCTCATCCCACCGCAGCCTCCGTCGGTCGTCCATTCGTGGCTGCCGGGGGTTCTTCGAACGGGGTCGACCGCATCGAACTTAAAGTAATACCTTCAGTTCGACGGTTACGCGGCTCATTTCATTCGAGTAATGAAGATGTGCCCGCTTGTCTGCTTTGCCAGATAAGTCCTTGTTCGTCCACGATAAATCACGATTGATCCGTTGACCGGCGGAAAAATTAGGGTTAACGTGGGGCCTGGTGGGAAGAAGTGGTGAATTAGGGGGATTCCAGGCTCGATCCAGCTGGAGATCCGGCAGCACCCTCTTTCCTTTCTGCAAAGACAGGGCCGATGGGCCGAGGGAGTCCGGGTGTTTCGAGGTGTCGCACAGCTCAGCATGGACGGCAAGGGCCGGCTGGCGATCCCGACGAAGTATCGCGATGCGCTGCTCGCGCAGGG
>JBEICA010000217.1:0-6187 GCA_040373665.1 Burkholderiales bacterium | reverse complement strand
TCGCCTCTGGAACTCTGGCGCCCACGCCGCGCCCACTGTAACGACCCGACGCGTTGTCAAGCCACCACAGTACGAGCTCCGCTTGCGCCTTCTTGATAACTAGATGCGGCAGTATGGGCTGCAGCACTTGGTGCATGTCGGCCTTAGAAAGAAGCTCCCAGCTCGTAGAGTCTTGCTGGTTGCGCCCTCCAGAGTTGCGCCCGAGTAGGTGGCCCCCGTACGTGGTCTGCAGTCGTTCGAGAACGAATCTGCAGCTGTTCGCCAAAGCAAGCCTAACCCTCGGACGCACGTACAGCTGTCCTTCCCTACCCTTCGGATAGTTGCGCTGCACGTCTATGCACCCTTCGCCATCAAAAAATCCCGCGAGATATTCCGGTCCCATACGTCCGCCTCCGCTAAGTTTATCCCCTAGCGTATGCGTAAGTTGAGGTCGGAAGTCAAGCAACAGTTACATCCTCTCTGTCGTCAGGTTACGTAATACGACCTTCTCGCTGTGCAGCGAAAATGTCGCGCTCGATCCGGTCACGCTCCTGCTCCCGACCTCTATACAGACCTTTGCGCACATCGTCAAAGAACTTGGCGACATCTGTGCGGGCATAGGCTTTGGCAGCGTTACCGGTTGTGGTACCGGCAGCCGTGCGCCCACGCCCGGGTGCGATCTGTTTTTCGAGCTGGGTGGCAGCTACGTTCCGAGTTTGTTGGGCAACAGAACTACCATTCAGCGACTGCCACGTACGAAAGAAACTTCCGACACGACGGGCGTCGAGTTGGCTCTGCGCGTTGTCGAGGTACGTCTGCCGGGTCATACCGGACAGCGGGTCGACTTCGAGCAGCCAGCTGTGGAAATTCTGATTGGCGTTGATCTCTCGCCAATCGGGGACTTCCGCCGACAACTCCGTCCAGAACATCTGCTCAGCATTCAGCGCCTGTCGCTGTACAACGCTCTCCACCTTGGGGACGACGTTGTTCTGGAGTTGGGCAAGCGATCGTCGCAAGTCTGCGACCTCCTGATCCCGCCCCGACATCTCCTCACGAGCTGCGCGGCGCATGACCTCAATCGAATCCCCGTAGTCCTCGACGTCCTTCTCGGTGATGAGCTTTGCCGCGGCCACCTGTGCAGGCGTGCTGGCCTGCTGGGGTGCGGTAAGCGACGCGATCAGCTGTTCGAGCTGACCGAGACGTTGGCTCAACTGGTTGTTCTCCGCCCGAAGGCGAGTGGTATCAGCGTTGTACATCCCTTGCAGAGAGCGCCAGCGCTGTTCGTAGGTTTGGTCTTCGTTCGTGGTGCCGGATCGCCCTTGCTCGGTGGACGCCGGCTCAGCTGCAGCTTCTTCTGCCCCGTTGGCTGCCTTGGTCTGTGCGGCCGGAGCCTCCGCCTGCGCTGCAGGCTCGGAGTTCAGGTCTTCGTACAGTTTGGCAACAGCCTCAGACTGCCGTTGAATTTGCGCGGGAATGGCCATTTAGACGCTCCTCTCGGGTGTGCGTGATTGGATCAGCTGCCCCTGCGGGGCTGTGCTGCTAAGTCAGGGGACTCCGTCATGAGCCTATGCAGCTCTGACAAGACCTGACACCGCCCCTGAGCAAGTGTCACGGTCTGTGGTCCAACGTTGGGGAGCCGTTCAAGCTCCGAGGTCCGCCACTCTCCCAACCATTCCAAGATGATCGGGTATTGGCGGACGCTGACTGCCAGCGCGTGGACTACTTCGGGGGAGACCTGCTTCACTGCGGGCCTCCGTTGATCAGGTTGGTCCCACCGGCAGGTGCGCCGGCAAGATCAGTGTTCTCCATGCCGGGCTGCCCGCCACCGGGGGCTGGCATCGGTGCTGCCGCGGCCACGCGCTTTTGCATGCTGAGCTTCTCGCGCGACGGGACGATGTCATCCACGGGCATCTGCAGCCCCTTGGCGACCTCGCGCAGCAGCGCCGCGCGCCCCTCGGGCCCAATGATGGCAAGGTCGAACTCGTTGGCAGTGGCGTTGAGGAATTCCACGCGGCGGACGTTGACCGTCTCTTTGACCGCTAGGTTGACCGCTCCCTTGGCCACGACCTGCGCATCGCCCTTGATCGACTCGTCAGGGTCGTAGCGCATGTTGTAGACGAATTGGCGCTGCACGATGGTCTTGAGCACGTCGTTGTCGATGTGCATGACCACCTGCCGGATGCCCTTGCCCGCGGAGCCCATGAGCATGGACAGGCCCGACGCCGTGCGCCCTGCGCCCTGCACGTTGGTGTCGCCGTAGATGTAGGCCGGGATGCCGCTGTGATCGTCAGCCATGCGCGAGAAGCGGTCGTAGACCCCCACCAGCGTGTTGGCGTTGTCGTTGGGCTGGTTGAACCGCACGGCCGGCGCGGACGACCCCAGAGGATCGTTGAGGACCTGCCAGATTTTCCACGGCTGCATCTGCGTGATGTCTTCGTTGGGCGGCAAGCGCTCTAGGTTGACCTCGACCTGCGGACCGGAGGCAATCGCCATGTTGTTGACCAGCGCCCGGGCCGCCGCGTTGCAGACACCCTGAATGTCCTCGATGATCTCGGGGATGCCCTTGCCCCAGAAGGCGCCGGGCTGCTTGATGAACGACGTCTTGGCGTAGGGCTTCTCGCCCAGCGGGTCGTAGTTCAGCACAGCCTTGATGACGTAGTTCCCCACGGCCCAGACGTTGGCGTCGTACTCGCGGTCCTCGTCGGGCACTTCCTCCTCGGTCATGCCCCACTCGCGCAGCATCCGGCCGCTGACCTTGCCCCAGAACTCCAGCGTGTCGTAGACGTCAGTGGGGCGAAGCTCTGTGTGGAACTTGCGCTCCTCCTCCTCGCGGGAGTCCTTCTGCCACTCCTGCACCCATGACTGGGTGTTGCCCACTTCGAGCACTTTGCGGATGGCTTGGTCGTCATACCCCGGCACACCGATCAGGTCGGCCATCTGGGTGCGCGTCATCTCGTGGTATTCGAAGATGTAGCCGTCGTTGATCCGGGTGATCCCCGGCTCGGGGTAGATGTTGAACGGGCTGACGCGCTCGTACTCCGGCGCGATGCGCTCGCCCGGCTGCAGGCTCGTGCCCTCCCACTTGAGGTAGCGCTGGCGCCGAACGATCGGCCCCTTGACGAAGGCTGCTGGGAACGTGACGAGGTCCGTGATGAACTCGTTGAACGCATCAGCCCACCCGCCTTGGGCGAACTGGTCTTCGATCTTGGTGTGCATCCGGTCGACGCGGTTCTGGGCCGCCTGTAGAATCTTGAACCGGAACTCCTGCGCAACTGTCTCCTTGAGCTCGGCGAGCTGGGTCCTGTTGGGGGCCTGACCAGAGGCTTGCAGCACCTCCATCACGCGCTCCGCGAAGGCCAGCTGCAGCTCCTCGGACTCCTTGGGGGACAGGTCCGGGATGGCAGTGGGGGTGAGGTCCCACGGGGGCGTGCCACTGTCGAGCAGGATGTCGCGCAGCCAGCTCTCGGCCGCCCGGCACTTGACCTCCGTGATCATCATGTAGACCTCGGAGCCGCCCTGCGCCTTGATCTGGGAGAGCTTGTCCGCCTCGTACGCACCGTTGCGCTGCCGCATGGCCTTGAGCATGATGTCGGTGATGGGGTCGCGGGAGATGCGTGCAGCATCCCAGCACTGCTTCAGGTGGGCGACGATGCCCAACATGATGGGGCTGCTCTGACGGGCGGCAAGATCGCGCTCAGCCTGCTCACGTTCCTCGCGAACAAGTTGTGCATTACCGACTACGCGAAGAATCGTCAAACCGGCCATGTGATGCTCCTTAGCGACACAATACACAGTCCGTACCACTTGCGCAAGAAAAACCCCGCCGGGGGTGGACCGGCGGGGCAAGTCAAGCAGGCAGGCGGTGACTGGGAGGGGCCAACCGTAGGTGTGACCTCTGTATCATGCCCAACCACGGGCGTCAACTCTCTTGATCTCGCGTCTTTGGTGTAGCAGTGCACCACTGTCGAGGCTGCCAACGTGCAGGCAGAAGTAGCTGACCGCGTCACCAACGTGGCTGTGCTTGCCCGCATCACCTGTCTTCTCCAGCCCGTCGCCGTTCTTCTTGAACCGGTACCCACCCATCATGGCGGCCTTGACCCGGTTGCAGCTGGGGTCCACGAGGAACCCGGGGTCGCCATCGACCTGCCGCATGAGGTAGTCGTCCACGGCCGCGATCCGCGCCGTGATGCTGTTGGTCCGCGCGGGGATAACTCGCAGCCCCTCCGCCTTGATGATGTCGATCGCGCTCCGCTCGTCTGTCTGCGCCCGCTGGATGCCCGCAGGGTCGACCACAACGATCACCGGTGCTCCAGCGAACCTCTCGAACAGCAAGGGCTTCAGCACCGTCCTGACGAAGCGCTGGACCCCCATGTCGTAGCTGACCGCCTCTGCCATCACGAGGGCCCTGCCACGCGGGTCCTGCTGCCCTATGACCGCGGCAGGCGTGAGGCCGAGGTCCATCCCCACGATCACAGGACGGGTGCCATTGATGAAGGGGCGCAGGGTGGCCTTGGCCATGTGGTAGTCCGGGCGGAAGTACTTGAACACAGGCGTGCCGGCCAGCGACAGCCCGTACTCTCCGTCGATGAAAACCCGGATGTACTCCTCCGACCGGCCTTGGGTGTCGTAGTACCCATCCGGCAGGTTCTCGATGTTCTCGGCGTAGGGGCTCCTGCCCGAGGGCTGCTTGAAGACATCCCAGCCGTTGTCGTTGGGTGAGACCCCGTCCTTGGGGTCGATCTTCTCCATCTGGTAGAACCACCACGTGTCCATGGTGGGCGGGTTGGTGTCTGCCCACATCCCGTGCCATGTGGCCCCGCCATCCTTGGCGGAGGGGAATCGCCCGATGCGTTTGGACATGGCGTCCACGATGTCGGGGTGGATGTCCCGGCACTCGTTGAACCATGCGAAGGTCAGTTCGAGGGAGTTGAGGTTGGCCACGTCATCCGAGTCGTCGAGCGCCCGGAACATGATCTCGCACTCGATGTCGCCCACCTTGAAGAAGTAGGTCTTGGTGGTGCGCATGAAGTGCCCGCAGACGCCGGACGGGAACCAATCGAGGAAGGTTTTGATGGTGGTGTCCGACAGCTGGCGCACTGTCTCCCGCACCACAGCGCAGCGCGTCTTGCGAATACCCTGTGCATTGGGCTTCTGCTGGGCTGCCCGGCGTATGATCTCGAAGCAGCAGGCCACGCTCTTGCCAGAACCAACAGGACCCATGATCGCGCGCATCCGGGCGTCCGAATCCATGAATCTGGCCACTGTGGGGGTCGGTGTATAGGAGATATCAAGCGGCATGTCAGTCTTCCTGCATATTGTCTGGTAGATAGGCCCCGCTCAACAGATTGTGCTTGAATTTCTCCACTAACCACAGGGCGTCACCGCCATCCTTCAGACCAAGGGTTGCCCGAGCGTCCATATTGCCTGCTTTGTCCCATCCGATGAGGAGAACCTCGTCGTATACCCCAATCGCCTGCTCCAGCACGTTGTCAGCGTCCTTGGCGGCATCCTTTGGGTAGAATTTGACCACGTCAGTCATAGATAAACACCGTGTAAATGTGCCCGCCGGGCTTGGGATTGGCCACGCGCGCGGTGCGGTAGGACTGATTACCCTCCGCGAGGCTGGCTATGAGCGCCTGCAGGGCGAAAAGGGTGTTCACCTTGCGAATTTCAATAGTCTTCGACGACATCGGCGTCCTCGATGGCGGGCGGAGTGTGTTTTGCGGTCACGTCGAGGGTCTGACCCCCCAAATTGATGGTGATCGTGACCCCACCGGCGCCGTTTTGGCCCTCGTTGGCAGGGGTTGCGTCCAATCCAGCCCACTTGACGGTGCTTTTGATCAGGTCGGCCTTCACCGCGGGGCTCACAATGGGGTCGTGGATGAGAATCCATGAGGTCCGGAGCAGTTCTTCGGCCTGTGCGCGTGCCTTGACCCGGAACGTGAGGCCCTTGGTGCGTACTTCTTCCCTGTAGGCGTCCACTTTCTTGAGGAAGTTGGCGTCGTTCTTGAATGTGAGGAGGTCACTGGCGTCGTACTCGTGCCGATCCAGCAGTTCGTCGAGCTTTTCCCCGCTGCCTTCCATGAGAAGGGCGAGATCGAAGGCGAAGCGGTCGGACCACTTGGTCTGGACGGGGCTCATGAACATGAGGCGATGGTACCTCTTGGGGATGGGGTCGGTCAAGAGTGTAAAGATTTGGTTTTTGGGC
>JBEICA010000039.1:0-18136 GCA_040373665.1 Burkholderiales bacterium | reverse complement strand
TCGAGCTGGAGCCCGGACAGGTGCTGAGCCTCGGCTCCTTCCTGCCCCCGATGCCACCGAAACCGGGCACCACGGTGGTGGTCCGCTATCTGGGCCTGGAGGGAGACCCCGCAGTGAGCGTTAATTTCCGTTAACGCCTGCAGACACGGGACCCGGCGTCGCAAACCGCATCCCGCGCCCCCGGCCACTCTAAGGGACCCCCATGCGAAACCTCTGCGTCGCGCTGCTGATGGCCGTCTGCCTCGAGGTGGCGGCGGCACCGCCCGCCACCACGCCACCCCCGGTCGGCGCGCCGGCGGTCGCCAACCCCAGGATCGCCGCGCTCGTATCGGCGCTCGAGACCTTCGACACGACCGTCAACAAGGTGGACCAGGCGGCGGCCGGCGAGGCGGCCGGCAAGCTGCTCGCGGCCCTGCGCAGCAACGCGGACGGCCACCCCTCTCTCCCGACCTTCACGGACGCCGTGCGCGGCGCGGCGGTCGGCATGGCCGTGGCCGCCGGCCTCAAACCCTTCTACGAGTTGCTGCTGGAGGCCGGCGTGGACGATGCGCGGCTGCTCATCTCGCGGCTCAAGCCGCCGAACGCGGATCTCATCCGGCCCTACATCAGGCTGAGGAAACAGGCGGCGGATCTCGCCATCGCCCGCGCCGACCTGTCCGGTGTCACCGCCGAGCTGGCCGCGCTGACAGCGAAATGGAAGACGCGGCCGCGCGGCGGGCGCGACAAGGCGAAATCCACCGAGCTCGACGTGCACCGTGTTTACGAACGCGCCCTCACCGGTGACCGCGGGGCGACCGCGGATCTGTATCTTGCCCACGCCTTCGGCGCAACCGTGCCGGTCGATCAGGAACTCTCGGGCTTCTGGGGCGCCATCTACGGATTTCTCGGGGGCCAGGTGGAGGGCGTACTTACCCCCGAGTACCTCGACCGGTTGCTCGCCGACGGTTCCGCCATCGCCCAGTTCCTGGTGGCGGATGGGCGGAGCCGCACGGTCGAGCCGACGAAGATCTCCCAGACCGACATGACCCTGATCGAGAAATCGGCGGCGGGCGGATACCGCCCGGCCGCCATCCGGCTGGCTTCGATCAGGACGGCGCTGCAGAACCCCAAGGCCAGGGAAGAGGCCTCGGCTGCCCTGCTGGAGGCCGAAGCCCTGGAGGCTCTTCGCCGGGGCGACCTGGCCAGCGCCAACACCTGGCTCCGGGCGGCCCTGTCACACCTGCCCGGCGACCCCGGGCTGCTGGTCCTGCAAGCCCGGTTGCGCGCTCATGGCGGCGGCGCGGCGGAAGCCGAGAAGGATCTGATCGCCCTCAGCGCGGCACACCCGACGCTGGATGCCGCCCTGGGTCTGCGTGCGGCGCTGCGCGCCGTGCGGGGCGACTGGGCGGGCGCCCGCGAGACCGCGAACGCCGCCCTGAGACTGAACCCCTCCCAACCCGATGCCCTGCTCGCACTGGCCCGCGCCGACATGGCGCAGGGCCGGCTGACGGAGGCGATTACAACGCTGGCGCGCAACATTGCGGCCAACCCGGACTACGACGACGGCCGGCTGCTCTACGGCATGGCGCTGGCGGACAGCGGCCAGATCGCCCGGGGCGTGCAGGAGCTCGAGACCCTGTGCGAGCGCAACCCCTACGCCACGCACGCCCGCGAGCGGCTGATCGTGTACTACGCGCAACAGGAGGGTCAGTCGGAGCAGGCGTGGAGGCACGTGCGCAGGATGGAGGAACTGAGGCTCCCGCAGGCCGCGCAGGCCCGCGCCGAGTTGCACAAACTCCTCGCCGCCCGCCAGGCGGCTGCCCCCGCCAAACCGAAGTGACCAGCGCCGCCGTTCGAGGAAACCTCCGGCCGATGCGCCTTGCACTGAGCGTGTGCCGGCCCCACCCTGCTCAGCGCTTGCGGGCGATGAAGCGACCGCCGCCCAGCCGCCCCTGCTCGTAGAGCCCGACGAAGAAGGCGTAGAACGCATCCCAGTCAGCCGAACGGGCCTGACCAAAATTGCGTGCGGTGTCGGCACCGAGCGAGCGGTACATCGCCAGGCGATCCACCAGCACGCGGGTCCACCACGGGCTCAGGTCATCGCAGTGCTCGACCACGCACCCATTCGCCTCGAGCAACCGGCGGTAGCCCGCCAGCGACTCGAGGTCCGGAAAGGCCATGTCCGCCGACAGCCGCGCCATCTCGGCCGCCGACAGGCTGTCGCGCCGAAGGATGTCGGTGAAGGCGAACACGCCGCCAGGCCTGAGCACACGCGCGCACTCCGCGATCAGCCTCGGCTTGTGCGGCACGTGGCACCAGGCCTCCTGCCCCATCACCACATCGAAGCTCTCCGGCGCGAAGGGCATGGCCAGGGCATCGCCCTGCTCGAAGCGCACCCGGTCCGCCAGACCCACCCTCTGCGCGAAGCGGCGGGCGGCGGCGACGCGACCGGCGTTGAGGTCCAGCCCGGTGACGCGACAGCCCACCCGGTCGGCGAGATGACGCGCCGGCCCCCCCAGACCGCTGCACACGTCCAGCACGTCGTGCTGCGGCCCGATGCCGGCCAGGGCGATCAGGGCGTCGTTGGCTTCCAGTCCGCCGAAGTGGTCCTGGTCGTGGGCCGACAGTTCGGCCTGGGTGAGCCGCTCCAGGTCGAGACCGCGCGCCGCGAGAGCGCGCAGCACCTGCTCTTCGTTGATCGGGTGGGTGTCGTAGAAGGCGATGACGTCGGCCGGCATGCTCAGCCCCCGTAACCGTCGGCCACCGCGACGTCCAGCAATCGCGGCTCGCCGCTGGCGACGGCCTCGCGCAAGGCCGGTTCGAAATCCGCCGGCGACTCGACCCGGCGCGCCTGCACGCCCATGGAGCGCGCCATGGCGACGAAGTCCAGCGGCGGATCGCGCAGGTCCATTCCGATGAATGTGTCTGTCTTGCGGAACGACTGCAGCCGCTCCTTCAGGATGCGGTAGCTTCGGTTGTTGGCGATGACGTAGGTGATGGGCCGGCGCAGATGCGCCGCGGTCCAGAGCGCCTGGATGGAGTACATGGCGCTGCCATCGCCCACCAGCGCCACCACCGGCCGCTGCGGCAGGGCGAGGCTCACGCCCACCGCGCCGCCCATGGCGAAGCCGATGCCGCCAGAGGCCAGGCCGTAGAAGCCCTGGGCGTCGCGCAGACGCAGAAAACCCGGCAGCGGGAAGCCCGTGCTGAGCGCCTCCTCCAGCACCACGGCGTCCGCGGGGATCGCGTCCGCCAGCACGCGGGTCAGGAACAGCGGCTCGAGCGGCGCGCGGTCCGCCAGCGCGTCGGCGCGTGCCACCAGTGCCCCGCGCCGCGCGCTCCAGTTGTCGGTGGTGAGGGATGCCAGCCGCGCCTGTGCGGCAGCGGCTTCGTCGGCACCCTGCGTGGCGCGCAGGTGGTCCACCAGCGCCCGCAGCGTGGCCTTGACGTCGGCGCGCACCGCCAGTTCGGCGGGGTAGTTCTTGCCGAGCTCCCAGTCGCGCTCCGCGATCTGGATCACCGCCCGGCCAGGGGGCATCGCGTCCACCGGGCTGTGCACCGACATGCGCAGCACATCCCCGCCCAGGAACACCAGCAGGTCGTAGGGTTCGAGCGCGGCGCGCACCTGCTGCTGGTTGCGGGTGAGCGCCCCCAGGAAGGCGGGATGCTCCGAACGGAAATGGGCCGCATAGGGCACGGTCTGCTGCAGCACCGGGACGCCGAGCACCTCGGCCAGTTCGGCCGCCTCGCCGAGCGCATCGCGCGTGGCGAGTTCGTGACCGGCGATCAGCACCGGACGGCGCGCCTCGCGCAGCCGCGCTGCCAGCCGCGCCAGCACCGCATCCACCGGCCGCACACCCAGTTCCACCCGCGTGGGACGGCCAAGATCCAGCGCTGCCACGGCATCCAGGACGTCACCCGGCAGGCTCAGGAACACCGGACCGGTGGGCGGGCTCAGTGCCACCTTGGCGGCGCGGCGCACGATCCGCGGCAGGTCCTCGACGCGGGTGCACTCCACCGCCCACTTCACCATCGGCTGCGCGATCGGCAGCAGCGGGTCGTAGAGCAGCGGCTCCATGAGCCCATGGCCCTGCTCCTGCTGACCGGCGGTCACCAGCACCGGCGAGCCGTAGAACCTGGCGTTGTAGAGCGAGCCCATGGCGTTGCCCAGGCCGGGCGCGACGTGCACGTTGCACGCCGCCAGTCGCCCCGAGGCGCGGGCGTAGCCGTCGGCCATGGCCACCACCACCGACTCCTGCAGCCCCAGCACGTAGCCGATGTCGGACTGCTCGCCGAGGGCCTGCATGATGGCCAGTTCGGTGGTGCCCGGGTTGCCGAACAGGGTCTCGACTCCCTCCGAGGCGAGCAGCCGCAGGAAGGCGGCGCGTCCGCTGATCGGCTGCGGCACCGGCCTGCCGTCAGGCTGCGTCATGGCGGTGATCCCCCTCGCGGACGCCCCGGCCTGCAGCGTGCGTTGAACCCGTCGGCGACACTGCGCATTCCCTCGCGCGCATCACCGTCACGCCCCCTGCAGGCTTCGCATGGCGTGGATCCCGAGCAGGGTCATCACCAGCGAGCCGAGAAGATGGCCGGCGATGTGCAACCCGGCCCAGCCCAACTGCTGCCGAGACAGCAGGCCCACGGCCTCCGCGGAAAAGGTGGAGAACGTGGTCAGTCCGCCGAGGAAGCCGGTCACCACCAGCAGACGCCACTCCGGCGACAGCCCGGCGCGCGCGCCGAAGAACTCCACCGCCACACCGATCAGGAAGCCGCCGACGAGATTCGCCACGAGCGTCCCCAGAGGGAGTGCGGGCAGCACCGCGTTGAGCGCCAGCCCGAGCAGCCAGCGCATCCACGCGCCGATCGCGGCGCCCACCCCGACGGCCAGAAAACCGGTTGCCGACATCGCCCTGCCCTCCCCGCTGCATCACGTGGAGGATAACAGTTGGGTGCCCCACTTCCTCCGCGAGGAGGCATGAAGACCGCGCGGGTCGGCCTGCAGGCAGCACTGGCCTTCACGGGGCACCGCCAGCGCCGCCAGAGGCCGGCTGACCGAATCGTGCCGACTGCCCATGGGCCATAAACGCAATGGTCATTGATGCGCGTCTCATTCTCGGGGCCGAGCCGGTGAAACGCCCGGGCTGGCAGCCATCGCCGCGAATCCGGTGGCGTTCGAGAGCCCCCGGTCTACCGGCGGGCCCCTGTGCCTCACTCCCGCGCGGGAGCCGCACGCGGGTAGACCCAAGGCCCACCTGCCTCGGCATCTGCCTCGATGAGATCGCGCTGCCCGGCGGATGACAACAGATGCTCCACCACGATCCGCGCTGCCTCGCGGGACGCCGCGCCAGCGGGATGCAGGCGCCCGGGCGTCAAGGCCACGTAGGCGCGCCGCATCGCCGGATCGCCGGAATGCAGCACCCTGAGATTCCCGAGCGGGAGTTTCCCGAACGCCACCGGAATGTGTCCGACGACGACATAGGCCCGCCGCGCCTGGGCGAAGGCCAGGATCTCGTGCGGATCCCGCGTCTCGTCCAGCAAAACCCACTTGGGATCGGCGTGCACACCGGCTCGCCGCCACAGGCGCTGGACAATGCCGTGGCTGCCGGGGTCCCTGAAGGCCACGAAGGGGCTCCCCGCCTGGGAGAGCCTGCGAAACGCCTCGACCGCCGATGCCGCCTCGCCGACCCGCGCCGGATCATCCGCCGGCCCCACGAGCACATGGCCGTTGAAGCCCCAGACGTCGATGGCACCGGCGATGGCCTCGTCGGTCAGGGCGAACGCCTCGTCGCCGCCGTGGATGAGCAAAAGCTCGGCCGCGCCACTGCGAAACAGCGGTACCACCGCCTCCTTCGGACCGCCAGGCACGGTGACGATGCGGACCCCTGTCGCCGCCTCGATGCGTGCCGCGAGTCCTGGCCAGAAACCACAAAGTTCCAGCCCGCCCACCACGGCGACACGCAGTTCCGCTGCACAGACCGATAGCGTCCAACACATCAGCAGCACACCCACTGCGCAGGATGCGAGTCCCCCGCATCCGCGCGACGGCGGATGCGCGCTACCCGATGCGCCCAGCTTGGCCAAGACAGACTTCCGCATCACAACCTCCGTATACGTCGAACATCATGTCGTTCCCGGCAATCGGGGCTTCACCGCTCCACCAGGAGTTCGCTTCCGATGACGAGCCCGGGATCCCGAAACCCCAGTTGCGTCTGATACCTCGCGTCAGTCAGGTTGCGCGCGAACGCCGACACCCTGACGCGACCGAGCTCTGCCGGCCACGAGTAACCCACGCTCGCATCGAGCCGGCCATAGTCGCCAATGATCCGTGTGCCTCCATCGATCGACTGGAAGTTCGACGGGTACGCGCCGACTCGACTGAACCCGACGGCCGCATCCCAGCGCCCGTGGGTATGGCGCAACAACCCGTTCCACACGTTGTGCGGTGCCCCGCGCCCCTGGTCCACGAGCGCTTCGACGCCGGTCAGGTGGCTCCACCCGAAACGCCACTCCGTCGCACCCAGGACGGAGTGCAGGTGACCATCCCACTGCACTTCGAAACCCGATCGGTGCACATCCCGCTCACCGAAGACAGCGGTGGTGATGCCGCGGGACGTGACATAACGCACGGGCACCTTGGCGTTGTCGATGCGCGCATCGAACCCGGTGAACGTCAATGACCATCCTTGGGCGGCACGGTAGGAGACGCCCACCTCCCTCTTGAACTGGACCTCCGGCTGGAGGACGACGCCGGGATCGGACTGGATTCCCGGCACCGCCCCCTGTCGCGCGTGGTACAACCGGCCCGTCAACGTCCACCCCGGCGCCATGCGCAATGCCACTCCTGCGGCGCCGAAATCGCTCGGCGGCAGGCGACGGTCCGTGATGACCTGCAGCGTTCCCGGAACCGGCAGCGGCTCGTACCGATCCACCCCGCGCACCACGTGCTGTTCGTCCCGGCGCACTGTCGCATCGATCACCAGCCGCCCCTCCAGCAACGCCTGCTCGGCCTGGACGAAGCCGCCCACGAGCCTCTCCTCCCGGGGTATTCCCTCGAAGAACATCTGCCCCGTCGGCGTGTTCCAGTGCAGCCATTGGAGACCGCCGGCCAGTCGTGTGGCGCCACGGCGCAGCGAGTGCCTCGCGTCGATGGTGTCGATGGTTTCCTCGTTGAGCAGGACGTTGGGCGAGGGGACGAGCACACTCCCCTGCACCAACGTCGCGGAGACGTGGCTGCGCGCCAGCGTGAGCATCGAGACCTGTTCGGGCGTCCACCGCGCCGTCAACCTGCCCGAACTCAATGTGGTGGTGATGGGAGCGAAGCTCCAGCGCTGCGGCCAGAGTGTGCTCTGCGCGGCATCGGCCGCCTGGATCTGCTGCTCCGTCCGATCGCGGAAAAACGTGAAGTCCGCCGACACGACATCCGTGGCGAATCCGGCAGTCGCCAGCACCGCAGCGGCTGACTGCGCCATGTGCTCGCCCGGACGTCCCGCAGTATCAGAACCGCTGACATGCACACCCGCATAGCCGCCGGCCCCTGCGGTGCCCGCCCAGAGATTCCCCGCCGAGGTTTCAAAGGACGATACCGCTGCGCGGCCTCCGATCTCCGGCGCCGACGGACGCCGGGTCCTGATGACGATGAAGCCATCGTTCGGGGCTCCCGATGGACTGACGAAATTCACCAGCGGGGCGAGTGACAACGCAGTGGCGTCACGCACGATCTCGATCTGCTGGATGGCGTCGACCGGCAGGCTCTGCAGCATGCGGCCCGCAGACAATTGCGGCACGTACACACCATCAATGAGGAAGGCGAACTGCGTATCGCCGCGCACCCTCACGGTGAAGGGGACCTTGCGTCCCTGGCTCATGGTGTGCACACCGACAGCGCGATCGAGGAGATCGAACACATCGCGCGGCCGCATGGCACGGATCTCGTCCTGGTCGATCACCTGCGTGGCGAGCCTGCTGCTGGGGGACACTCTGTGCGGGTTCGAGGCCCCGTCGGGCTCCAGGTCCGACCGGATCCTCCCGGACACGGTGACCTGCGGCGCAGTGACATCCGCGCGTCCACCACTGTCCGCCGCCGGGGAGGGCGCGACAGGCAACGCCAGCAGGCCAATCAACACCACCGTCCCCTGCCTGCCGCTTGCCATCCGCGTCACCCCGTTATATCTTGTTGGCTATTACGGTATCAGACGACTCGACGTCTGAAAAGCTAGGAGGTGCGTGTGCACTTACCTTGCAATGGATCACAAGGAGACCCCATGGCATCACGAATCGGAAACGCCCTCGCTGTCGCAGTTCTGTCTGTCGCCACCGTTCCGCCAGTCGCGGCGGTACCGATCGTGTTCGAGCTTTCAGCCAGCAGGGATGCGACGATCTATTCCAACGCCGCGAGCAGCGCCAACGGCGGCGGCGCGAGCTTTCTGGCCGGCACGAATGGATCGGGTCAGGCGCGCCGAGCGCTGATCGGCTTCGACCTCAGCGCCCTGACGGCGGGTTACACCGTGGTATCGGCGAGCCTCTCGCTCTACGCGGATCAGGTGCCGAATGCGACGGCGCGCGGCATCAGCCTTCGCCCCCTCGTGCAGCAGTGGAGCGAGGGCTCGACCGACGCTGGAGCATTGCAGGGTCAGGGTGTCGCGGCGGTCAACGGCGACGTCACCTGGAACGCGGCGCAACATCCCTCCACGCTCTGGTCGACCCCAGGCGGATCGTTCGGCGCAACGAGCGCGACCACGAACGTCGGCGGCGTCGGTACCTACATCTGGCGCAGCACCGACACCGGCAACGACGGCATGCGTCTGGACGTGCAGCGTTGGATCGACGATCCCGCGACCAATTTCGGATGGGCGCTCGTCGGAGTGGAGACAGGTACGTCGACAGTCAAGCGCTTCGTCAGCAGCGAGGGAGATGCGGCTCTTGCACCTTTACTGCGCCTGGAGGTGACCCCTGTTCCGGAGCCAGCCACCTGGGGGCTGCTGGTCGGTGGGATGGGACTCATCGCCTGGAGGCGCCGCCAACACCTGCAGAGGCCGTGACTCCCCAACCGTCTTGTGTTCCTGTCCTCGGCGGCGGGCGGGCGAGCGCCGGACGTGAAGGCGGCAGGCAGACGTCGCCGCTGGTGCAGGGCCACACGACAGCCAGCCTCGCATGCCGCCAGCCTTCGCCTGCCGCGCATTCCTGATTCGCAGTGAGGCGCCGTGGACCGGCTGGCGTATGGTCTGCGGTCCCGTGATTCCCACTCGTGAGTGCGCCGCCACGCGATGACCGGTCAGGTCGTCACGTCAGCGCGATCACTGACCGCACAGCAGCGAGGCCCCGAGCGGCGTCGGGCTGCAGAACCTCAAAGCGGCTCGAATCCGTACTTGCGAAGTATTGACCGGGCCTCGTCGGTGCGGACGAAGGCAACGAACGCCTGGCCGAGGCGCTCCCCGCCCCCCCCCTTGATCACCGCGATCGGATAGACGATCGGCTCGGCCGTGGGCACCTCGAAGGCGACGCGCACGCGTGCGGACAGCAGTTGGGCGTCGGTAGCGTAGACGAAGCCCGCGTCGACCTCGCCGCGTGCCACGTAGTCGAGCGCCTGCCGCACGTTCTGCGTGTTGATCATGCGCGACGCGAGTCGCTGCCACTGTCCGGCGGCCTCCAACGCACCCTTGGCGTAACGCCCGGCAGGGACCGACTCGGGAGTGCCGATGGCAATGCGCTCGATGTCCGCTCGCCCCAGATCCTCGAGCGACTTCGGCGGCGAGGGCATGTCCTGGTTCACCGCCAGCACCAGTCGGTTGCCGACGAAGTTCGCTCGCGTCCCCGACACCAGCAGCCCCTGGCGCTGCGCCTTGTCCATGGTGTCCTGGTCGGCAGAGGCGAACACGTCCACCGGCGCTCCCCGCGTCATCTGCTGCAGCAACTGCCCCGATCCGCCCGTGTTGAGTAACACACGATGCGGGCGGTTGCGCTGCTCGAAGGCCCGGGCGATGTCGGTGAACGCATCGCGCAGGCTCGCGGCGGCGCTCACCGTGACGTCGGCAGCGATGCAGGCCGGAGCGGAAACGACGAGAAGCAGGGCTGCGATGGCGCGGAGAAGAGGTCTCATGGCTGTGCTCAGAAGAGATCGAATTGGGCGCGCAGCGTGAGCGCGCGTTCGTTGTCCAGCGCAACGTCGTTGGCGACGACCCGGGAGCCGAAGTTGGTGTGTACGTAGTTGACCATGTAGGCCATGTAGGCCGTCGGCATCCATTTGAGTGCGGCAGTCCAGGCGTTCGCGCGATTGGCGGACTGGGTCACGGCCGGTGCGAGGGTATTGCCACCCATCACGCCCGAGACGGCGTTCGCCGGCCCCGAAAGGAAGTCGGAGGCGTCCCACCAACTGAAGCGCAGGCCGGCCTCGAGCGCGCCCCACCCTCCGCCCGGGCCCGTCGCGAACTGGTTGTCGGGCCGGATACGACCGAAAATGCCACCCCGATAAGCGCTGGCGAAATGCTCCCCGGTGAGCATCCAGTTGGTCGCGACATAGCCGGTGTGGATCGCGCGATCGAAAGGCGCGGCGTTGGAGGGACCACCGCGATAGTTGGCCTGGAACACCTCACCCTGTACCTTCCAGCTGCGGTAGGCGACAGCCCCCTCGACGCCCTGGATGATGCGGTCGACGGTCGTCGCGGCGTTGCTGCTTCCAGTGGCATTGAACCCTCTCGGGTTGAAGAAGGTGATGCCTCGTGCCTCCGTGATGGCGCTCGGGGCCCGGTAGCCGCACGGGATGGCGCCTGCGGCGGCTGGGCAGTAATTGGTCTGCTCCCCCGACTTCCAGGAAACACCGGCGTGCAAGACCCAATCCTGCAGCGCGAGCCACTCCGCGGCGTTGGCGGTCAGGCGCGCGGTGAAGTCCTTGCCGGCAGCCCGCGACTCCTCCCGTGCGCGACCGAGTTCATCCTGATTGGTGCCCGTGCCACTCGTGATGCTCACCCCGTAATTGACCCCCGCCCAGGGCAGACCGCTGATCATCAGACCGCGATCGAACAGGACGTTGTTCTGCGGTGCCTGGATCAGGGCGGCCGCCAGACTGCGCTCCTGGAAGTCGTGCTGCCACGTGGTCATGGTGGCCTCGAGACCGAATTGCGGCTTGAACTGCCCGACGCGCAGCCGCACGGCCGGCGACATTGCGAAATCGATGAAGGCCTGATGCAGGGAACCGACGGAGGGAACACCGCTCTGGGTGTTGGCGCCAAGCGCGTGTTCAGCTTCGACGAACACCGTCAGCACCCGGCCCATCGTGAAGCCCAGGCCAGTCCGGGCGCGACGCACCGAGAACGTATCGGCCCCCACGTCCGCGACGGAGAAGTCGCGGTAGTCGAAGTGCATGCGCGCGGTGGCTCGCAGCGACCAGCGGCCGGCAGGATCCTCGATGACCAGACCTTCGCCGAGACGTACCGTCGGAACCTGATTGTCCACGCGTGCCTGCAGCGTCCCGACGGCATCGCGTGTCTGCTGCACCTCGAACTCGATGTCACGCACCTTGCGTCGCTCGGCATCGCGTTCCGCCGTGGACGTCGGTATCGTGGCCTCGCGCGCGCTGTCCGCCGCAGCGGCAGCGCCTCGCCCCACTTCCCGCCGCAACGCTTCCAGCTCGATGGTCAGCGCACGCACGACATCCTCCAGCGCGCGAATGCGTTGTTCCGTCGCCGTCTCCTCGGCCGCGGCCAGGCCCGGGACAACGGCGGATGAGGCGCCGAGCAGCAGCCCCGCGACCACTGCCAGGCGATGCCGAGGGGGATCCGACGTCACCCCCTTCCCCTGGGGATCTGCGTTGCCTGAAAAAACCTGCCTCACTCTTCGGGATCGGGTCCGGAACAATGCCTCTCCGGGTTCGTTGTTATCCGCAAGATACAACGTATCGTCAACCTGGGCTTTGCGCATCATGATCCTGACTTCTCTTCAGGCCGATCCGTCGTTGTGTTGGGGGTCCTGCGCCGGGCGAGGTGCCTTCCCGCTTCCCGGAAACCAGCCAAATCCGACCGCGGGGCGGGAAAAGGGCAGGGAATCAAACATCGTTATTCTTCCCAAGATATAACGCAGCGTCAACCGGATCGGCGGGATCGTCCATATCGGATGTTTCCCGCCCGCCAACGACCGCGGTTCCCTCTCGGAAAACCGACCACGGCGCCGTCAGGGTGCGTCCGGGTTCCCGGGTTCCTGCACCACACCTTCGAGAAACCGCCGCATCGCCCGCCGCACCTGCGGTCCGGACTCGACCTCGGCCAGCAGGGTCTGGGTGTCGCCACGCGCCGCGACGCGCCCGTCGCGGAACACGATCACCTCGTCGGCCAGACTGGCAACGTCGTCCGGGTCGTGGGTGATGACCACCATGGGTACCTGGAAGCGGGCGCGCAGGCGCAGCAACTCCTGACGCATGCGCTCGCGCAGCAGCGGGTCCAGCGCGCTGAAGGGTTCGTCGAGCAGCAGCAGCTCCGGCTCACCCACCAGCGCGCGCGCGAGGGCCACCCGCTGCCGCTGCCCGCCAGACAACTGGGCGGGATAACTCTCGGCAAGATGGCCGATCTCGAAGGTGTCCAGCAACTCGGCCACGCGGGTGGCCACCGCGGCAGGCGGGCGCCGCTGCCACCAGCGGGTCAACGGGAAGGCGACGTTGCGCGCCACGCTCAGATGCGGAAACAAGGCGTAGTCCTGGAACACGTAGGCCACGCGGCGCAGCCGCGCCGGCAGATCGATGCCGCGATCGCCATCGAACAGCACCCGCCCGCCCAGCCGGATGAAGCCCGCGTCGGGTTGCAGCAGGCCGGCCACGGCCTGCAGGGTGACGCTCTTGCCGGAGCCGGAGGGTCCGAACACCACAGTGACGTCGTGCGTGCACTCCAGTTGGGCGTGAAGTTCGAACACGCGACCGTCGGTCGCGAAGCGCCGCCGAACGTCGAGCTCGAGGCTCACGACGTGCGCACCCTGAGCAGCCGCCCCGAGCCCACCAGCACGAGGATGCAGACGACCGAGGTGACCAGCACCAGGAAGTTGGCCATGTCGTCCTGGCCGGCCTGCACCGCCTCGTAGACGGCGATCGAAAGCGTCTGGGTCTTGCCGGGGATGCTGCCCGCCACCATCAGCGTCGCGCCGAACTCGCCGAGGGCGCGCGCGAACGCGAGCATGGTCCCGGCGAGGATGCCGCGCCATGCCAGCGGCAGCGTGACGCGCACGAACACGGCCCATTCGGTGGCTCCAAGGACGCGGGCGGCATTCTCGGTCTGGGTGGGCACGCCTTCGAAGGCCGCGCGCGCAGCCTTGTAGACCAGGGGGAATGCCACCACGGCGGCGGCGATGACCGCCCCCTGCCAGGTGAACATGAGCACCACGCCCAGCTGCTCGTGCAGCCAGGCGCCGAGCCAGCCGCGGCGCCCGAGCAGCACGATGAGGTAATAGCCCAGCACCGTGGGCGGCAGCACCATGGGCAGGGTCATGACGGCGTCGAGCACCTCGCGGCCACGGAAGCGCAGCCGCGCCACGGCCCAGGCGATGGCCACGCCCGCCACCAGCACCAGGGCGGTGGCCCAGCCGGCCACCTTCAGCGACAGCAGCAGCGGCACCCAGGCGGCGGCCAGCAGGCCGGATCCGGCGTCGAACATCGCGTCGTAATATCCTGTTTTATACAGCGCGGAAGGCTATAGCCCTGCGGGAGGTGCGTCAATCGTCTGTGCTGGTGACCGGGCGCCGGCGGGCGCTCAGCGAGGGGGCGGCGTGCGCCGGCCCCGGCCGGACGGAAACACCTGGGCGAGCGTCGACACCTCTCCGGCACGCGGGCATTCGTAGCCCGGCAGCTGACCGACGATGTCGCGGAAGCCGGGGCTCCTGAGCAGCGCCAGGAATTCCTGCACCTCGGGACGGCCGAGAGTCTGCACGGACACGGCGAAGTAGTAGTCCTCCCGCGCCAGCGGCAGGAAGTCGAGCTTGAACTGATGGGCGGCCGGCTGCACCCCGAAGCCGGCGTCTGCCATGCCGCTGGCCACATAGGCAGCCACGGCGGCGTGGGTGTACTCCTCCGTGCCATAGCCCCGGATGTCGTCGGGCTCCAGACCCTGCGCCGCCAGCAAATGGTCGAACAGCTGGCGCGTGGCGGAGCCTTTCTGCCGGTTGACGAAGCGCACATCCGGCCGTGCCAGGTCGTCGAGACGGGCGATGCCCCTGGGGTTGCCGGCTGCCAGGAACAGACCCTGGGTGCGGGTGACCAGATGCACGATGCGGTGCTCGTCCGGCCGCAGCCAGCGCAGGTACTGCCGGGCCGCAGCCGCACCCAGTTCGCCGACAGGCACGTGGAAGCCGGCAAGGTCGCAGGTGCCACGTCCGAGGGACGCCAGGGACTCGAGCGTGCCCAGGTAGCGCAGGTCGAGCCGGATGCGCGGGTGGTCCTGCACCAGGGCGGGCACCCGCGCCACCGCGAAGCCGTGACTCGCGTGGATGCGCAGGGTCGCCACGGCGGTGTCGAGCAGCTGGTTGATCTCGGAGCTGATCTCCGAGGCCAGCGATTCGAGCTGCAGACCCAGGCGGGCCGTCGCCCGCTGCTCGGCGCGCAGCAGCTTCTCCCCCAGCGGGGTCAGGGACGTGCCCTTGCCTCGCTCGAAACGCACCAGCGGCTGGCCGAAGAAGCCGCCCCAGGTCTCCACCAGCCCCCAGGCGTGCCGATAAGACACTCCGACAGCCTCGGCCGCCTCGGTGAGCTTGCGGCGCTCCTCGATGGCTCCGAGCAGGGCGAACACTTCCGGCCCGATGCGCTGGCCGGTCTCATCCTCGAGGATCCAGGTGGGTTTGACCGCGATGCGCTTCATGTGAACCTCTTTTCATATTGAGCAGACCTGCCCCGCCTGTTAGCGTCCGGAATGTCAGAGTCGGAGGGGGGTGCACCGCCCAGCATACCGCCTGGCGCACCCTGTCGCAGTCATCATCGCGCCCCCTCCTCCGGCCGTTCACATGCAGGTCTGCCCGGCTGGCGGACCACAGGAGGAGGATTTCATGCCGGATGACGCGAGTGTCGTCGTCGGTCGGGCCATCGACCGCCACCAGCACGTGCCCGGGGGCCTGCTGCCCCTGTTGCACGACATCCAGGACCATCTGGGCTTCGTGCCGAAGGATGCCGTTCCCCGCATTGCGCGGGCGTTGAACCTGTCGCGTGCCGAGGTGCACGGGGTGATTTCCTTCTACCACCATTTCCGGGATGTCGCGCCAGGCCGCCATGTGTTGCAGGTCTGCCGGGCCGAGGCCTGCCAGTCCATGGGCGCAGACGCCCTGCTCGCGCGCCTGCGCGAGGCGCTGGGGGTCGACCTGCACCAGACGACAGCCGACGGCGCGGTCACCCTGGAGCCGATCTACTGCCTGGGCAACTGCGCCTGTGCCCCTTCGGTGATGGTGGACAACCAGTTGAGAGGGCGCGTCACGCCCGAGCGCGTACCCGCCCTGGTGGCGGAACTGCGGAGGGACGCATGAGCACCCGGATCTACGTTCCCGCGGACGCCTCCGCCCGCAGCGTCGGCGCCGACGAGGTGGCACGCGCCATCGCCGCCGAGGCGAAAGCCCGCGGCGACGCGATCACCATGACCCGCAACGGCACCCGCGGCCTGCTCTGGCTGGAACCGCTGGTCGAGGTGGAGACGCCACAGGGACGCGTCGCCTACGGCCCCGTGTCGGCGGCTGACGTGCCGGCGCTGTTCGACGCCGGTTTCCTCTCGGGCGGCGACCATCCCCTGCGTGTGGGGGACATCGAGGACCACCCCTGGTTCGCCCGCCAGCAGCGTCTTTGCTTCGCCCGCGTCGGACTCACCGACCCCGTGTCGGTACCCGAGTACGAGGCCCACGGCGGCCTGCGCGGCCTGCGCAATGCGATCGCCATGTCGGGAGCGGACGTGGTCAAGGCCGTGACCGACTCCGGACTGCGCGGCCGCGGTGGCGCCGCCTTCCCCACCGGCATCAAGTGGAACACCGTGCTGCAGACGGAGGCCGACCAGAAGTACGTCGTCTGCAACGCCGATGAAGGCGACTCCGGCACTTTCTCCGACCGCATGATCATGGAGGGTGATCCGCTGGTGCTCATCGAGGGCATGGCGATCGCCGGCATCGCGACCGGCGCCACCCAGGGCTACATCTACCTGCGCTCGGAATACCCGGACGCGGAGCGCATCCTGCTGGCGGCGATCGCGGCGGCGCGGCTGCACGGCGTGCTGGGCGACAACGTGCTCGGCTCCGGCAGGCGCTTCGAGCTCGAGGTCCGCCGCGGCGCCGGCGCCTACATCTGCGGCGAGGAGACCTCGCTGCTGGAGAGCCTCGAGGGCAAGCGCGGCATGGTGCGCTACAAGCCCCCGGTACCGGCGGTGTCGGGGCTGTTCGGCAAGCCGACCGTGCTCAACAACGTCATCACCTTCGCCTCGGTGCCCATCATCCTGGACCGCGGCGCCGAGTTCTATCGCGACTTCGGCATGGGCCGCTCGCGCGGCACGCTGCCCATCCAGCTGACCGGCAACATCAGGCGTGGCGGACTGGTCGAGCTCGCCTTCGGCGTCACACTGCGGGAGCTGCTGGAGGACTTGGGAGGTGGCACGGCCTCGGGCCGGCCCATCCGCGCCGTGCAGGTGGGCGGCCCGCTGGGCGCCTACATCCCGGCCTCGCAGTTCGACATGCCCTTCGACTACGAGGCCTTCGCCTCGGCCGGGGCGATGGTGGGCCACGGCGGCATCGTGGTGTTCGACGACACGGTCGACATGGCGAAGATGGCGCGCTACGCGATGGAGTTCTGCGCCATCGAGTCCTGCGGCAAGTGCACCCCCTGCCGCATCGGCTCGACCCGCGGCTTCGAGGTGATCGACCGGATCATCGCCAACCGCGACCGCGAGGCCAACGTGGCCCTGCTGCGCGACCTGTGCGACACCATGCTCCACGGCTCCCTGTGCGCGCTCGGGGGCATGACGCCCTACCCGGTGCTCTCGGCGCTCAAGCATTTCCCCGAAGACTTCGGCCTGCCGCGCGAGCTGCCGGCTGCCGCCTGATCCCTGGAGGACAACAAACCATGGGCATCCGCTACATCGACCTCGGTACCCCGCCACGCAAGAGCGAGCGCGAGGTGACGCTGGAAATCGACGGCATGCAGGTGACGGTGCCCGAGGGTACCTCCGTGATGCGGGCGGCCGCGGAGGCCGGGGTGTCCATCCCCAAGCTGTGCGCCACCGATTCGCTCGAACCCTTCGGGTCCTGCCGCTTGTGCCTGGTGGAGATCGAAGGCCGCCGCGGCTACCCCGCGTCCTGCACGACCCCGGTCGCGCCCGGCATGGTGGTGCACACCCAGACCGCCACGCTGGCCAAGGTGCGGCGCAACGTCATGGAGCTCTACATCTCCGACCACCCGCTGGACTGCCTGACCTGCGCCGCCAACGGCAACTGCGAACTGCAGGACATGGCGGGCGTCGTCGGCCTGCGCGAGGTGCGCTACGGCTACGAGGGCGCGAATCACCTGAAGGCCACCCAGGACACCTCGAATCCCTATTTCACCTTCGACCCGGCCAAGTGCATCGTCTGCTCGCGCTGCGTGCGTGCCTGCGAGGAGACGCAGGGTACCTTCGCGCTCACCATCGACAGCCGCGGCTTCGCCTCCATGGTCTCGCCGGGCCAGAAGGAGGACTTCATGGACTCCGAGTGCGTCAGCTGCGGTGCCTGTGTACAGGCCTGCCCGACGGCGACGCTGATGGAGAAATCGGTCATCGACAAGGGCCAGGCCGAGCACAGCGTGGTGACGACCTGCGCCTATTGCGGTGTCGGCTGTTCCTTCCGGGCGGAGATGCAGGGCAATGACGTCGTCCGCATGGTCCCCAACAAGGATGGCCACGCCAACCACGGCCACTCCTGCGTGAAGGGCCGCTTCGCCACCGGCTACGCCACCCACAAGGATCGCATCACCAGGCCGATGATCCGCGCCAGCATCGACGATCCGTGGCGCGAGGTGAGCTGGGAGGAGGCGGTCGGTCACGCTGCGGCCGAGTTCAAGCGCATCCAGGCGAAGTACGGCCGCGGTGCCGTCGGCGGCATCACCTCCTCGCGCTGCACCAACGAGGAAACCTTCCTCGTGCAGAAGCTCATCCGCGCCGGCTTCGGCAACAACAACGTCGACACCTGCGCG
>JBEICA010000083.1:0-12999 GCA_040373665.1 Burkholderiales bacterium | reverse complement strand
TTGATTGCCGTGATGCCTGTGTTGGCTGGCGCCATTACCATGACGCTCACTGACCGTCACTTTGGTACTAGCTTCTTCAACCCAGCTGGCGGCGGCGACCCCGTCATGTACCAACACATCTTCTGGTTCTTCGGTCACCCCGAGGTGTACATCATGATCTTGCCGGCCTTCGGCATCATCAGCGCCATCATCCCGGCCTTCGCCCGCAAGCGGCTGTTCGGCTACACGAGCATGGTGTACGCGACGGCGTCGATCGCCATCCTGTCGTTCATCGTCTGGGCGCACCACATGTTCGTGACCGGCATGCCGGCGGCCGGCCAGTTGTTCTTCATGTACGCCACCATGCTGATCGCCGTGCCCACCGGGGTGAAGGTGTTCAACTGGGTTGCGACGATGTGGAAGGGTTCGATGACCTTCGAGACGCCGATGCTTTTCTCAGTCGGCTTCCTCTTCGTGTTCACGATGGGTGGGTTTACCGGGCTCGTCTGCGCCATCACGCCGATCGACATCCAGATCCAGGACACCTACTACGTGGTCGCGCACTTCCACTACGTTCTGGTGGCCGGCTCGTTGTTCGCGCTGTTCTCGGGCGTCTACTACTGGCTTCCCAAGTGGACCGGCCACATGTACGACGAGAGGCTGGGCAAGCTGCACTTCTGGCTGTCCATGATCTTCTTCAACGTCACCTTCTTCGTCATGCACTTCCTGGGTCTCGCCGGCATGCCCCGCCGCATCCCGGATTATTCGACCCAGTTTGCCGACTTCAACATGGTCGCGTCGATCGGTGCGTTCGGTTTCGGCTTCTCCCAACTCATCCTGCTCTGGTGCGTCATCAAGTGCATCCGTGGCGGCGAGAAGGCTGCGGCCAATCCCTGGGAGGGTGCGGAAGGGCTGGAGTGGACGCTTCCCTCTCCTGCGCCCTATCACAGTTTCGAGACGCCGCCGGTCGTGAAGTAAGCGGCGACTCGCCCGACGCATGACACTACCGGCTGACGCCCGGGGAGCAGGCAGGCTCAGAACACTGGGCCTGCTGCTCGCGGTTGCAGCCTTCTTCTTCTGCGGAATCATCGTGCGCCGTCTGCTATGGCCATGATCAGCGAGAACCGGCGGACTTTCGGCAAGCTGCTCGTCGTGGCTGTCGCCATGTTCGGTTTTGGCTTCGCGCTCGTGCCCTTCTATGAAAAGTTGTGCGAGGCCACCGGACTGAACAACCTCCAACAGGCGGATGCCGTCACGAACACCCAGGTCGACGAGGGCAGGACGTTGACACTGGAGCTCGATGCCAACACCCGCAACGAATTGCCGTGGCAGTTCCGGCCGACCCAGTCGAGCGTGCGTGTGCATCCCGGCCAACTGGTTCAGGTGATGTACGAGGTGCGCAACGACTCGGATGTCGCGGTGAAGGGACAGGCCATCCCTTCCTATGGACCTCAGGTCGCCGGTCAGTATTTTCGGAAGCTCGACTGTTTCTGTTTTTCAACTCAGGAGTTGAAGCCGCGCGAAGTCCGGCGCATGCCGGTGGTGTTCGTGATCCATCCCGACCTTCCGGCAGACCTGAACACAATCACCCTTTCGTATACCTTCTTCCGCGTCGAAGGGCCGGCCAAGCCCTCGGCTGCCGCCTCGGAAGCCCGTGAGACGGGCCGCTTGGCTGGTTCTTAATTCACACAGGGGAGTCAACAACAATGCAAGCCGCCTATCACTACTACATTCCGAACCCGTCTCACTGGCCGATCGTGGGTTCGGTCGCCCTGTTTTTCATGGGCTTCGGTGCGGCTTTCCTGATGAATGATGTCGGAGCCGGGCCCTGGATGCTCTCCATCGGGCTCGCCATCCTCGCGTGGATGCTCTTCGGATGGTTCGGCACCGTCGCTCGCGAGAGCGAAGGAGGCAAATACTCCGAGCAGGTGGATGTTTCCTTCCGCTGGAGCATGAGTTGGTTCATCTTCTCGGAAGTCATGTTCTTCGCGGCATTTTTCGGTGCGTTGTTCTACATGCGGGTTCTGTCCGTCCCCGGCCTGACCGATGCGGACACAGGCGCGCTGCTCTGGCCGGAATTCAAGTCCCTGTGGCCCGCATCCGGCCCGGCGATCGAGGACAAGTTCACGCCCATGGGCGCATGGGGCATTCCGGCGATCAATACGTTCATCCTGCTCACCTCTGGCGTGACCGTGACCTGGGCTCACTGGGCGCTCAAGAAGAACAATCGCGCCCAGCTCAACCTTGGCCTGCTTGCCACCGTGGCTCTCGGTATCCTGTTCCTGTGCCTGCAGGTCTATGAGTACGTTCATGCCTTCCACGAGCTCAACCTGAGCCTGGCCTCCGGGGCCTACGGCGCGACGTTCTACATGCTGACGGGTTTCCACGGATTCCACGTCACCATGGGAACGCTCATGTTGATCGTCATCCTGTTCCGCTGCCTCGCTGGGCACTTCAAGCCGGAACACCATTTCGGGTTCGAGGCGGTGTCCTGGTACTGGCACTTCGTTGACGTGGTTTGGCTGTTGCTCTTCGTGCTCGTCTACTGGCTGTAACGCACGAGACGTCCCCCCGGGTGGTCGCCCAGGGGGGGCCACAGTCGCAAAACACAACCGCCGCTCCCGATGGGAGCGGCGGTTGTGTTTGTGCAGCAGTCGAGACGGCGACCGCCCCGGAGAAATCTCAGAGACGCCCGCGAGGCAGCAGGCCGAAGTAGTGACCAGCCATCAGCAACAGAAACAGAGCCAGCGAAAGCCCGATCCGCAAAGTCAGCGCCTTGACCGTACGGTCGGTGCCCCCTTTGTCACGCACCAGATAGAACAGGGCAGAACCAAGACTGCCCAAAATGAGCACCAGCACCGCGATGACGAACCATTTCATGAACGAACTCCCTTGCCAGCGTTCAGTGTAACCAACTACGCAACGCGATGCTGCGGCGCCCCAACACCGGTCATCCTGGTGTCATTTCATGATGTTTCTCACGCTCGATTTGCGTATCGCGACCTGACCTCATGGCCGTCAAACGTTCTCGCTGGGTGGTGACGCTGGCGGCGGTGGCCGGGTTCGCCATCACTGCCGCCGCCTGTCACTGGCAGTATGACAAGGGGCGACGGAAGGACGCGCTGCTTCAGCGAATGGAGCTGGCTGCCCGCCAGACGGCAATCGATCTGGGATCCCACACGGTGCCGGAGGACAACCTTTACCGTCCGGTCACCGCGCGCGGCGTTTTCCTGCAGCACACGACCGTGCTCCAGGACAATCAGGCCCGGGGGGCCAGACCCGGCTATGTCGTCTTTTCTGCGTTGCGTCTTGACGATGGTCGACACGTTCTGGTCAAGCGGGGTTGGGTCGAGGGCGACCTCGATCGCGCCCGCCTGCCCTCAGTATCGACGCCAGACGGAACGGTCATTGTGGGGGGACTTGCGCTGCCGCCCTCAGGGCGATTTCTCGAGTTCCGGGCGACGCCGCTCACCGCAGCGGTCTGGCAGAACGTCACGGTGGACAGATACGGGCAGCGGTTCGGGCTGGATTTCCAGCCCCTCGTCCTCGAGCAACATTCCGACACCGCCGACGGCCTCCTGCGTGACTGGCCAAAGCCTGCCAGCGGATCCGCAAAACACTATGGTTACGCCTTCCAGTGGGGCGCCATGGCAATCCTCATCCTGGTCCTACATGCCATCTTCCTCTACCGACAGCTCAAGAAAACACGGCCGGCGTAGCCTGATCATCCTCGCCATCATTTGCGTGGCGCCACTGGTCGCGTCATACCTGCTCTATTACGGCTGGCGACCAGAGGGTTCGAAGAACTACGGCGAACTGATCGCGCCCACGCCCGTGGCTGAACTCGAATCCGCCGCGGCCGCCGACCCTCAAGTTGTTGCGCTGAAGGGCAAGTGGGTGATGGTCGTGGTCGATCCGGGCGGCTGCCCCGAGCCGTGTCGGGCGCGCTTGTGGCTTGTGCGGCAACTGCGTCTGACCCAGGGCAAGGAGATGGACCGGGTCGCGCGTGCCTGGGTGGTGACTGACGGCGTGACACCCGATCCCGCGTTGCTGGCGGAGCACGAGGGAATGGTGGTGCTCAAGCCGGCGCAGGTTCCCGGACTGATGTCCCTGCTCGAGGCGCGCGCAGCCCGGGATCACGTGTTTCTCGTCGATCCTCTCGGCAATCTCATGATGCGGTTTCCGAAGGATCCCGATCCGAACCGCATGAAGAAGGATCTCATCCACCTGCTGAAGGTGTCGCGCATCGGTTGACCCTTCCGGGATGATGCGGTGCACGGAACGAAGCGGGGCAGTGCTACACTCTGCGCCCTGTCAGAAAGAGGTAGTGGAGACCGAGATGACGACCAGTGCGATCCTGCCTGGAATGGGGTCACGCCTGCAGTCGTTCTACCAGCTGACCAAGCCACGGGTCGTGTCACTCATCGTGTTCACGGCTGTGATCGGCATGTTCCTGGCCACGCCCGGTTGGGTGCCCCTCCAGCCGCTGCTCGGTGCCACGGTCGGCATTGCCCTGGTCGCTGGCGCTGCTGCGGTGATCAACTGTCTGGTCGAGCAGAAGCTCGACGCGCTGATGGCCCGAACCCGGGCGCGCCCGCTGCCCATGGGCCAACTCACGTCCTCCCAGGCGCTCGGTTTTGCCTGCTTCATCGGCGGCATCGGGCTGTGGATCCTCCACGACTTCGTCAATCCGCTGACCATGTGGCTCACCGGAGCCACGTTCGTGGGCTATGCCATCATCTACACCGTGCTGTTGAAGCCAGCCACCCCCCAGAACATCGTGATCGGGGGCGCCTCGGGGGCGATGCCACCGGTGCTCGGCTGGGCGGCAGTGACGGGACAGGTGACGCACGAGGCCTTGTTGTTGTTTCTCATCATATTCGCCTGGACGCCGCCGCACTTCTGGGCACTCGCTTTGTACCGGCGCAACGAGTATGCGAAGGCGGGTTTGCCGATGCTTCCCGTGACGCACGGGGAGAAGTTCACCCGACTGCACGTGCTGCTCTACACCGTGATCCTGGTCGCCGTCACCCTGATGCCGTTCGCAGTGCGCATGAGCGGCTGGCTGTATCTGGTGGGAGCGCTGGTCCTGGGGGGAATCTTCCTTGGCTACGCCTGGCGGATCCATGTCGCCTACAGCGACGCTCTTGCACAGAAGACCTTCCGCTACTCCATCGTCTACCTGACTGCTCTGTTCGCGGTCCTTCTGGTGGACCATTACCTCGTCTGGTGAAAACCCGGAGAGGTTTTCTGTCTGCGCTGGTGACCGGCATCCCTCTGGCGCTTGCCGGCGGTTGCGGGAAAGGCGGTACCCCTTCCTTCAATGCGACGGACATCACGGGCGCCACCTTTGCCCGTGATTTCCAGTTGGTCGACCACAATGGGACTCCGCGGACGCTCGCCGATTTTCGCGGGAAGGTCGTGGTCGTCTTCTTCGGTTTCACGCATTGCCCTGATGTCTGCCCGACGGCGCTGGTCAAGCTGAAGGCGGTCCTGGATCGCCTGGGGCCGGATGCCGCCCGCGTCCAGGTGCTCCTTGTGACCGTGGATCCGGAGCGAGACAACCCGCAGATGCTCAAGGCCTACACCACGGGTTTTCACCCCTCCTTCCTCGGATTGACCGGCACGCCTGACCAGGTACAGGCAACCGTTCGAGGCTTCAACGCCATCGCCATCCGACAGCCGGGATCCAGTGCCGACAACTACACGGTGGACCACACCTCGGCCATGTACGTGTTCGATCCCGAGGGGCGGGTGCGCCTGTACGTCGCCGGCAATGCCGATGCCGGGTCCATCGTTTCAGATCTTGCAATCCTTCTGGCCAGGGGCTGACCCGCTGCCAGCCGCGCTGCACGCGCATCTGAGGATCAATGCAAAGGGCCCCTTCCGGGGCCCTCTGCAGTGCAGGTCTGTCGGGTGATCAGGCGGTTTCGCCCAAGGCCAGCCGCAGTTTCTTCATCGCCTGTGCCTCGATCTGCCTGATCCGCTCGGCAGAGACGCCGAATTCATCGGCCAGTTCGTGAAGGGTCGCTGTGTTGGTCTCACGCAGCCAGCGCGCCTCGATGATGCGTTGGCTGCGCGGGTCCAGGCGGGACAGCGCATTTGCCAGCCCCTCGGTACGAACGTGCTCCTGTTCGGCGTGTTCCAGGATGCGACCCGGCTCATCTTCGGGGTTCGACAGGTACGCAATCGGACCGTAGGCGTCTTCGTCATCCTCGGACAGAGGCTCCAGGGAGACGTCTCCCCCGCCCAGTCTTGTTTCCATCTCGACCACATCCTCGGGCTTCACCCGCAGCTCCGTGGCCATGGCCCCCACCTCATCCGGCGTGAGGGCGTTGAGGCCGGATTTCATGCTGCGAAGGTTGAAGAACAGCTTGCGCTGGGCCTTGGTCGTGGCGATCTTGACGATGCGCCAGTTGCGCAGGATGAACTCATGGATCTCGGCGCGGATCCAGTGCACTGCGAAGGACACCAGACGTACGCCACGATCCGGGTCGAAACGTTTCACGGCCTTCATCAGCCCGATGTTGCCCTCCTGGATCAGGTCGGCATGCTGAAGGCCGTAGCCCATGTATCCCCTGGCGATGGCAACCACCAGCCGCAGATGAGACAACACCAGACGCCGCGCCGCCTCCACATCCCCTTCATCCCGATACTGTCTTGCAAGCCGGCTCTCCTCCTCCTGCGTGAGCATGGGGAAACGGCCGACTGCCTGCACGTAGCTGTCGATGCTGGCGACGGAAGGAAGGGACTCGGTCAGGGTCAGGGCAGTGGACATAGGGTGTTTGATCCTCCTGAGGAAATGTTAGCACTCGATGTCTGTGAGTGCCAATGATCGGCAAAGTTTCGTCGGGGTAAAGCCATTTCCGGCGCAACCGGGTTTGTCGACGGTTCAGGGGTCGAGCTTGCGCAGGAAGAACGAGACGGACATCCAGGCTCCGGCCCATCCGATCGCCGCCGCCAGCATGGCCAACAGCCCCGCTTCCGGGGCGGTGAGGTCCGGAAGGCGGTGCTCGGGGCCAAGAGCATCCAGCAAACTGCCCAGATGCGATTCGAGGCTGCGGGCGGCAATCCACACCAGTGCCCAGGCCAACAGGGCACCAAGCAGGCACTGCAGAGTGCCGAAATAGAGGAAAGGCCGGCGGATGAAGGCGTTGGTGGCGCCTATGAGCTTCGACACCTCGATCTCCTCGCGCCGGGCGAGCACCTGCAGCCGGATGGTGTTGAAGGTCACGGCGACCAGACCGACCGCCAGCAGGACGCCCACCAGAGCCACGGCGCGACGCCCGGCCCGTACTGCGTCCTCCAGTTGGCGGGCCCAGATGCTGTCGAGCTGCACATGCTCTACAGCGGGCCAGCCGGTCGCCTCGGCGCGAAGACCTTCCAGCTGGTCCAGTGCGCCGCGGCGGGCCGACACGACGACGGCGTCGGGCAACGGATTGCGGCCCAGTTCCTCGACCACGCCGCCGAGGCCGGCGGTACCCCTGAGTGCTTCCAGTGCCTTGTCCTTGAGGATGATCTCGGCCCGCGCCACCGCAGGGTGGCTGCGGAGCCGGCCAGCCGTCGCCTCCACCTCCGCGTCCGTGGCAGAAGTTGCCATGAACACAGTGAGTTGCGCATCCGGCGTGCGTTCAGGAGCGAGCAGCGCGGCACTCTTGATGGCGACGAAGAGCCCGGCGGGCAGCGACAGGGCGAGCCCGATGACCAGCACGTTCAGCACGGTGGCCGGACTGTGCCGCACCATCCGGCCGGCGCTGTCGAGGAGGGCGAGCAGGTGTTCCCGCAGCCAGGCCTTCACCCTGCGAGCCTCCCCGCCTCCAGGGCCACGAGGCGCAGGCTGGCACCGGCGAAGGCGGTAGGCGAATGGGTGGACACGACCAGGGTCGTGCCTACGGCGTGCAGCGCCTGGAACAGGGCGCCGATCTCCCGTGCATACGCCTCGTCAAGGTTGGCGGTGGGTTCATCCGCAAGAATGAGTGCCGGCCGGTGCACCACGGCGCGGGCGATGCACAGTCGCTGTTGCTCGCCGCCAGACAGGGCGCGCGGGACCTGACGTTCCCGGTCCAGCAATCCGACGCGGTCCAGGGCTGCGCGGACCCTCCGGCCGATCTCACGACCGTCGAACCCGGTGATCCGCAGCGGCAAGGCCACGTTCTCGAATACGCTTCGGTCGTGAAGCAGCTTGAGGTCCTGGAAGACCAGGCCGAGCTTGCGCCGCATATACGGGATGGCCGTCGGGCCGAGCTTCGACAGATCCCGCCCGCTCACCTCCACGATTCCGCTGGTGGGGCGTTCGATGGCTGCCACGAGTTTCAACAGCGTGCTCTTGCCGGCGCCGGAGTGTCCGGTCAGCAGGGTGAACTCGCCTTTGTGCACGTCCAGGGAGACCCCGGCAAGGGCCTCATGTCCTCCGGGGTAACGTTTGACGATATCGCGCAGTCGGATCACGTGAATGGCAGGACGGTGAGATGGTGCTGATGCCCGCCGGGTGCGGGCGCGTGCGCAGCAGACCTGTTCATCGCGGGTTTGTCCACGTCCGATGTCTCCGCGTGAGGCTCAGTCGAGCATCGCATCGACGAAAGCCCGGGCCTCGAACGGACGCAGGTCTTCCAGTGATTCGCCGACCCCGATGAAGCGCAGGGGGATCGGACGCTCCCGCGCGATGGCGGCGATCACACCACCTTTGGCCGTACCGTCGAGCTTGGTGAGCACCAGGCCGCTCAGGCCGATGGCATCGTCGAAGGCCTTGACCTGGGCCACGGCGTTCTGCCCGGTGTTGGCGTCCAGAACGAGCAGAGTCTCGTGGGGCGCGCCCTCCAGTGCCTTGCCGGTCACCCGGCGTACCTTCCGCAGTTCCTCCATCAGATGCGCCTGGGTTGGCAGGCGGCCCGCCGTATCCGCCAGGACGATGGACACGCCCCGCGCGGTCGCGGACTGGATGGCATCGAAGATGACCGCTCCGGGATCGCCGCCTTGCTGGGCAACCACGGTCACGTTGTTGCGGCTGCCCCATTCGGCGAGTTGTTCCCTGGCCGCCGCGCGGAACGTGTCACCGGCCGCCAGCAGTACGGAGTGCCCCTGGGCCTGGAACAGGTGTGCGAGTTTGCCGATCGACGTGGTCTTGCCGGCTCCGTTCACACCGCAGAGAAGGATCACGAAGGGCCTGGCATCCGAGACACGCAGAGGCCGCTCAAGAGGCTTCACGAGTTCCGACAGTACCTCCTTGAGCACCGCCCGGACTTCGTCGGGGCTGGAAAGACCGGCCTTGCGGACTCTGCTGCGGGTGACCTCGATAAGGTGCGATGTGGCTGCGACACCGACGTCGCAGGACAGCAGGATGGTCTCGAGCTCCTCGTAGAAGCTTTCGTCGATGCGACCGCTGGCAGTGAACAGCTGGGCGAGCTGGCCGCCCAGCTTCTCGCGCGTCGCCGCAAGACCGTCGCGCAGGCGCTGCGTCCAGGAACGCGGGGCCTCTTCGGATGCGGCGCGGTCCTTGTCCTTGCCCTTCAGGAAACTCAGCATGGTGATAGAGTGTCAGAGGTCCCGTCCACTGCGCCGCGACAGCGAATTCGCTGTCGCCGGAGCGTCCGGTCGGGGGCGCAGGGACGTGGTCCTGTCCTGCTTCCCGACCCCGATTCTACTATTGTCGACCCGCTCCTCCAGCCTCCGATGAAGCCTTCCCTATGCAATGTCGGCAGCGCCCTCGCGCTGCTTGCCGCACTCATGCCTGTCCCCCCGCTGCACGCCGCCCAGGGAGAGACGAGTCATCGGGTCCTCGCCAACGGCATGAAGGTCATTGTCATGGAGGACCACCGCGCTCCCACCGTGGCCTCCATGGTCTGGTATCGCGCCGGCAGCATGGACGAGACCAGCGGCACCACCGGCGTGGCCCATGTGCTCGAGCACATGATGTTCAAGGGCACCGTCAACAACCCGGGCGACAGATTCTCCAAGACCATCGCTCAGGCGGGTGGCAAGGACAACGCCTTCACCAGCAAGGACTACACCGCCTACTTCCAGCAGTTGCACAAGGACAAGCTGTCGATTGCTCTCGGCCTGGAGGCGGATCGCATGCGCAACCTCGTGCTGTCGCCCGAGGAGTTCGCGAAGGAGATCCGGGTCGTCATGGAGGAGAGGCGCATGCGCACCGACGACAAGCCGCGGGCCCTGCTCTATGAGCAACTCATGGCTGCCGCCTACACCGTCAGTGCCTACAAGTGGCCGATCATCGGCTGGATGAACGATCTGGAGAACATGACCGTCGAGGATGCGCGCAGTTGGTACGACACCTGGTACGCGCCCAACAACGCCACATTGGTAGTCGTGGGCGACGTCGAGGCGGAGGAGGTCTTCCGGGTGGCCGGAGAAAAGTTCGGTTCACTTCCAGTCCGTCCCCTGCCAGCGCGCAAGCCGCAGGTCGAGCCGCCGCAACGCGGACTCAAGCGGCTGGTGGTGAAGGCTCCCGGGGAACTGCCCTATCTCCTGATGGGGTGGCATGCGCCGGTGATCCGGGACGTGGCGGATGACTGGGAGCCTTACGCGCTTGGCGTGCTGGTGGGCGTCCTCGACGGCAGTGATGCCGCGAGGCTCGACCGGATCCTGGTGCGCGAGGAGCGCGTTGCCCTCAATGCGGGGGCCGGTTACGACAGCGTCAACCGCGGACCCGGGATGTTCACGCTCGATGGCGTGCCCGCGCCTGGCCGGACGGTTGCTGATCTGGAGGCCGCGCTGAGGCGGGAGATCCGCCGCATCGTCGATGAGGGGGTGGGCGCCGACGAGTTGGACCGCGTGAAGGCGCAGGTGATCGCACAGCAGGTGTTTCAGCGCGATTCGATGTTCTACCAGGCCATGCAGATGGGCATCCTGGACAACGCAGGCGTGCCCTACGATTCCGCCGCCACGCAGGTCCGCCGCATCCGCGAGGTGACGTCCGCCCAGGTTCAGGATGTCGCGCGCCGCTATCTGGTCGATGACGGCCTGACGGTGGCGGTTCTGGAGCCCCAGCCGCTTTCCGAGCGCGTTGCCGGCAGCGCCGCGGGCGCTTCCACCAGCCACTGAGGTGCGTTTCATGACCACCACCCTGTCCCGTCTTTCCGTCGGCGCCCGCCTGTGTGCTGGCATCGTTCTTCTCGGTCTGGCCTCGTTGGCCCGGGCAACGCTGCCCATAGAGGCCTGGACCCTGCCCAACGGCGCGCGCGTGTTGTTCGTCGAGAACCGTGCCCTGCCCATGATTGACGTGAGCGTCGACCTGCCTGCCGGGTACGCCCGCGATACCGCGGAGACTTCCGGACGCGCGGCCATGGCGCTCTCCATGATGCGGCTTGGTGCGGGCGGCATGCCCGAGACCGGGATAGCCGCCGGTCTGGCGGATGTCGGTGCCCAGATGAGCACGCGTTTCGATGCCGACCGGGCGGGCTACGCCCTGCGTACCCTGTCCGCCCCGTCTGAACGGGACCGCGCGCTGGAATTGCTGGCCACGGTGCTGCAGGCGCCAGACTTCCTCTCCGAGGTGCTGGAGCGCGAGAAGGCGCGTGTGATGGCGAACCTGAAGGAGGCCGCCATGAAGCCTGAGAGCCTGGCAGAGCGGGCCTTCTCGGCAGCGATCTACCGGGACCACCCCTATGCGCTGCGGGGTGTGGGCGAGATCGGTTCGGTCGCTGCGCTGACCCGTGAGGATCTGCGCAGTCACTACACCAGGTGGTTCCGCTCGGATTGGGCGGTGGTGGCCATCATGGGAGATGTATCCCGCGAGGAGGCGGACGGGATCGCTCGCCGTCTGACCGGCAGTCTTGCCCGGGCCGATCGCCCTCTCGAGCCTCTTCCCATCACCGGGGCGGTCACCGCAGCGGTGGAACGCTTCATCGAGCATCCTGCGTCGCAGAGCCATATCCTCGTCGGACAGCCCGCGATGGCGCGCAATGATCCGGACTATTTCCCGCTCTTCGTGGGCAATTACGTCCTGGGCGGTGGCGGGTTCTCCTCCCGTCTCGTGGACGAGATACGCCAGAAGCGTGGCCTCGCCTACAGTTCCTACAGTGCCTTCATGCCGTCCGCTGCAGGTGGGGTCTTTCAGATCGGGCTGCAGACCCGCAAGGACCAGGCAGCGCAGGCCCTGGAGGTGGTTCGTTCGACATTGCGTGCCTACGTCGAGTCCGGGCCCTCCGAGCAGGAACTCGCCGCGGCGAAGCTCAACCTGGTGGGCGGCTTTCCGTTGCGCATCGATTCCAACAAGAAGATCCACGACTACCTTGGCCTGATGGGGTTCTACGGTCTGCCTCTCGATTACCTGGACCGGTTCGTGGAGAACATCGAGGCGGTGACACGGGATCAGATCCGCGATGCCTTCCGGCGCCGCATCGATCCTGACCGTCTCGTGACCGTGGTGGTCGGTGCGGTGGCTACAGGCCGGTGAGCATCGGGCAGGTCCGCATCATCGGCGGCAGTCATCGACGCCGCCTGTTGAGATTTCCCGACCGGCCGGGGCTGCGGCCGACACCCGACCGGGTGCGGGAGACGCTTTTCAACTGGCTCGGCCAGGACCTTACCGGCCGTTGCGTACTCGACCTGTTCGCCGGCAGCGGCGCCCTGGGTCTCGAGGCGGCATCGCGCGGCGCGACCGAGGTGGTCCTCATCGATGCGGATCGGCTCGCCGTCGAGGCCCTGCGGCAGAACGTGCGTTCCTTCGGTATGGGTGGCGTCCAGGTGTTGCAGGGCGATGCGCTAGAATTCCTGCGAACGGATCGCCGCCAGTTCGACGTGGTGTTTGCCGACCCTCCTTTCGCCGAGGCCGACCCGCCGAGGTTGCTCGGGCGGGTCGCCTCTCACGTGCCGCCTCTGGGTGTGGTCTATGTCGAGGCGCCGGCAGAGGTGGTTGCAGTCGACGGCTGGTCCGTGCTGCGCCGGCTCAGGGCCGGCAACGTCCACGCGCACCTGCTGCAGAAGACTGATCCATGAAACACGCCGTCTACCCGGGCACCTTCGACCCCATGACCAGGGGCCACGAGGATCTGGTCCGCCGCG